>CBINJQ010000187.1:0-8428 GCA_966251015.1 uncultured Akkermansia sp. | reverse complement strand
AAGCGCGCGCCGCTCGCGGCGATCGCCGGGACCACGTTCTCAGGATTCAGACCGCCGGCGAGAATCCAGCGTTTGCCCGGATACGTCCCGGCCAAACGCGCGAAACCCGCCCAATCACCCGTCCGGCCGGAACCGCCGAAACCCTCGGTGTGGAAGGTATCCACCAAAAAAGTGTCCGCCAGCGGCAGCCAGGCTTCGGGAAACGCCGCCCCCGGCGGCAGCTTCGGCGCCAACCAGAGATTTGCGGCGCCGCCCACCGCTTCGCTCCACGCGCGAACCGTTTCAAGCGGCAGGTCGTGGCGCGCGTGGATCTGGAAAAACTCGAAACGCACAAATCGAACGCGGGCGAGCTCCTCCAGCGAAGGCTCCACCATCACCGCCACCCGCTTCGGCCCTCTTGGCAGGGCGGACGCCAACGCCTCGTAGGTCTCGTGGGCGAGGTAGCGGGGAGATTTCGGATAGAAATTAAACGCGAGAAAATCCGCGCCCAGCTCCGCGGCCAGACGCGCGTCCTCCACGCGTTTGATGCCGCAAAGCTTGAAATGAATGTCGCCGATCATGGAAAAGGATTGGAGGTAGGACGGGACCGCCGGGACCGCCGATGCATCGACCGGCGGTCCCGCCCTACCCTTCGGATTGGTTAAAACGAATTGATCGACGCGATCACGTGCTCGACCTGCGCGTCGGTCAGCTCCGGGAAAATCGGCAGGCTCAGCACGGTCGCGCAGGCGCGCTCCGCCACCGGCATCGAGCCCTCTTTGTAGCCAAGCGAAGCGTAACACGCCTGGCGGTGCAGCGGCACCGGGTAGATGAGATCAGTGCCGACATCGCATTTCGCAAGGTGCTCGCGCAGCGCGTCGCGGCGCGGGTGCCGGATTGTGAACTGGTGCCAGACGCTCTCGCCGTCGGCGGTTTTTCCGACCGGCAGACGCACGTCGGCGTGTTTGATCCCGGCAAGATACTTGTTCGCGATCTCGCGGCGGCGCGCGGTCCAACCGGCGAGGCGGGGCAGCTTCACGTTGAGCAAGGCGCCTTGAAACCCGTCCATGCGGAAATTGAACCCGACGTGTTCGTGATAGTAGCGGCGGCCCGAGCCATGCACGCGAAGGAGCCTGGCCTTCTCAAAAAGGTCGTCGCGTCGCGAAACGAAGGCGCCGCCCTCGCCGCAACCGCCGAGGTTCTTCGTCGGGTAAAAGCTGAACGTGCCGGCGTCGCCAAGAAGCCCGACCGGCGTGCCGCCGCATGTGGCGCCGACCGCCTGCGCGCAATCCTCGACGACGAAGAGATCGTGCTTCTTCGCGATGGCCAGGATCGCGTCCATGTTCGCCGGAAGACCGAAAAGATGCACCGCGACTATGCCTTTGGTGCGCGGCGTGATCGCGGCCTCGATCTTCGCGGGATCGAGCAGGAAGGTAGCCTCGTCCACGTCCACGAAAACCGGCGTGGCCCCGACGTAGCTGATACCCCAGACGGTCGAGATAAAGGTGAAGGGCGGCGCGATCACCTCGTCGCCCGGGCCCCACCCCGCAAGCACCGCGGCGACATGCAGTGGCGAGGTGCCGGAGTTCACGCCAAGCGTCTTGGGATAGCCCAGCGTCCGACCGAAGGCCGCCTCGAAATCATCCACGTCCTTGCCGAGACAAAAACGCGTCGCGTCGTAGGTGGCGGCAAGAGCCGCGAGCGCCTGTTCGCGAAGCGCGCGATGCTGGAGCGACAGATCAAGGAAGGGGACTTTCATGGCGAAGGGTCACCCAACCAAGAACCCCCGCGAAAACCAAACCTGTTTTGCGCAACCCGCCGCGGCCGCTTCAGGAATAGCAGACGCCTTGCCGACGCGTTTCCCTGGTGAATGGATGCGCCGACACGGATCGTCCGGTATCGAGGGGAAAGACGGGATGGCCGAGGCGTATCGAGCTGATCCGTTCCAACGCCAGCGCCACGTGGTGATTGTGGGTCATGAAACGCAGGAAACTGTTGCGATCGATCTGAAGACAACGCACCGCGCCTTGGGCGACCACCTCGGCCGTGGATGCGCTGCTTTGCAGCAAGCTGATCTCGCCGAAGAAATCGCCGGCCTTGAGCCGCGCGAGCGAACGGTTTTGCCGCCGCACGTGGGCGATCCCTTGGTAAACGATATAAAACCACCGCGGATCCTCGCTTTCGCGCAAGATCACCTCGCCGTCGGCATAGGACACGACTTGCGCCAGCCGAGCGAAACGCCCCACGGCATGCGCGTCCCAGTGCGCGCAAACTTTCAGCCGCTGGAGAAACGCCCTTCTATAGGAAAGGTCGTGAACCAGCGCGGCGCCAAGCTTGTCGGACACCCGGCTCCGGAAGAGCCCGGAAGGCATGAGCATCGCGAAAACCGGCGTGGCCGCCCGAAGCTCGAGCGCGCCCTCCGACCGACCTTCGTCGCCCGGACAGGACGGCACGCCGAACAGATCCTCCTCCTCGAACGAAAACGCGGGCACGCGCCGGCCGCTGGACGCGCTCCGCAGCGCGAGCAGACGTCCCGAGAGTATAAGCCCGACCACCCCTCCGTCCTCGCTCCGCGTCGTCACCTCGGAGCGCGGCGCGAAAGTCACGGGCTTCCACTCCCGGACAAGCGCCAGCCTGTCCAGCGGGTTGAGCAGGGAGAAAAGCGGATGCGCGGCCGCGATGCGCAGCAGATCCGCCTCGGTCTCGGGGAACATGAATTCCTTGCGCCGACGCCGGAAACGGGCGACGCGCTGCCGCAGGTCATGCCAGACCCGCGCCAAACCCGTCCTCCAGCGACGGAGCATCAGGGCGATGGAAACGATGAGAAGTCCGGCCAACACGGCCTGCAACGCCGTCGACCAATAACCCCAATCCCTCGAGACCGCCTCGTAAAACCCGACGCCCATCGCGCCCAAAACGACTTTGGCGAGAAACACCGTCCATATCCCCGCCCACGCCAGCTCGATCGCGCACACCCGCCAGTCCCAACGTTTCCACCATGGCCGCCAATGCAGTTGCGGGCGCTGGTTGGGGTGGAAGAGAAAATTCGAGTCGGTATCCAGTTTAGGAGTCCGGCTGAGCAGCGCCGCGAGCCCCTGCGCCAAACCACCTCCCCACGGACGCCACAAAAACATCCACGCCAAGCCCAAGGGCGGGACCAACGACGGCGCCCATACCAGCGCCGCGAGCACGATGAGCGAAAGCGGGGCCTGTCCCGCGAGCAGGATCAAGACCTGCTCCATCGGGCGCAGAAGCAGCCTGTCCCGCAAATCAAGACGCAGGTGCTTTAAAAAAAGGGATTTGCTAACGGAACGCCCGTAGATCTCCCCGCCCGCGCCGGCGAGTATCGTCGCCGCCAAGGCCTGACCCGCGAACAGCCCGACGAGCGCCACCAACGAACCGGCGATCACGCCCGCCATGCTCCAGTCCCCGGTCGTCTCCAATGACCGCCAGGCCAGGCCGATCAACGCGGCAAACGCGGTGGCGGCCGCCAGCCCCAGCGCGCCGTGCGGCGGTTGCCAACCCGGCCAGTTGAGGGCGCTCCGCGGCGGCCGCCGAGAAGGGCCGGAGCACAGGATGCCAGCCTGCACCGCCTTCAAAACAAGTTCGTAAAACTCCCGCAAAGGCGGACAGCGGCGCTCGCGGAGCAAACGGGCGAACACCTCCGGCACCGTCGCCCCTTCGGCGAAAGCGTCGAGCACCACCGCCTGCTCGCGGTTCACCGCCATATACACCTGCGCCGGCACGTTCTTGATCACGAAGCCCCCGCGCGAACACCAGCCGCTCTGAAGCTCGGCGCTCAACTTCAACTGTTCCGCGGTCAGCAAAAGGTTCTGTTCCATGGCGGTGAAAATGTTGTCAGCCGCGCGTGTCTCCGGGCCGCGCATCCCCCATGACTTCGGTCAACAGCGCGGTAAGCTCCGCAAACGCGAAGGGCTTCGGCAAAAACCGGAACCCCTGCTCGCTGATCACCCATCGCGTCTCGTCCTTCAGCATCCCGCTGAGCATCACGACGGCGAGGCCGGGATGAATCTGCCGCAAACGGAGCGCCAGGCTCACCCCGTCGCACTCCGGCATCATGACGTCGATCAAAGCCAGTCCGATGTCGTCCGCGTGGCCGGCCAGGATCTTGAGCGCCTCATCTTCCCCTCCGGCGGTCCTCACCTCCCAGCCCAGCCGCTCCAACATGTCCTGCAGAACAGCCCGCACCTCCGCCTGGTCGTCCACCACGAGAATTTCGCGCCGCACCCGGCTGGAGCTCGGGCGGGATGCACCGACCATACGTTGAAACCAAGGGAGAGACATGGACACGAAAGAGTTAGGGGACCGGAAAGCGGGTAGGTATAAGACCCTAATCCGACCCTGCCCCTCTTAGGGAAAAAAACGATTACTATCGTTGTTTAGACCCCTGCTGCCTTGAAATTTACAAGTTCGTTAATCCCCGTCTTCGCACTTCACCTAAGTAAGGACGGATGAAGCCGAAACCCTCCCGTCGGAGCGCCACAAGAAACACTCCGGTCTCGCATAAGCCCCGAATCCATGCGCGCGGCGGCCCCGCAGCGGCCGACCACGGCGACGCCCCCGCCTCGGCTCAAACGCCGCCGGGCGCTCCCGTCACGGCGCGGTTCAGCGCAAGCGTCCGGCCAAAGCCTCGATCAACGCGTCCAGGCTCGGCTTCGCCGCGACGAAGTCGGGCGTCATGCCGTGGTCGACCAGCGTCTCTGTAGTCTGTTCGCCGATACTGCCGATCAGGGGCGCCTTCGCCCCCGGCGCGATGGCCAGCGAACCGGCCTGGGCGTGGTAGCTCTCGGCCGCCGAGGAACTCGCGAACAGAATGGCGTCCGCGCCGCGCTGACGGAAATCGTCCGCGACGGGATCGTTCGTCAGATCGGTTTTCTCCGTCTTGTAGAGGGGGAGCCGGTCCACGATGGCGCGCGCGGCCTCGAGTTTCTTGACCAGCTTGTCGCGGTTCAGGTTGCCCGTGACGACGACGATTTTCGCGCTGTCCAGGCTGCCGGTCTCGATCAGCGCGTCGGCCAGCGACGCGCCGGTCGCGGTGTCGGGCATGCACTCGACGCGGATGTGATGTTTCTCGATCTCGCGCGCCGTCGCGCGGCCGATGCACGCGAAGCGGATCAGGCCGAGCGCGCGCACGTCTCCGAAGCCCTTGTAGAACTCCTCGAAAAAGTAGCGGACTCCGTTCGCGCTCGTGAACACGATCCAGTCGTAGCTGCCGAGCTCGGCGAGAATCTCCACGAGTCCGTATTTGGACACGTCCTTCGTGATGTTGATCAGCGGCAGCTCGAGCACCTCGGCGCCGAGCGCCTCGAGTTTCTCGCGCAGCTCGCTGTTCTGGTCGCGCGTGCGGGTGATCGCGACGCGACGACCGAAGAGCGGCAGGTGCTCGAACCAGTCTATCGCCTCGTGGTCGCGCACGACCTCGCCGATGAAGATGATCGCCGGCGCCTCCAGCTTCGCCTCGGCCACGCGGGCCGCGAGGTCCGCCACGGTGCCGCTCACGCTGCGCTGGCGACCAAGCGAGGCCCATTGCACGACCGCCGCCGGGGTCTCCGCAGGAAGTCCCCCGGCGCGCAGTTCGGCCAGGATGTGGGCGAGCCGGCTCATGCCCATGTAGATCGCCAGAGTGGTGTTTTTCAGCGCGCCAAAGCCGCGCCAATCCACCTGCGCGCCGCCGCTCTTCGTCGGATCTTCGTGGCCGGTGAGAAAAACCAGCGAGGTGCTGACGTTGCGGAACGTGAGCGGGATGCCCGCATAGGCGCCGGCGGCGAGCGCGGCGGTGACCCCGGGAACGATCTCAAAGGCGACGCCGGCTTTCGCGAGCGTGCGGGCTTCTTCTCCGCCGCGGCCGAAGATGAACGGATCGCCGCCCTTGAGGCGCACGACCTTCTTGCCCGCCTGCGCGTGCTTCACGAGAAGCGCCTCGATCTCGTCCTGCGGCACCGTGTGGCAACCGGCCTTCTTGCCGACGTAGATCACCTCGCACTCGGCGCGGCACCATTTCACGGCCTCGGGATGGACGAGGTAGTCGTAGACGAGCACGTCCGCGGCGGAGATAAGCTCCTTGGCGCGGAGGGTGAAAAGGCCGAGGTCGCCGGCGCCTGCGCCGACGAGATGAACGATACCGGAGGAAGAAACGGACATGGAAAAAGGAGACCGCAAAGCCCGCGCCTGAGGAACAGGACGGGCGTCGCATCCTCCACCCAACCACGAGTCGGGCCTGCGGGGAAAGCGCAGAATCGGCGCCGGCGCCCGTAGATCAACGAGTCGGGCCGGGCGTGATCACCTTGGCGCCGACCAAAATGAGCGCGGTCGGGCGACCCGTCGCTCCGCGCCCCTTGGGTTTGCCCGATTCAGCCAAAGCCGCCCGCTTCGCCCACTCGGGAGCGTGCTCCGGCAGCGCCATCTTTTTGTCGGCGGCCCGCAAAACCGCCACCTGCCCGGGACGCAGGACGATCGCGGCGGCGTCCGCCTGCTCCATGAACACGGGAACGAAAATGGCGGCTTTCACCGCGGACTCCGCCGTCGCGGATTCGCCGGCCGGAGGCGCCATCTTGGCGAGAGCATCCAGATCCAACGCGGGGTCGGACACATAGCCCTCGAGTTCGCGAATCATGGTCTGAAGTTCCAGCGCCACGCTTCCGTCGGAAAGGATGCCCGGCAAAACGGAGGCCTCCACGCCGACGTTGCGGGTCTCGAACTCCGCTTTCTCGTCGATCACCACTTTATCGAAAAACTTCGGATAGCGGAGCTCCTGAACCACCGAGATCGTCGCCCGATTCCGGTTCAAAACAGTGACCTTGGGCGCCGACAAAACCGTAACCCCCGCCCGCGCGGAAATCTCGCGCACACGGCCGGTCGCGTCCGCCTCCTGCAAATGACCAAGCACCGCCTCGCTCGTCGTGGCGCCCGGGGCAAGCGCCCCTCGGAAAAATTTCTCGGCGTCAAACTCCTCTCCAACCCCGTCCAGTTCGACAAATTTCACGTCGATCTCAACCGCCCGATGATCGGCCGGCGGTGTTTGCACACCCAGCGAGGACACCGGCCCCCCCTCCGCGAGCGGACGAATCGTCACCCCCGAGGAACTAGACACGGAAGAAGAACGCTCCCCCACCCTCACCGTCGAGCATCCCGCCAAAACCGCGCCCGCCGCCAACCAGGCGGCGAACATCGCGCCACGACGCGCTCCGTCCCGCCGGGCGGCGCCCAGCACCCCGAGGATGCGTCGCTCCAAGGTCGACGGCTCCGCCATTGACACCGCGCCGCCGCACGTCGCCCGGGTTCCCCAAGCCCGCGCCGCCGCCAACAACTCGGCCGCGTAAACCGACGCCTCCGCGCCCGCCGCCAACACGCGGTCGTCGCACGCCTGTTCCTGCGCCAACCGCAGCCGTCGCGCGGCAAACCACACGAGCGGATTCGGCCAATAGAGCGCGCAGGCCAGCTGACCGAGCAGGCGCGCCAGGCAATCCTGTCGCGCCACGTGCGCCAGTTCGTGGCGGAGCATCAATTCGATCCGCTCATCGCGCCAGTCGGGCGCGCCACTCGGAAGCATCACCACCGGACGCCAGGTTCCCCACGTGATCGCGACCGGAAACTCGGCCGAAATTCGCAGCTCGGGCGAAGCGTCGAGACCGTTGTCACGAGCGATGCGCGCGGCCCACGTTTCGAGACGCGCGTCGTTCACGACAGTGCTCCGGCGTTTCAGGACACGCAGCCGCACCGCCCCGGCCATCCGCCGAGCCAGCAACAGCACCGCGCCGCCGAGCCACAGCAGCACAAGCCCTTCGCGCCATCGACCGAGCAACCGGCCCGTCGTCACCCGCCAACCGAGCGCCGGCCCGGCTTCCGAGACGGCCGCAGGCGCCGCCGCACGAGGCTCCGGCGAACTGGCGGGCAACTCCAACACGACCACGGTCGCGACGCCTTCGCTGCGGTTGGTCGCGCTCGTCAATCGCGCGGTGGTGAAAGGCAATGCCAGCAGCACGCCGAAGGCCGCCAGCCAGACGAGATGACGATTCGCCGCCGACGCGCCGCGCCAGCACCGAACCGCCATCCAGGCCAGCATGGCGACCGCCACGCTCTTCAACATCAGATCGGCAAACAGGGGCAGGTATTCGGAAAGATTCATCGGTTGGGGACAAGCAGTCGGAAATGCTTCGAGGATCAGAGAGCGGACCCGGCCAAAGACGACGCTTCCGCCACGGTGAGAAGCACCAGCACGGTATTCTCCTTGGCATCGCCCGGAACCGGCTCGGTGGCCGCGGTCGATCCGTCGCGCATCGGCTGATGAACGCGTTTCAAGCCCCCGAGCTTGAGCAAAATCGCCCGTCCCGAAGGAACCCGTTCCACGACCTTGATCTCGCGGGTGGCCAATATCGGCTGGTAGACCGCTCTGTCGACAACCGCTCCATCGGCCGCCGGACGGTCGGCG
>CBINJQ010000186.1:0-8454 GCA_966251015.1 uncultured Akkermansia sp. | reverse complement strand
CAAACCTTCTGATCCGTAGTCAGATGCTCTATCCAATTGAGCTACAGCTGCGTGATGGGAGGCGAGAGAAAGCAAGGTCCGGAAAAGCAGCGCAAGCGCTTTTTCCCAAAAAATTCAGGCGCGCGGAAACGGCGGGCGGTCACGACCGCCTCTCGCTTCCGCAACCGCCCGCCCGCTCACAACTTCTTCTGCATCATCCGCACGTCCTCCCGCGCCTCCCAGCCCAGCTTGCGCCAAAAAGCCTTCCCCGCCTCGTTGCCGGAATAGACCAGGATCAGGGCTCGCGCGATGCCCGCCGCCCGCAACCCCGCCAAGGCAAACTCCACCAAGGATCGACCCGCGCCGCGTCCCCGCCAAGCCGGCGCCACCGCCAGGTGATACAGAAAACCGCGCCGGCCGTCCCTCCCTGCAAGCACCGCGCCGATCAGGACCCCGTCCGATCCGCGCAGCACCGCGCTCAGCCCGGGGTTCCTCGCGAGAAAACCCGCGAGCATCGGCTGCGTTTCGTCCCGGGTGAGCCCCATCCCCTCGGTCTCGTTCCACAACGCCAACGCCTCCGGCAGGTCGGCCACGGTCATCGCGCGCGGCATGGGCCGCGCCCCTGCGCCGCTCTCCACTCCGCCTCCCGCCCGCCCCCAGGCCGACAAGGTCTGCGCATACAGCGCGTGGTCCACGCTCCGCCCGTAAAGCATCTCCGACTCGCGCAGCACTCCCTCCATCGCAAAGCCCAGCCGCTCCGCCACCGCGCGGCTGCGCACATTGCCCGTCGCCGCCGCTATCGTCTGCCGCCGCAAGCCCAGCACCGTGAAACCATGCGCCACGAGCGCCCGGTTCGCGGCCGTCATCAACCCGCGCCCCTCGAACTCCCCGCCCAGCCAGTAACCTATGTGCCCGGTCAAATTCGCCCGATCGATCACGTTGTAGCCGCCCACGCCCGCGATCCGCCCCTCGCTCCAAAGACACACCGCCAGGCCCGTCCCCGCCTCCGCCTGCCTCAGCGTTGCTTCGATATTTGCCCGCGTGTCCTCGACCCGCGTGCAGCCGTCCAGCCAAGGCAACCACTCCCGCAACCGCGCCCGGTTCGCCTCCGTCAACGCGAACAACTCCTCCGCGTCCTCCGGAACCCGCTGCCGCAACTCAAGCCCCTCGTTTATGCGAAGACAAAACTGCGAGCCCATCTCCGCAGAAACCAAATCCCTTCGTCTCTTTCAATCCCGGCCTTCGCATCCCCGCTCTCTCAATTCCCTCCCCCCTTGTTAGCCACGGGGAACACAGAGCGCGGACACGGAGTTCCCGACCACGGCCGAGCCCCTCTTTCTCCGAAAATCGGTGATCGATCATCTTCATGGCCTTGTCCGTGGATCGCCTCGGATCGTCCTCCCCGGCTCGACCTCCGTGCCCTCTGTGTCGCGCTCCGTGTCCTCCGTGACCAAAAGATCGATCAACGCGCGAATATCCGGCCGCCCCGTTTCTGTTTTTGCATCCCTCGCGCCTTCTTGCGGCCATTGCGCCATGCCCGCCGACCACGCCGTCCAGCCGCCCGCCGCCTCCGCATCCGCCGCCGATCCCGCGCTGCTCCACGCCGTCAGCCGCCTCGCCGCCACCGCCGAGAGCCCGCGCGCCGCCATGGTCGAGATTCTCCGCCTCGCCATCGCCCGTTTCGGCGCCGCCTCCGGCACCATCGCCCTTCTCAATCCCGACACCGGCAAACTCGAGGTCGAGGTCCACCAGGGCATGCCCGCCGACATCGACGAAGTCGTCCTCCGCCCCGGCCAGGGCATCACCGGCTGGGTAGCTTTCCACGGCCGCCCGCAACTCGTGCCCGACGTCCGCGCCGACCCCCGCTACATCCCCGTCCGCCCCGAGATCCGCTCCGAAATGACCGCCCCGCTCGTCCCGGACAACGACCAGATCCTCGGCGTCATCAACCTCGACAGCGACGTCGTCGGCGGCTTCACGCCCGCCCACCTCGAAGGCCTGGTCACCGTCGCCCGCGAAAGCACCCACGTCCTGCTCCGCCTCTGGCAGCTCCAGCACCTCCACGGCAAGGCCCGCCAGCTCGAGAACCTGGTCTCCGCCGGCCTCACCCTTGTCACCAAGCTCGAGCGCCAGGAGCTGCACGACGCCATCACGCGCGACACCCTCGGCCTCCTCGCCGCCCGCGCGTCGCTGCTTTTCGAATACGTCCCCGCCCGGCGCTGTCTCCGCGCCGTCTCGCTCGCCGGCGCCCCCGACGCGCCGCTGCCCGAGGGAGACCTTCCCGTCGACTCCTGCCTCGTCGGCGCGACCCTCCACACCCGCCGCCATCTCGAGTTCCTCAACGTCCAGTCGCCCGAATACATCGACGTCGTCGACCTCCCCCGCCACCCCGCCCTCCGATCCCTCCTCGCCGTCCCCATGTTCTGGGAAAACGAGGCCGTCGGCGTCCTCTGCGTCTTCACCGACCACCCCCATCGCTACAACAACGACGAGAAACGTCTGCTCTCCGCCTTCTCGTCGCTCGCCGCCGTCACCCTTCAAAATTCCCGGCTCTACACCCGCGTCTTCCAGAGCGAGGACACCCTCCGCAAGAACGAGCAGCTCACCACCCTCGGCCTCCTCGCCGCCGAGATCGCCCACGAGATCCGCAATCCCCTCACGGTCATAAAGCTCCTCTACGGCTACCTCGGCCTCGACTTCCCCGAGGACGATCCCCGCCGCACCGACGTCCGCGTCATCGGCGAAAAGCTCGACCAGCTCGAGGCCATCGTCTCCCGCGTCCTCCAGTTCGCCAAGGCCCCGTCCTCGCTCCACTCGCGCTGGTCCCTCGCCGACATCATCGGCGACACCCTCGTCCTCATCCGCCTCAAGCTCGCGCAAAGCAAGATCCGCCTCGCCTTCGCCCCGCCCGAGAAACCCGTTCACGTCGACGTCCACAAGGGCCAGCTCCAGCAGGTCCTGCTCAACCTCCTTCTCAACTCCACCCACGCCATGCCGCAGGGCGGCGCCATCACCGTCCGCGCCTTCATCGAGGAGCACGAGGGCGCGCGCCAGGCCGTGATCGACGTCATCGACACCGGCACGGGGGTCCCCGCCGAGATCGCCGACCACATCTTCGACAGCTTTCTCTCCGGTCGCTCCGACGGCACCGGCCTCGGCCTCGCCATCGCCAAGCGCATCCTCCTCTCCCACCACGGCGACATCGCCCTCCACGCCACCGGCCCCGGCGGCACCACCATGCGACTACGCCTGCCCGTCGCCCCCTGAGCCCCCCGCCGCGCTCCCCGCTCCTCGCCCCCCGCCACGCTCTCTCCCCGTGCCCACCTCCTCCGACCGCCTCCGCCTGCTCCGCGTCGCCATGTGGTTCCTCCTCGGCGCCGCCTTGATCGTGCTCGTTCTTCCGATTTCGATTCCCCTCCCGCTCCGCCTCGCCGTCGCGAGCACCGACCTCGTGGCCGCCGCCGTCGTGTGGCTCGCCTGGCGCCAGCGTTCCTCGAAATAGAGCCGCGCGCCGCCCATCGCGGCCGGCACTTGCTCCCGGCCGCGCGCTCACCTTGCCTGCGCGGGTCCATGCTTCGCGCCGCCCCGATTCTTCTCCTCGGCCTCACCCCGGCCGCGGTCTCCGCCGAACCGACACCCCGCGCCTCGGGGCAAACCGCCCCTCCCGAAGCGACCTCCGCGTCCGTGGTCGAGCTTCCCCCGCTCGTGGTCAACGCCGCCCCGCTCGATCCCCTCGGCGTCTCCCCGCCCGCCGCCGTCGCCACCCACGACGGCGACTTCGTTTCCCGGAACCGCATCGATACCGTCTCCGCCCTCGCTCCCTTCGTCCCGGGTTTCTTCGCCAGCGAACAAGCGATCGTGAACCCAAGCTACGGCATCCGTGGCATAACCACCGACAACGTCGACCCGCGCAGCGAGGAACGCGTTTCCGTCTATCAGGACGGCGTGCCCATCTCCCGCACCAGCGGAGCCTCAGTCGCCCTCTTCGACCTCGAACGCGTCGACGTCCACAAGGGACCCGAGCCCACCCGATTCGGCCGCAACGTCCAGGCCGGCGCCGTCTCCCTCGTTTCCAACCCCGCTCGAAACGAAAAGTCCGCCGGCACGAGCCTCTCCGTCGGCGACTACGCCACCCGCTCCTTCGACGCTTTCGTCAACACCCCCGTCGTGGCCGAAAAACTCTTCGTCCGCGTCGCCGTCCACGCCACCGAACACGAGGGCTACGTCGACAACCTCGCCCCCGGCGCGCCCTCCCTCCAGGACGCCGAGACCTCCGCCCTCCGCGCTTCGCTCCGCTGGCAACCCGCCGAAAGCACCACGCTCGACGTCGCTTTCAATCTCCAGCGCGACACGCCCGGCGGCACCGCGTTCAAAAGCATGGACGTGCCCACGTCCTCCGGGGACACCGATCCCTTTTCCGCCGCGGAGCTCAACCGCGGCGGCGCCCTCGGCTCCGAGCGCTCCATCGAGAGCCTCTCCGCCACGCTCCGCGCCAAGCTCTCCCCCGAGTGGAAACTCACCTCCACCACCGCCGGCCGCCAGTTCGACATGCACGAGGAATACGACGGCGACGGCTCCCGATTCTACCTCTTCGAGCTCGGCACCGACCACCGCTCCGAACAGCTCGGCCAGGAAATCCGCCTCGACTTCGACTCCGGCGAAAAACTCACCGCCACCCTCGGCGCCGGCGCCTTCCTGGAGAAAGGCCGCCAACACATCATCATCCGCACCGACGAGCGCCGCGCCTGGTCCGTCCTCTCCGGTCCCTTCCGCCAAGGCCTGATCGACGCCGGCCTGCCTTCCGCCCTCGCCAACGCCGGCGTCCCGCCGCTCGACCCCTTCGCCCCCGACTCCGCCCTGCCCGGCACGCTTCCCCCCGAGTTCGCCAACTTCGCGCTCCCCTTCCTCCCTGCCGAGCTCCAGGCGCTCTCCGCCCTCGCCGGAGCCCCGCTCGACGCCCGTCACACCGAAGGCTACTTCACCGACAACGAATACCGCTCCATCGACCTCTTCGGCAACGTCGACTACCGGCTCACCGAACGCCTCTCCGTCGGCGGCGGCCTCCGCCTCACCGCCGAGTCCATCGAGTCGGGCTACGACAACCCCGACTCCGGCGCCGGCACCATCGGCTTCATCCTCACCGACGGCTCCACCAACAACGTCTACCGACCCACCGCCGGACGGCTCGCCTCGACCGACGACAACATCGGCTGGTCCGGCCGCGTCCACGCCCGCTACGAGTTGACCAAGACCCACGAGGCCTTCGCCGCCGTCTCCCGCGGCCGCCGCCCGCCCAGCCTCGGCCACGACCGCTCCACCCTCGCGCCCGTCCGCCTCGACGAGGAAACCGTCGTCAATTACGAGACCGGTCTCCGGGGCGCCGTCGCGTCCGGCCGCGCCGGCTACTCCGTATCCGCTTTTCAATACTACTACGACGGTTTCCAGACCAACGTCGTCACCGCCCCGGGCGTCGTCTCCCCCGCCGACGGCGGCCGCGCCCGCGGCCAGGGCGTCGACGCCACCGTCAACGGCACCGTCAACCGCCGTCTCGCCCTCTTCGCCTCCTACGGCTTCACCGACGCGCGCTTCTCCGCCCTCGACGAGGACGGCGCCCCCCAGGCCTACGCCGGCAACACCTTTCGCCTCGCCTCCCGCCACGCCGTCTCGCTCGGAGGCACCGCCGCGATCCCCGCCTTCGACCGCGGCGCGTTTTATTTGTCACCGGTCTGGCAATACAGGTCCGAGGCCTTTTTCGAGGACGACAACGCCCGCTCCGGCGGCCGCCTCCGACAAGGCGGATACGGCCTGGTCAACCTCACCCTCGCCTACCGCCCCGCCCGCGGCTTCTGGGAAGCCGCTCTCTACGCCGACAATCTCCTCGACCGCGACTACCTGATCGACGCCGGCAACCTCGGGGCCGCCTTCGGCCTTCCGACCACCGTGCGCGGCAACCCCCGCGTGATCGGAGCCCGCTTCACCGCCCGTTTCTGACCCCGATCCCGGCCGGCAAACCCGGTCGCCTCACTCCTCGTCCGCGTAAATCGCCTCGTAGGCGCGGACGGTCTCGCCCCAGCCAAAGTCGCGCCGCATGCCGCGCAGTTGCACGTCGACGAGCTTCTTCACGTTCCGGTGCAGCCGCAGCGCGCGCTCCAGCCCCGAAAGCAATCCCTCGGGCGTAAGCGGAACCTGGATACCGGTGCCATGCTTCGGCTCCTCGTCGAAGTCCACCACCGTGTCCGCCAGCCCGCCGACGCGGGTCACGATCGGGACCGTGCCGTAGATCTGGGAATACATCTGGCTCAGGCCGCAGGGCTCGAAACGGGAGGGCATGAGGAAAAAATCGCTGCCCGCTGTGACCAGGTGGCTCATCGTCTCGTCGAGCTTGGCGCAAAGCGCCACGCGCTTCGGCATCGCCTGGGCCAGCTCGCGCAGGCCCTTCTCCAGCTCCGCGTCGCCTCGTCCGAGCACGACAAGCCGCACGTTCTCCCGTTTGAAGAACTCGCGGTTCGCCAGCACCAGATCGACGCCCTTCTGCGCCGTCAGACGGCACACCATGCCGAAAACGGGCCCGCCGAAATCAGGGTCGAAGCCGTGGCGTCGCAGCAACTCCTCGCGGCAGGTCCATTTGCCCTTCAGATTTTCGATCGTGTAGGTCGCCGGCAGAAGGGCGTCCGTGGCCGGATTCCAGATCGTCTTGTCCACCCCGTTGATGAGGCCGCGCAGATCGTCGGCGCGCGCCGCCACCACGCCTTCCAATCCGCAGCCGTATTCGGGGGTCTGTATTTCCTGGGCGTAGGTCGGACTGACGGTCGTGACCCGGTCGGAAAACAAGATGCCCGCCTTGATCATGCTCATCTGGCCGTAGAACTCCACGCCATCGATGCCCATGAGCTCCTCCGGCAGATTCGTCCGGTAGAAGGACCGCATCGGGAACACCCCTTGGAAGGCGAGATTGTGGATCGTGAACACGGTGCGCATCGCCAGGATGTCGCCATGTCTCTGCTCGGCGTGGCGCAGGAGCAGCGGGAGCAAGCCCGTCTGCCAGTCGTGGCAATGCACCGCGTCGGCGTTCATCCTCAACAGCCGCATCGTCTCCACGACGCCTTTGCAGAAGAAAATGAAGCGATGGTGGTTGTCCTCGAAATCGCGCTCCCCGGTGCCGTAGGGATTGCGCCGGTCGAAAAACTCGTCGCGGCACACGAGATACACGGTCACGCCCTCGCGCGGCGAAAACGACCGGATCTCGCCGCTCATGAAAACATCGCCCATCTCGATCTTCGGCCGCAGCAGCGTCTCCGCGTCGGCGGCGTCCGGATGCTCCACGACGCTCCGATAGCCCGGCACGAACACCGCGACCTCGTGGCCGCGCTGGGCCAGGGCGCCCGCAAGCGAAGCCACCGCGTCGGCGAGACCGCCGGTCTTGACGTAAGGAAAGAGCTCACTCGCCGCATGGACGACTTTCATAAGTCGGGACCTTTGTCCCTGAAAGGAAGCATACCAACCCCAAAAATCGCGGCCCCCGTGTCCCGGTGCGCCCGGCCCAGGCAGGTCCCCGGGCGGTGTGGTCGCGCGACGAGGAGCAGGAACTCGAAACTCTCAACTTTTCGGCTTCCGTTCAGCCGCTCGAGCCCTACGGTCTGCCGTCCTGCAACCGGAGAGGTGGCAGAGTGGTCGATCGCGCCGCACTCGAAATGCGGTTTAGCTGAAAGGCTAACGTGGGTTCGAATCCCACCCTCTCCGCCATTCCTCACCACAGTGAGGAAACGCGCTATCCCGAAAAGCGGCCGAGCGCGCGGGATCGATTCCGCGACTTCTCGCCAAGGCATCCTGGGATTCTCTTCCGCCTCTCCTTCGGCCGGCCACTTCGCCGTCCTGCGTCTTCGCGACGAACTTTTCAAATAGCGCCGTGTCCTCGTTCAGTGATCGGGGTGGACCGGGGGCCTTGGGCCCGCCGCAGGTTGACGGTGAATTATCCTGAAATCCGTGGTTCCAACTGCGGCGTTTAGGTCTAGAACAGTTCAACTTAGATCCCGCAGATGGATAAACCGCTAAGGATCGCTAAATGAAAGACTAGGACGTTTGGACTGCGAATTTCATTTTTCACCCGGCGGGTGAAGAGGCCATGGAGTTTCAGGTAACGGAGCGAAGCGTTGATTTAGCGAGGCTTAGCGAAATTTAGCGGTTCAATACACTCCGTCTTTGTTCGTCGAACTGCGGGATTTGGGTTCAAACGAAGTCGTAACCGCGTAGGCAGCCCGCTTGCGGGCGCTTTCTACGAGAGGCCGGAAGCGAAAGAGCGTCCGCAAGCGGACGGCCTACGCCGAAAATGCGGCTACAACTCTACCATAGATGATCGAGACTTATCGCCTCGCAAAATGCCGCTCCGACGCGGCTGGCCCGGCGGTCCAGCCCTCCCCCGGAACGGCCATAACTTTCCGAAGTCAAAAATCCGCGACCAGAGCCGCAGCCATGCGG
>CBINJQ010000185.1:0-8480 GCA_966251015.1 uncultured Akkermansia sp. | reverse complement strand
GCGAGTTGCTCACCGAGCCCCAGTCCACGAAGCCGGGCGGCATCTCCATCACCCAAAAATTCCTCTGCTTCCAGCCGCGCACCAGATCGTGCGACGCCCCGCTGCGCAGGGGATCGAGGTGGCCGGTGCCGTTCTTGGTTTTGTCGAACCAGCCCGAGCCCAGGTATTCGTCCCACGAGATCACGTCGAGGTCGGCCGCGATGTGCTGGCGGTTGAACCGGTTGGCCCAGCCCAGGCCGCCGAGATTGGTCGTGATGAGCTG
This sequence comes from uncultured Akkermansia sp., assembly GCA_966251015.1. GTDB lineage: Bacteria > Verrucomicrobiota > Verrucomicrobiia > Opitutales > Opitutaceae > IMCC26134_A. The sequence goes on along the minus strand of CBINJQ010000185.1, from coordinate 8,218 downwards.
GCGCGGCTGGATATGACGCCGGAGCGCGTCGATCTGGTTGCGCTGAAAATCCCGCCATGTGTCGGTGATGAAGCGCTTGTGCTCCAGCAGCAGGCCCGGGTTCGCCCGCGCCGTCGTCATCGGCACCTGGCTCCACTCGGTGTAGGTCTGGCTCCAATACGCGGTCATCCAGCGTTGGTTCAGCGCGTCGAGCGTGCCGTATTTTTTCTCCAGCCAGCGGTGAAAGCGCCCATACGACTCCGGATCGTAGGAGTCCTCGGTGTATTCGTTCCCGATCTGCCACGCCACCACGTTCGGGTTCTTGCCGAAACGCTCCGCGAGCCGCTCCACGACCGCCCGGCAGAGCTCGCGATACTTCTCGCTGCCGATGGAAAAATGCCGGCGCGAGCCATGCTGGAGTTTTCTCCCGTCCTCGCCCACGCGGAGGATCTCGGGATACTTCGTCGTCATCCACGCCGGCGGCGTGTCGGTCGGCGTGCCGATGATCGTCACCATCCCGCGTCGCGCGGCGGCCAAGACCGCGCGCTCCATCCAGTCGAACTCGTAGCGTCCCTCCGCCGGCTCCAGCGAACTCCAGGCAAACTCGCCGATGCGCACCATGTTCATCCCGGCTTTCTGCATCCGCTCGAGATCCGCGTCCCACTCCGCCTCCGGCCACTGCTCCGGATACCAGGCCGAGCCATACATCAACGGCGGGATCGAAGGCGGCAGCTTCACCGAGATCGCCGGCAAACGCGGCGCGACGCAGACGAACAGCAGGGCGACAAGGAAGGGGAGCTTTCTCATGGGATGAAGGGTGACACGCGAGACGACGAGACCGGGGCGGGGCTTCGCGGGCAAAACGCCCGACACCGGACCATATCCCGAAGGCCCGCGGCTTACTCCAGAAAATTGACGCCGCATTCCTCCTTTACGGCGGTTTTTTCCGGCTCCCCAAACCAACTTACCGGAGTCGTGAAAAAATCTCCTGCATCCTAAGCCGAAACCCGCCCCGTATCGGATAATTCACGACTGAAGCGCCGCCTTTCCGGAACGGCGCCCCGTGCTCGCGCCGACGGGCTTCTGCCATTGCCCGAAACCGCGCGGCCGGCCCATGGTGACGCCGATTTGCGACTGGCTTTGCCCACCCCACGATGCCCACTTCGCGCACTTTTGGAACCCTGCCCGACGGCCGGATCGTGCGATCCTGGACGCTGAGCAACGCCGCCGGCGCCTCTCTCGAACTCATCGAATACGGCGGCATCGTCACGCGCCTACGCATGCCGGATCGCGCCGGCATCCTCGCCGACCTCGTGCTCGGCTTCGACACGCTCGCGCCCTACCTCGCCGCGCACCCCTACTTCGGCGTCGTCGCCGGCCGCGTCGCGGGCCGCATCACCGGCGGACGATTCACCCTCGACGGCAAAACCCACGAACTCGCCCGCAACGACCCGCCCAACCATCTCCACGGCGGCCCCGAGGGCTTCGACAAAAAACTCTGGACCGCCACGCCGCTCGCCCGCGCGGACGGCGCCGGCTCCGTCCGGCTCACGCTCGAAAGTCCCGACGGCGAAGAAGGCTATCCCGGCCATGTCGTCGCCGCCGTCGCCTTCACCCTGACCGCCCGCAACGAGTTCGTCTTCGAGACTGAAATCTCTTCCGACCGCCCCACGCCCGCCAGCCTCACGCACCACTCCTACTTCAACCTCGCGGGCGAAAACGCCGGACCGACCAGCGGCCACGAGTTGCAGATCTTCGCCGACACCTTCGCGCCCACCGACGCGGCGATGACGCTTCTCGGCCGTGGCGCTCCGGTCACGGAGGGCGGCGACTTCCGCCAACCGCGCCGCATCGGCGATGTCTTGCCCCGCATCCTCGCCGCCCACGGCGACCTCTATTTCGTCAATCGCCCCATCGGCGACACCACCGCCCTGCTGCCCGCCGCCCGCGTGCGCGATCCCGCCACCGGCCGCGTGATGGAGGTGCGCACGACCGAGGACTGCATCCAGTTCTATTCCGGCGTCGGTCTCGACGGCTCGCTCACCGGAAAAAGCGGAACGCCCTACGCCAAACACCACGGCTTCTGCCTCGAGTGCGAAGGCTACCCCGACGGCGCCAACGTTCCCGCCCTCGGCGACATCGTCGTCCGCCCCGGAAAGCCGCGCCGGCACACCACGGTATACGCCTTCTCCGTGGCTTAGCCGGCGCACCGCGCCGCCCACGCCCCCTCCCCGATCACCCGCCCAGCCCCGCCCCCATGAGCCACGACGACACGGCCACCACGCTCAAGCCGCCGACCAAGCTCGACTACAGCCTCACCGGCGAAAGCGCCGCGCGCGCCATCGAGCGCGGCCTCGCCGAGGCCGACTGGTATCAATGCCCCGTCCCGCGCGCCACCATGCGCAAGCTCCTCGAGCGCCGCGACGGCCCCGCCATCCGCGACACCGTCATCTGGCTCGGCCTCATCCTCGGCTCCGCCGGCGCCACGTGGTGGCTCTGGCCGTCCTGGTGGGCCCTGCTCCCCTACTTCGTCTACGCCACGCTCTACGGCTCCACCGCCGACTCGCGCTGGCACGAGGCCGGCCACGGCACCGCCTTCAAGACCGATTGGATGAACAACGCGCTCTACGAGATCGCGTCCTTCATGGTCATGCGCGAGTCCACCGTCTGGCGCTGGAGCCACACCCGCCACCACAGCGACACCATCATCGTCGGCCGCGACCCCGAGATCGCCGTCCCCCGTCCGCCCGACATCAAGGGCATCATCAAGGGTTTTTTCGGCCTGCCCGTGTATCCGAAATACTTTCAACGCATCGTCCTGCACTCCCTCGGCCGGATGTGCGAGGACGAGAAAACATTCATCCCCGAAAGCGAGTTCCCCAAGATCCATCGCAAGGCCCGCATCTACCTCGCGATCTACGCCGCCGCCATCGCCGCCGCCCTCATCACCTGGAGCATCCTGCCGCTCCTCTTCGTCGGCCTGCCCCACGTCGTCGGCACCTGGCTCATGCTCGTCTATGGGCTCACCCAGCACACCGGCCTCGCCGAAAACGTCCTCGATCACCGGCTCAACTGCCGGACGGTCTACATGAACCCGATCAACCGGTTCCTGTATTGGAACATGAACTACCACGTGGAGCACCACATGTTTCCGCTGGTGCCCTACCACGCCCTCCCCGCCCTCCACGAGACGGTGAAGGACGACATGCCGACGCCCTACCCGGGCATCCTCGCCGCCTGGCGCGAGATCATCCCGGCCGTCCTGCGCCAGGTCAAAGACCCCGCCTACCACGTGAAGCGCACGCTCCCCGCGCCGAAGCCCCGCGCCTCCGCCTGCAGCTCCTCGCTCCTCGCTCCTCGCTCCCCGCTTCCCGACGGCTGGATCGAGGTCTGCGCCGCCGCCGACATCGGCTGGTCCGACGTCATCCGCTTCGACCACGGCCGCAAGACCTACGCCCTCGCCCGCGACGCCCAGGGCGTGCTCTACGCCACCGACGGCATGTGCACCCACGGCAACACCCACCTCGCCGACGGCCTGGTGAAGGACAACATCATCGAGTGCCCGAAGCACAACGGCCGCTTCTTCCTCGCCGACGGCTCGCCCGCCCGCGCGCCGATCTGCCGCGGCCTCGCCACCTATCCCATCGAGGAGCGCGCCGGCCGCATCTGGCTCAACCTCGCGCTCGCCCGCGGCTCCGGCGCCCGCGAGCAAAAGCCCGTCCGCCTCCGTGTTGTCAGCAACCGCAGCGTCGCCACCTTCATCAAGGAACTCGTGCTCGAACCGGTCGACGCCGCCGAAAAAGTGAAGTTCACCCCGGGCGACTACCTCCAGCTCGATATCCCCGTCTACGACCGCATCGCCTTTCGCGACTTCGACATCCCCGAGCCCTACGCCTCCGTCTGGCGCAACCAGCACGTCTTCGACCTCGCCGCGCGCAACACCGAGACCGGCCGGCGCAACAACTACTCCCTCGCGAGCAACCAGGCGCTCGAACGCACCCTGCGTTTCAACGTCCGCATCGCCACGCCGCCTCCCGGTCAGGATTGTCCGCCCGGCGTCGGCTCCGCCTACGTTTTCAAACTCAAGCCCGGCGACATCGTCACCGCCATCGGTCCCTTCGGCGATTTCCACCTCAAGCCCACGCAGCGCGAAATGGTCTACATCGGCGGCGGCGCCGGCATGGCGCCGCTCCGCGCCCACCTCTCGCACCTCTTCGAAACCGAGAAGACCCGCCGCCGCGTAAGCTTCTGGTATGGCGCGCGCTCGCGGCAGGAAATCTACTACGCCGACTATTTCGAAAAACTCGCCGCCGAGCACGCCAACTTCAGCTTCCACCTCGCCCTCTCCTCGCCTCTTCTCGAGGACAACTGGACCGGCCCCGCCGGCTTCATCCACGAGGTCGTGCTCGACCAATACCTGCGCGCCCACCCCGATCCCAAGGCGGTCGAGTATTACCTCTGCGGCCCGCCCATGATGATCCGCGCCGTCACCAAGATGCTCGGCGACCTCGGCGTCCCCGCCGCCCAAATCTCCTACGACGAGTTCTGACCCAAACACGCCGCCCTCCGCATGCCCGCCTACGTCAACGACGGCTCCGCCGACGAGCCCAAGATCCTCGCCTACCTCAACCTCGCCAACCTGGACGAACTCCGCCCCGGTTCGCTCTGGCCCGGCCTGCCCGGCGGCCCCGACCGCGACGCGCGCCTCGCCGCCGACGGTTTTTCCGGTATCCAATGCGTGGATGCGTCGCCGCCCCCTGGCGGCACGAGCCTGCGCCACTGCGGCTCCGACCGCGTGAACCTTCCCGCCGAAGCCGATGCCATCGTCGCCACCCATGCCGCGCTCGGCCACGATTGCCTCACGCTTCACGTAGGGTGGGGACTCGAAGACGACGCCGAGATAGATCGCCTCGTCGAGGCCGTCCTCCGCGCCTCGGATCGGCACAAGCTTCCCGTGTTCATCGAAACGCACCGCGCCACCATCACGCAGGATCTCTGGCGCACCGTGCAGCTAACGAAGCGTTTCCCCGAGGTGCGCTTCAACGGCGACTTCAGCCACTTCTACACCGGCCAGGAGCTCGCCTACGGCGACATGCCCACGAAGCTCGCCTTCATGCGGCCGATTTTCGACCGCGTCGCCTTCATGCACGGCCGCATCGGCAGCTCCGGCTGCATGCAGGTTTCCATCGGCGACGGCCAAGGCCGCCCGCCCGCCGCGCACGGCGTCGTCAACTTCCTCGACGACTTCAAAGCCCTCTGGACCCACGCGATGCTGGGCTTCCTGCGCCATGCCAAACGCGGCGACTGCCTCATTTTCTGCCCCGAGCTCCTCTCCGGCGCCTACTACTACGCGCGCCGCTTCCCCGACTCCACCGGCGCTCTCGTCGAAGAGAGCGACCGTTACCAGGAAGCGCTCGTCTATCTCGACATCGCCCGCGCCTGCTTCGCCGAAGCCCGCACCCGCCTCGCCGCCGGCGCCTAGGAATTATGGCCGCAAACAGGCGCAAAATTCCTCCTCTTCCGACGAAGCTCTCCCGAGCGCCCATAGGCGCCTGCGACGCTTCATGCGCTCATGGATCTCTTGCGACTTCTAGCGGCAATCCTCCCGCGTCCGCGCCCCTCCGCGCCATCCGCGGTTAGATTCCGTCTCTCCTCCGCCCGCCCCCATTTCGCCCCAAATGCACGACCTCCGCATCACCCCGCCCCCGCCGACCAAAAAGGACTACCGCATCGGCATCCTCGGCGGCGGCTTCATCATCAGCGATTGCCACCTGCCCGCCTACCGCAAGGCCGGCTTCAACCCCGTCGCCGTCGCCTCGCGCACGCGCGAATCCGCCGCCAAGGTCGCCGCCGCGCACGGCATCGCCAAGGTCTGCACTTACGACGAGCTGCTCGACGACCCGACCATCGAGGTGCTCGACATCGCCGTGCCGCCCGACGCCCAGCTCGCCCTCATCGAGGCCGCCTGCAAGCGCGGCACCGTGAAAGGCATCCTCGCGCAAAAGCCGCTCGGCAACGACTACGCCGAGGCCGTCCGCGCCGTGGAGCTTTGCGAGCGCGCCGGCATCGTCCTCGCGGTCAATCAGAACATGCGCTACGACCAGTCCGTGCGCGCCGCGAAATCCCTGCTCGACCAGGGCGCGCTCGGCCGGCCCGTCTTCGCGAGCATCGATATGCGCGGCATCCCGCACTTCATGCCGTGGCAGGAGGCGCTCGGCTGGGTCACCCTGCGCATCATGTCGATCCACCACCTGGATTGCCTGCGCCACTGGTTCGGCGACCCGGAGCGCATCTATTGCAGCACCCGGCCCGACCCGCGCACCAGGTTCGCCCACACCGACGGGATCGCGTCCTACATCCTTGAATACGCCGACGGTCTGCGGTGCGCCGTGATCGACGACATCTGGACCGGCCCCGCCCGCGAAGGCTGCCCCGCCGACCTCGCCATCCGCTGGCGCATCGAGGGACTCGACGGTCTCGCGACGGGAGACATCGGCTGGGTCAAAAATCCCTACACCACGCCCTCCACCTTCCGCTACGCCGTGAAGGGCGACACCGCCTTCCACGAGCCAACCTGGACCGAGAGTTGGTTCCCCGACGCCTTCGCCGGAACGATGGGGCAACTTCTCGTCGCCCTCGCCACCGGCCAGACGCCCGCCATTTCCGGCCGCGACAACCTAAAGACCATGGCCCTCGTCGAGGCCGCCTACCGCAGCGCCGCCGAACACCGCGCCGTCCTCCTCTCCGAAATCCATCCCGCCTGATTCCGCAGACAGCTTAGCCGCAAAAAGGCGAAAACGTCGCAAAACCAAGGCCTGTTTTTGGCGCCTTCCGCGCCTCTTTGCGGCCATTCTCCCTCCTTTTCCTACCTCTCCCAACACCACCCCAAACACATGAAACTCGGCATCATCAACAGCGCGTTCGGCCAGGCCGGCGTCGACACCGCCACCGGCCTCTCCCACATCGCCCGCATCGGCTTCGACTGCGTGGATATCTTCACCGAGGCGCTGACCATCACGCCCGACGAAAAACGCCTCGTCGCCAACACCTGCCTCAAGCACCGCCTGCCCATCACCTCCTGCGTCGTCGTCGCCGCCGGCCTCGTCGATTTCAACGACCCCGTCCGCGAGTTTCACGTCGCCCGCTGCAAGGCCTTCATCGACCTCGCCCACGAGTGGGGCGCGAAAAACATCCTCCTCGTGCTCGGCGAATACATCTGGCAACGCGAGGTCATCCCGCCCGCCGCGCAGTGGGGCTGGGCCGTCGAGACCTGCCGCATCCTCGGCGACTACGCCGACAAGAAGAACGTCGACATCGCCCTCGAGCTCGAACCCTTCCGCCTCAGCCTCCTCAACAGCGTCGAGAAGATGGTCGCCTTCGTCGACGAGTGCGCCCACCCGCGCGTCCGCGCCAACATCGACATCAGCCACCTCGTCCTCGCCGACACCTGCCCGAGCGATCTCGCCAAGCTCAAGGGCAAGGCCATCCACGTCCACATCAGCGACTGCGACGGCAAGGTCCACGGCGACCTCCCCCCCGGCCGCGGCATCGTTAAGTTCGAGCCCTACCTCCAGGCGATCAAGGAGCTGGCCTTCGACGGCACCGTCGCCATCGAACTCGAATACTCCCCCGACCCCTCCAAAATCGTCGAGTGGGTCGAGGAGGCCTATACCCAGACCAACCGCCTGATGCAGCTCGCCGGCCTGCGCGGCTGAGCCGCGTCCCCCACCACCGCCCACCTGCTCCACAGGTGGACGGGCGGGTCCCTCCGCCCGTGGTTCGCCCCCCCCAAGCAGCGGGCACGAGCACGCGCCCGCCCACCTTGCGCTCAAGGCCGCATGGCCTTGAGCGTCACCCGCGCGACCGGCAAACCGGGCGCGCTCACCGTCACCGTGATCCTGCCCGCCCGTTCCCCGGCTCGGATCACCGCCAGCGCCCGTCCCTGATAAAGCGCGCGCTCCATTCCGGCATACGAATCGAGCGAGGTCAGATCGCCCGAGCCCAGCCCCGCCAGCGTGCCCGCGCCTTCGACCGACACCGTCACGCGCGGCGTCGCGTGCGGTTGCCAGACGCCGCGCCGGTCCAGCGCCTCGATGGTCACAAAGGCCAGATCCTGCCCGTCGGCGCGCAAGCGCGCCCGATCCACGCTCAGCCTCAGCTTCGTCGCCTCGCCGGCCGTGCGCAGCGCGAAACGCTCCGCCACTTTGCCGCCGCGCAGCCCCGCCGCCTTCAATTCGCC
>CBINJQ010000184.1:0-8667 GCA_966251015.1 uncultured Akkermansia sp. | reverse complement strand
TGAAGGCGATCACCGACGAGCTCGGGCTCGAATCGTTCGCGAAGGTCTCCGGCTCCAAAGGGCTCCAGCTCCATGTGCCGCTCAACACCGCGGTCTCCTACGAGGCGACGCGCGCGTTTGCGAAAAGCGTGGCGGCGCTGCTCGAACAACGGCACCCGGAGCTCGTGGTCAGCAACATGGCCAAGGTCCGGCGCCACGGTCGCGTGCTGATCGACTGGAGCCAGAATCACGACGCGAAGACGACGGTCTCGGTCTATTCCGTGCGAGGGAAGCGCGAGCGGCCCTACGTCTCCATGCCGGTCGCGTGGGACGAGTTGAAGCGGCTCAAGGACCCGATGAAACTCTTCTTCACGCCCGAGGCCGCCTTGCGGCGCCTGCGGAAGCTCGGCGATCTGTTCGAGCCCGTGCTCACGTTGAAGCAAAAGCTGCCCGCCGCGTTCGCTTCGTTGATGGAGGATGTCGCACCCGCGCCTCGGCCGGATCTCTCGGCTTACGAGGAGAAGCGGGACTTCAGTCGCACCCGTGAACCCGCGCCCAAGGCGTCGCCGGCTCGGCGGTCGCGGAAGGCGCGCCCTGGGCGCCCGGTGGGAAACGGTTCTCGCTTCGTCATACAGAAACACGCCGCGACGCGGCTGCATTTCGACCTGCGGCTGGAGATGGGCGGCACGTTGAAGTCATGGGCCGTGCCGAAGGGATTTCCCACGGCTCTGGGCGTGAAGCACGCGGCCATCGAGGTGGAGGACCATCCCTTGGACTACATGAAGTTCGAGGGCACCATTCCCAAGGGCCAGTATGGCGGCGGCACCGTGATGGTGTGGGACCTGGGGACGTATGAGTTGCTCGGCGGAAGCCACTCCTCGGGGAATCTGAAAATTCGCTTCGCAGGAAAAAAGCTGAAGGGCGAGTGGCACCTCTTCAAAATTCGCACCGATGACGACAAGCCGATGTGGCTGCTGGCGAAATCGGAGCGCGCGGCGAAGCCGTTTACCGACTTTCAGGAAAACCGATCCGTGCTCACGCGGCGGACGATGGAAAGCATCGCGAAGTCGGGCGAGCAGTGGGGCGGCTGACTCCGCTAACGCTCGGTCCCGGCTCGCGGCGCACGTCGCGGGCGGCCTTGTCCTTGCGCAGGCCGAGGAAGACCGGCTGGCGCAGGATGCCATCGTTCGTCCACTCCGCGAAACGGATCTGCGCCACGAGCTCGGGCTTGATCCAGGTGACTTTCCGCATCTCGCCCGCGGTCATGCCTCGCCCGAAGCGCGGGCGGCGCTCCATGGGCAGGTTGGCGAACGGGCACGCCTCGCGCCTACGTTCGAGGAACAGCGCGTGCAGTCGCTCCAATGTGGTCTGGTTGAAGCCGGTGCCGACTTTGCCGGCGTAGAGCAGCCGCGTGCGCGCGTAGTAGCCGATGAGGATGGCGCCGAAGTGCCGGCGACCGCCCTCGGGGGGAGTGAAGCCTCCGATGACAAATTCCTGTTCGCCGAGCACCTTGCACTTCACCCACGCGCCGGTCCGACGACCGGTCTCGTAGGCCGAGCCCGGTCGCTTTGCGATGACGCCTTCGAGCCCTTGCTTCTTCGCGGCGTCCAGCAGCTCCGCCGGTTCGATGTCGAACCAGGGCGACAGTTCCAAGGGCGCGGGCGGTTTGCGGCCGAGCCATGCCGCGAGGCGCGCCTGGCGTTCTTCGAGCGGCGTCTCGACGAGCACCTCCCCGTTCAGCCGGGGAAGATCGAAAAGGTAATAGCGCAAGGGCGGGCGCTCGCCGAGATCACGGCCTTGCAGGAGTTGGAAACGCGAGCGCCCCGCCGGATCGAGCGCGACGATTTCGCCGTCGAGGACGGCGTCGCGGCATTTGAGTTTTGCGAGCGCCGCGACGATCTCGGGATAGTCGGCGTCCAGGGGTTTGTGATTCCGGGACCACAGTTCGACGCGTCCGTTGTTCAAGACCGCGAGGGCGCGGTAGCCGTCGAACTTGATCTCGCAACGCCATCGGCCGCGCGGGACCACGCCGGCGCCGAGAGCCTTCATCGGCTCCAAAAACGACGCCGCAACCGTCGTCGTAGGCCGACGGCGCGCGGGGGCCCCGAGCTTTTTTGGCGTTCGCGTTTTCAGTCGGTCGTGACCTTGACGTCGATGTTGCCGCGCACGGCGCGCGAGTAGGGGCAGGTGGCGTGGGCTTGGTTGAGAAGCTTTCGCGCCGTGGTTTCGTCCACGCCCGGGATCGCCGCCCGTAGCTCGACCGTCAGGTGGGAGGTGTCGCCGGCCTCGTCGTCCGCGAGGCCGACGCGCGCGATCACCGAGGAGCCGGGGATCTCCACGTGCGCGACCTCGGCGGCGTGTTTTAGCGCGGAGTGAAAGCAGGCCGCGTAGGCGGCGGCGAAAAGGTGTTCGGGCGTCGGGGCTTGTCCGGCCGACAGATCGTAGCGAAGCGCGCGGTCCGAGGACTCGACGACGCCGTCGCGCCCTTGATTGGAGACGACCTCCGCGATGGTTTGGGTTGGGCTCGTGTTCATTCGCGCACCCTAGTCCCGGCCTTTGCCCGCGAGCATCGGGCGGCACGCCCACCGTTCCATCCGGCGCGAGCGCGGAACGACCGCGGAGAAAGCAGCAAGCCTGTGCGGCGGTGGGGTTTTTTACCAATGCCCGCGCGGCGGGCGCCCCGATTTCTCGGATGCGTCGCCTTGCGCATAGTTGACGCGTGCCGACCAAAACCGAGAAGCCCACGCGTCAACGTCCTCCCCAAACCCAGTCCCGCCGTCCCGGCCGAGAATCCGTGATGCAGCCGCGCCCGCAAAGCGAGCGATCGGAGGAGAAGGGCGCGGACCGGCTCCTGGGCAAGGTCGCCTTGATCACGGGCGGCGACAGCGGCATCGGGCGCGCCGTCGCCATCGCCTATGCCCGGGAGGGCGCGGACGTGGCGATTTCCTATCTGGAGGAGACGGACGACGCGCGGGAGACCGAGACGCGAGTGGTCGAACTGGGCCGGCGCTGCATCCTTCTCCCCGGGGACGTCGCGCGCACCGTCGTTTGTCAGCGTCACGTGCGGAAGGTGCTAAAGGAGTTCGGTCGTCTCGATGTGCTGGTGAACAACGCTGCCGAGCAGCATCCGCAAAAGTCGCTCGAGCAAATCGACGACGCGCAACTGGAGCGCACGTTCGCCACCAACATTTTTTCCTACTTTCGGCTTACGCGGGCGGCGCTGCCTCATCTGAAAACGGGCGCGGCCGTCATCAACACCAGCTCGGTGACGGCGTATCGGGGCAGCCCCGAGCTCCTTGATTACTCGTCCACGAAAGGGGCGATCGTCGCGTTCACGCGCTCGCTCGCCCTGTCGCTCGCCAAACGCGGCATCCGTGTGAACGCGGTCGCGCCGGGGCCTGTTTGGACCCCGCTCATCCCTTCGACCTTTTCTCCGAAAGAGGTCGCTGAGTTCGGCTCCGACGTGCCCCTCGCGCGCGCCGGCGAGCCCGCCGAGATCGCCTCGGCCTATGTGTTCCTGGCCTCCGTCGAGTCGAGCTACATGACCGGACAGGTCCTGCATCCGAACGGCGGGGAAATCATCAACGGCTAAGCGTAAATTCCCAATCACCATGAAAATTCTCCTTGTTGGCGACGAGGCGCGCATGCGGCGCCTGATGGCATTCGGGCTCGCGACCGCGTCGGATCAACCTTCCCTGGTCGGCTCCTTGGCCGAGCTCGGACGACTGCCCGGGCTGCGCGACTACGACGTGGCCCTGCTGGACTGGGAAATGCGGGCGGAAGAATCCTCCGACGTGCTGGCGCGCCTGAGACAGCTCGCCCCCGCGGTGCCGGTCGTGGCGATGACCGCGCGCGAGGCGCGAGTGGCCGACGCCATCGCGGCCGGAGCGGTCGACACGCTGATGAAGCCGATCGACATCGACGCCGCGCGCGAGGCGCTCGCCCGCGTCGCGCTTCCCCCCGTCGACGCGGTGTCGCGCGGCGCCGCGCCTTCGGTTTCGGTCGCGGTGGAGAAGCCCCTCGGCGGCGCCGAGCGCGCCCAGTCGCTTGGGAACATCGCGTCGGCGCCCGCGGCCGCCAAACCCGTGTCCGCCGTTCCGGCTCCGGCCACGGAGCTTGTGACGAAGAGCCCCTTGCTGAAACGCCAGCTCCAGGTCGCCGCCAAAGCCGCCAAGACGATGGTCAACGTGCTTCTGCTCGGCGAAAACGGCACGGGTAAAACCCATCTCGCGCGGAGCATCCATAATCAGAGCCCGCGTAGGGATCAGCCCTTCGTCACGGTCAATTGCCCCTGTCTTCAGCCGCAGTTGCTGGAGAGCGAGCTGTTCGGCCATGTGCGCGGCGCCTTCACCGGCGCGGTCGCCGACACCAGCGGACTCGTGGCCGCGGCCGAGGGTGGCACGCTTTTCCTCGACGAGATCGGCGAGCTTCCGCCCGCGCTTCAGCCCAAGCTTCTCCGCCTGTTGCAGGAGCGTTGCTACGAACGTGTCGGCGAAGCGCGCACGCGCACCGCGGATATCCGCATCGTCGCGGCGACCAACCGCGATCTCGCCGCCGAGGTGGCCGCGGGGCGTTTCCGCGAAGATTTGTTCTATCGCCTCAACGTGATCTCGCTCGATCTGCCCGCGCTCCGGCAACGGCCCGAGGACATCCTTCCGATAGCGCAACAACTGCTGGAGGAGTTTGCGAAATCCGCCGGACGCAAGCTCGCGGGATTTTCCGCGGAGGCCCGGATGGCCCTGCAACGGCATTCGTGGCCGGGCAACTTGCGCGAGCTGCGCAACTGCATCGAGCGCGCGGTCATTCTCTGCGAACGCGATTCCATCGGCCTCGACGATTTGCCGAACCTCACCGCCGCGCCCCTGGAGGCCACGCCCCAGGTCGGCGATTTCGTCACGCTCGCCACGCTCGAGGAGGCCCATATCCGGCGCGTCGTGGAACGGGCGGGCAGCTTCATGCAGGCGGCCCGCTTGCTCGGGATAAACAAGACGACGCTGTATCGCCGTCGCCGTCGCCAGGACGAGGGCGCGAACACCTTGCCCTTCGACGAAGATCTGCGCGCCGCGATGACCGGCTGATCCCCTTTTCCACGCATCCAAACCTCCCTCGATAACACTCGCATCCATCGTATCCCATGAGCACCTCCACCCTCCTGCTGATCGTTCTGCTGCTTCTGGTCGTCGGCGCCGTGCCGAGCTGGCCCTACAGCCGTAGTTGGGGTTACGGGCCGAGCGGCGTGCTCGGCTTGATCCTGATAGTCCTGCTGATCATGGCGATCACCGGGCGTCTGTAGCGCGCGACGACTCGTTTCGATTTTGGAGCGCGGCGGCATGACGCCGCTTTTGACGACGAGCCTCGGCTCGTCGCGGTAAGGGGGCGGGAGGTGGCGGCAGGGGCGAGCCGACACGTCGGCTCGTCGAAGGCGGCGTCATGCCGCCGCGCTCCCTAGCGCGCTCACGTGCCGCAGAACGTGCGGTAGGCCTCGAGGCTTTTTGGCGCGGGCGACTGGTATTCGGGGGCGACGCGCCCGTGGTCGAACGGCGCGGCGAGAATCTCAAGCAAGCGCTCGAACGGAACGAGGTCACCCTGCGTGGCCGCGGCGAGCGCGGCCTCGACCAGATGGTTGCGCGGGATGAACGCGGGGTTCGCCGCGCGGCGAAGCGCGAGCGAATCGTCCGCCGACCGCGCCTGGCGGGCCAGACGTGCGCGCCAGCGGGCATGCCATCCTTGAAACTCGACGTCGGACAGCGCCGCCAACGCCTCCGTGTCGGGCGACGAGAGCGCCGCGAAGGTGTTGGTGAAGTCGGCCTGCGTGCGTTGCATCCATGCGAGCAGGTTTTCGATCAGCTCCTGGTCCTCGGGATCCTCGTCGAACAACCCGAGCTTGCGGCGCATCGCGGCGAGCGACTCGCGGAGAAAATGCCCGGAGAAACGCTGGACGGCGGCGCTCGCGATTTTCACCGCCTCGTCCTCTTCGCGATGGAGCAACGGAAGCAGGGCCTCGGCCAGCCGGGCGAGGTTCCACTGGGCGATGCGGGGTTGGTTTCCGAAGGCGTAGCGTCCGTGCTGGTCGATCGAGCTGAAGACCGTGGCCGGATCGTAGGCGTCGATGAACGCGCACGGGCCGTAGTCGATCGTTTCGCCGGAGAGCGCCATGTTGTCGGTGTTCATCACGCCGTGGACAAAGCCGACGGACATCCACCGCACGATGAGCGAGGCTTGCCGTTCGACCACGGCATCGAGGAGCGCGAGCGCGGGTTCCGGGACGCCGACGAGCGCGGGGTAGTGACGGCGAATCGTGTAGTCGCACAAGGCGCGCAGCGCGTCGTCGCCCGTTTGTCGCGCCACGGCCGCGGCCCATTCGAAAGTGCCGACGCGGATGTGGCTGGCCGCGACGCGGGTCAGCACGGCTCCCGGAAGCGGGCCTTCTTGCCGCCAGACCTGTTCGCCGGTCGCGGCGACGGCCAGGCTGCGGGTCGTCGGAATGCCGAGGGCGTGCATCGCCTCGCTGATGACATACTCGCGCAGCATCGGCCCGAGCGCGGCGCGACCGTCGCCGCGACGGGAGTAGGGGGTGGGGCCCGGGCCTTTTAACTGGATGTCGAAACGATGGCCGCCGGGGGTGATTTGTTCGCCCAACAGTATGGCGCGGCCGTCTCCGAGCGGCGTGAAGTTGCCGTATTGATGCCCGGCGTAGGCTTGCGCGAGCGGAGCGGCCCCCGGGGGAAGCCGGTTGCCCGTGAAAAGGTCCGCGGCGTCCGGGCCGGAAAGCGCCGCGGCATCCAGTCCGAGATCGCGGGCGAGTGCGCGATTGAGCATGACGAGCCGAGGTTCGCGCACCGGCGTCGGCGGCACCTGCGTGTGGAGAACGGCGGGAAGACGGGCGTAGCTGTTTTCGAGACGCCAACCGGCGGCGTCGGAAGGAGGCAGGGGTGCGGACATGGGGAAACAGTTCCGCGAAAGCGCGACGCGTCGAGGACGGGAGCGGTTTTCCAGCCGAGGATCGCGGGGGCCGACGAATCCATGCTTCAACGGGCTCGTTTTTGCCGTATCGCTCTCCCTCCGTGAAATCCGAGCCAAGCGATTCCTCCAGCGAGACCGAACGCGAACCGGGCGTGCAGGCCGACGCCCGGGCGGTGCAGCGGGCTTGGCTGCGGGTGGGGATCGGCGTGGCGGTGGCGGCGCAGGCGATGGTGTTTTCTCTCGCGGTGAATCTCACTCCGGCGGAGGGCGCGGGTTACTGGCTCGTCCATGGCGGCCTGCTCGCGACCGCGCTGGCGACCCTGCTTTTCCTCGGGCGGGATCTGATGGGCGAAGCGTGGTCCTCGCTGAGGACGCGACGTGTCTCCATCGATCTGCTTTTTCTGGTGACGCTGCTCGGCGCGCTCGGCGGCTCCGTCACGAGCACGTTCACGGGCACGGGATCGGTCTACTACGAAGTCGTGGCGGTGCTGATCGTGGTCCACACGCTGGGCAAGATGGTCGGCGCGCGGAGCCGCGCCGCGGCCTTGCGCGCGGCGGACGCGGTGGCGGAAAAGTTCGAGCGCTGCGTGGTGCGCACGCCGGAGGGGGGCGAGGCGACCGTGGCGGTCGCGGGCCTTCGCGGCGGGGAGCGCGTGGTGGTGGACCCGGGCGGGGCGATCTGCGTCGACGGAGTGATCGAGGAGGGCATGTCCTACGTCGAGGAGGCGGCTTTGACGGGGGAGTGGCGGCCGGTGGCGCGTGGTCCGGGCGACGCCGCATGGGCGGGCACGCACGCGGTGGACGGGCGTCTGGTCGTCGTGGCGGCGGCCGGTCCGCGCCGGCTCGACGAGATGTTGAAGGCCGTCGCGGAGGCGCGTCTCGCGCCCTCGACGTTGCAGGCGCAGGCGGACCGGTTGATGGCGTGGTTTCTGCCCGTCGTGATCGGCGTGAGCGTGGCGACTTTCGCGGGATGGCGGTTCTGGGCGGAGGCGCCCTGGGAACGCGCGTTGTTCAACGCGATGGCGGTGCTGCTCGTGGCCTGTCCCTGCGCGATGGGGCTGGCCACGCCGGTCGCGGTCTGGGGAGGGCTCGCCCGGCTGGCGCGCATCGGCATCGTGGCGCGCAGCGGGGATTTTCTGGCGGCCCTGGCGCGGGTCGACACGGTGTGTTTCGACAAGACCGGCACGCTGTCGGAGGAACGTCTGGCGGTGAAGGGGTGGCGCTTTGAGCCGGCTTGGGCGGGACGCGATGAGGAGTTGAAGCGGATCGTCGCGACGGTGGAACGCGGCGTGTCGCACCCGGTGGCGCGCGCGTTGTGCGAGGAACCCGGGGCGGAAAAGGCGGCGACGCCGTCCGCCGTCGTCGGCGGGCTGCGCGTGGTGGCGGGGCAAGGTCTGGAGGCGGAGGTCCGCGGCGTCGGGCCGGTGCGGATCGGCGAGCGGGAATTTTGCGGGGGCCGAGGCGAGGCCGGCTCGGGGAAGACGGTGTGGGTGTCGGTTGGCGGCGAGGTCGCGGCGCGGGTTGACTTGGGCGAGGCTTGGCGGGTGGGACTGGCGGGGACGCTTGCGGATCTTCGCGGTCTCGGTCTCGGCCTGGAGGTGTTGACGGGCGACGGCGCCGCGCCGGCGGAGATCGAGGGCGTGCCGGTGCGGGCGGGGATGACGCCGAGGCAGAAAGGCGAACATGTGCGCGAACTCGTGGGACGCGGACGCGCCGTGCTGTTTG
>CBINJQ010000183.1:0-8667 GCA_966251015.1 uncultured Akkermansia sp. | reverse complement strand
CCGCACCGAGCGCGTGGTCCATTTGCGAGCCCACGGCGGCGAGTTGGCGGCCGAGTCCCTCCATTTGAACCGAGTTGGACAACATCTCGGAGGCGAGCGACGCGAAGCGCGCGATGTTCTCCACCACGCGCGCGTCCTCGCGGTCGAACTCGCGGCCCGGCCCGTGCATGGCGATCCACAAGGTGCCGATCGCCGCGTCGCGTTTGAAAAACGGCGTCAGCAGCACCTCCCGGATAGGCACGCCGAGCCGCGAGATGTAGAGATAACGCCGCGCCGGGTCCGCCATCAGCTGCGTGGCCCGCAGGTCGACCACGACGCCGCAGGGACTGAAGTCGCGCGGCATCACGCCGTTCAGGTAGGGCGTCATGCGCCCGCACGTCGCGCGCCAGCGGAAGATCTCCCGGCCGTCCTCCACCTCCTGCAAACTGATGCCCGCCGATTCCGCGCCGCAGAGACGGCACGCGGTGTCCGCGAGGCTCTGCAAGACATGATCGGGCGCGTCCACCAGTTCCTTGGAAAGGGCGACCAGCGCGGCGTTCTCCTCCGCGTGCCGCGGCTCACGCGACGGCCGGGCGGCAAGCACGGAGGTGATCAAGACCTCTTCCAACGGGCGCCCGACCTCGCAGGGGTCGCGCGTGGAGGATTGCGAGGGCATGGCCGGCCGTTCGCAGGACGCCGTCGCGTTCACTTCCAACACCCTCCGGCTCCCGCCCCGCGAAACTGGCGTGCCTGCTTCATGCCAAGGAATCCACCCTCCGAGGCGCATCGTGACCAGCGTCGAGTTCTCCGCTTTCCCCGCACTCCGTCACGGTAAATCTACCGTATCCGAATCCGGCGCCGCGCCTGCGGGATGGCATTCGGTTTTACATCCTTCTCGTTTTGCCCCCTCCACTTTGGACCGCCGCATCGTTCGGTCCGCATGCTCGCGGAGCCGCCTCCCGGGTTGAAAGAGCAGGCTTCTGTTTTGGCCGCATCTGCTCCTTGTTCGCGGCATCTCCGCAATGTCCGCCGCCTCCTCCGCCACGCCGCCGGCCCTGTTGGGCTACAAGATCGCCGTCCTGGTTTTCATCGAGAACTCGCGCGGCGAACACCTGCTCTTGTTGCGCGCCAAGGCCCCCAACCTCGGCACCTGGTCCCCCGTCGGCGGCAAGCTCGAGACTGCGCTCGGCGAATCGCCGTTCGAGTGCGCCGTCCGCGAAACGCGCGAGGAAACCGGCCATGTCGTGACGCCCGCCGACCTGCACCTCTTCGCGATGATCGCGGAAAAAGCCTACGAGGGCGCCTCGCATTGGCTCTTGTTTCTCTTTCGCTGCACCAAGCCGCTCGACGCTCTCCCCGCCGCGATGGACGAGGGCCGCTTCGGCTTTTTCTCGCGGACCCAGATCGAGGCCTTGCCCCTGCCCGAGACCGACCGCACCGCGCTTTGGCAGATCTACGACCGGCACCGCGACCATTTCGTCGCGCTCCGCGCCGACTGCGCCCCGGGCAAGCCCCTCGAAGTCGTCATCGAGCAAATCACCCCGCCCGCCACGCCCCGAGTCGCTCCCTCCGCCTCAAGCGTGTTGCCGCCAGGATAAGTTAAACTCACCCAGACCCGGCCCCCGCCCCGCTCGCGCTAATGCAAGGCCACCCCCGGCCGCCCCTGGCCTCAATCGCACTTGATTTCCCCACCCCCCGGCGAACACTCCGACGTTTTCCCTCTCAACCTACGCCCATTCACGTGAGCAAGCAGACCTCCGCCCCCGCCGCCTCCAGCGCGCCTTGCGCCCTTTCCGTCGCAGTGCCCAGCCCGCACGCCAAGGCCCCGGCCAACGCCGCCCTCAGCGCCGAGCAGAAGATCGAGCTCTACCGCAAGATGGTCCGCATCCGCCGCTTCGAGGAGCGCTGCCTCCCCGTCTACAACGATGGCAAGATCGGCGGCTTCCTCCATCTCTACATCGGCCAGGAAGCCGTCGCCGTCGGCGCATGCTCCCTCATGGGCAAGGACGACCACGTCATCACCGCCTACCGCGACCACGGCCACGCCATCGCCGTCGGCATGGACACCAAGCCCCTCATGGCCGAGCTCTACGGCAAGGTCACCGGCTGCTCCAAGGGCAAGGGCGGCTCGATGCACTACTTCTCCCCCGAGCACAACTACTGGGGCGGCCACGGCATCGTCGGCGGCCAGATCCCCCTCGGCACCGGCCTCGCCTACGGCGTGAAATATCAGGGCAAAAAAGGCGCGGCCATGGCCTTCATGGGCGACGGCGCGGTCAACCAGGGCGCCGTGCACGAGGCCTACAACCTCGCCGCGCTCTGGGACCTCCCCGTCCTCTTCGTCATCGAGAACAACCGCTACTCCATGGGCACCTCCCAGGAACGCTCCTCCGCCGGCGAACTCGGCAAGCGCGCCGAGGCCTACGACATGAAGTGGTATCAATGCGGCGGACACGACATCTACGAGGTCCGCGCCACCCTCGACGAAGCCCTCAAGCGCGCCCGCGAGGAATACAAACCCGCCGTCGTCGAGATCGACACCTACCGCTACCGCGGCCACTCCGTCGCCGACCCCGACAAGACCTACCGCGACCGCAAGGAGATCGAGGACTACCGCAACAGCAAGGACCCCATCCAGGTGTTCCAAAACCAGCTCCTCCACGAGAAAGTCCTCACCGAGGCCCTCGTCGCCGAGATCGACGCCGCCGCCCGCGCCGAGGCCGAGCGTTGCGTGGAGTTCGCCGAAGCATCCCCCTTCCCCACCGCCGAGGACATCCAGAAGGACGTTTACTGGGAGACCGACCAGCCCCAGCGCACCAGCGAAGGCCGCATCTTCTTCAACAGCGTCAAGTAACCCGCCGCCGTCGCTCCGCGAGATCTCAAATCTCAAATTTCAAATCTCAGATTCTCCAGCCACATGGCCACTCTCACCTACCGCGAAGCCATCCGCGCCGCCCTCTCCGAAGAAATCGAACGCGACCCGAACGTCGTCGTCATGGGCGAGGAAGTCGCCCAGTTCAACGGCGCCTACAAAGTCACGGAGGGCATGCTCGCGAAGTATGGCCCCAAGCGCATCGTCGACACCCCCATCTCCGAGGCCGGCTTCATCGGCATGGGCATCGGCGCATCCATGCTCGGCATCCGCCCCGTCATGGAGCTCATGTTCTGGTCGTTCTACTCCGTCGCCTTCGACCAGATCGTGAACAACGCGGCCAACGTCCGCTACATGTCGGGCGGCCAGATCGCCTGCCCCATCGTCATCCGCGGCCCCGCCAACGGCGGCACCAACGTCGGCGCCACCCACTCCCACACCCCGGAAAACGTGCTCGCCCACCACCCGGGCCTGAAGGTCGTCGTTCCGTCGAACGCCGCCGACGCGAAGGCGCTCATGAAGACCGCCATCCGGGACAACGACCCCGTCATGTTCCTCGAGAACACCCTTCTCTACGGCGTCCCCGGCGAGGTTCCGGACGGCGACATCGTCCTCCCCTTCGGCCGCGCGAACGTCGCCCGCGAAGGCAAGGACCTCACCATCGTCACCTACGGCCGCAGCGTCCTCCACTCGCTCGCCGCCGCCGAAAAGATGAAGGCCGAAAAGGGCCTCAACATCGAGGTCATCGACCTGCGCACCATCCGTCCCCTCGACGTCGACACCGTGCTCAAGTCCGTCGCCAAGACCCACCGCGTGTTGATCGTCGAGGAGCAACGCCCCTTCTGCTCCGTCGGCAGCATGCTCGCCGCCACCATCCAGGAAGAGGCCTTCGACGAGCTCGACGCCCCCATCCTGCGCGTCGGCACCATCGACGCCCCCGCCATCTACTCCCCGCCGGTCGAGAAGCAGTTCCAGCTCCCCAACCCCGAGCGCGTCGTCGAGGGCATCCTCAAGGCCCTCCGCTAATCCGTCTCGTCATCGTAGGGGCGCGCCTCGTGCGCGCCCGCTTCATCTTCCGGCTCCTCCATCTTCCGTCCTCTGTCGATCTGTCCTCCGCAGCTCTAACCCTCTAGTTTTCCACAATGGCTCAAGTCATCACCATGCCGAAACTCAGCGACACCATGACGGTGGGCACGCTGGTCAAGTGGCTCAAAAAAGAAGGCGACGCCGTCAAATTCGGCGAAATCCTCGCCGAGATCCAGACCGACAAGGCCACCATGGAGTTCGAGGCCTTCGGCGACGGCACCATCCTCAAGATCTACGCCCCCGCCGATTCCCAGGTCGCCGTCGGCGCCCCCCTCTGCGCCATCGGCAAGGCCGGAGAAGCCGCCCCCGACGCTCCCGCCGCCCCCGCTCCCAAGGCCGAGGAAAAGAAAGCCGAGGCTCCCCAGACGCCCCCGCCCGCCACCACGGCGGCGCCTGCGGCACCGCAATCTGAGATTTCAAATCTCAAATCTCAAACGCCGCCTCCGGCCGCTCCCGCCCCCGCCGCGCCCGTCCGCGCCGCCGGAGAGCGCATCAAAATCTCCCCCCTCGCCAAGAAACTCGCCGCCGGCAAAGGCCTCGACGCCACGCTCATCAAGGGTTCCGGTCCCGGCGGCCGTATCGTCCGCGCCGACGTCCTCGCCGCCGAAGCCGCCGGCACCGCCAAGGCCGGCGTAGGCCGCCCGCTCGCGGGCGCTCCCTCCGGCTCGGTCCCCGCCGGTTCGTCTTTCTTCAAGGGCGCCATCCAAGAGGAGCGCGCCGTCGCCGTCTCCCCGATGCGCGGCATCATCGCCAAGCGCCTCATCGAGTCGAAGACCACCGCGCCCCACTTCTACCTCGAGATCGAAGTGGACGCCGAGCCGCTCGCCGCCCTCCGCGCCCAGCTCAACGCCGGCCTCGAAAAGCAGGGCGTCAAACTCTCGGTCAACGACCTCATCCTCAAGGCCAGCGCCGAGGCGCTCCGTCGCGTCCCCGAGGTCAACGCCTCCTGGGAAGGCACGCAGATCCGCTACTTCGGCGCCGCCCACGTTTCCTTCGCCGTGGCCCTGCCCGACGGCCTCATCACTCCGGTCATCCGCGACGCCCACGAAAAGTCCGTCTTCCAGATCAGCGCCGACGCCAAGGCCCTCGGCAAGCTCGCCAAGGACAAGAAGCTGAAGCCCGACCAGTTCACCGGCGGCACCTTCTGCGTCTCGAATCTCGGCATGATGGGCATCCCGAAGTTCCTTCCGATCATCAACACCCCCAACGCCGCCATCCTCGGCGTCGGCACCTCGGTCCAGAAGCCCGTGGTGAAGAACGGCCAGATTGTCGTCGGCACCACGATGACCCTCACCCTGAGCTGCGACCACCGCGTGGTGGACGGCGCCGTCGGCGCCCAGTTCCTCAACGCCCTCAAGCAACTCGTCGAGTCACCCGCCCTGCTCCTCGTCTGAGCCCGAGCTCCGGCGAGGGGCGAAACGATTTCGTCGTTCCGCCCCTCGCCCGATTCGTCTCATCCTGCAAGCCCGACGCGCCACCCTGCCGTCGGGCTTTTGTTTACTCCCGGTTCGCGCGCCCGTGAATTTTCGTTCTCCAGGAAAATCCCCGAGCCAAGTTCGGCTGGGCATGCCCGCGAAAGTGCTTTTGGCCTTGGGTTCGCTTGGAGGCACGCTGGTGGTCGGACTCATCGTTTGCCGAATCCTGGGCCTTCTGTGTCCATTCGCCATTCCCTCCCGATCCATGGCTCCGGCCCTCCTGCCCGGAGACCACGTCCTGATGGAAGGTTTTTCCTACTTGGCGGGGTCGCCGCGACGAGGCGACCTCCTCGTTTTCAGCACCGAAGGAATAGATCAAATAAAACCGACCGGGACCTTCGTCATGCGCGTAACCGGGCTGCCCGGGGAACACATCCGGTTCGCAAACAGCGAGCTTCTCATAAACGGGAAACCGGTGGTGATCAAAAACGAGGAGGGCCCGATATCTTATCCGCCGCTTGACGAAGCCTCCGCCCGGTGGGCGACTGTCGATGTCCACATCCCCGAGGGGCACTACTTCGTGGTGGGCGACAACAGCGGCAACAGCTTCGACAGCCGCTTCTGGGGAACCGTCGCGTCGGACAAGGTGCTCGGGCGGCTGTGCTTTCGCTATTGGCCGCCAAGCCGTGCCGGCGGCGTCGAATAACAGCCGGAATCCGAGTCGCCGGCGGAGATGCATCCACGACCGGCATCTATCCGCAAAAAATGCCCGCGCGCCCATGCAAACAGGCCGCCGCACTCCTTGCCGCGCCTCGGATTTTCTGTGTCCATCGCCGCCTCCCCGCTCGTCGACGATGTTTTCCCTGCCCAAGAGCGGCCTCCCCGGCGCCGCCTTTCCCGCCGTGCCGGCCACCGCCGCCGCGACCATGCTCGCCGTCCTGCACCAGTTGCGCGCGTCGCAGTATCTGCCGCCCGCGGAACTGCGCGCCCTGCAATTCCGCCAACTCGGCGAACTCTCCGCCCACGCCTGCCGCGCCGTGCCGCACTACGCGGAGAGTCTCCGCCGCGCCGGGATCGAGCCCGGCCGGCCGCTTACACCTGAAACCTGGTCCGGCTTGCCGGTGCTAACCCGCCAGGCGGTCCAGGACGCCGGCGCGGCCTTGCACGCGCGCGAAGTGCCGCGAGGCCACGGCTCGGTGTCCTCCGCGACCACCTCGGGCTCCAGCGGCCGGCCGGTCACGATCCGCAAAACCGCCCTCGCCCAGTTTTATTGGCAGTGCTTCGTCGTGCGCGAACAAGAGTGGCAGGCGCGCGACTTGTCGGCGACGTGGATGGCCGTGCTGCGCGACAACGACCGCGCCGATCCCGCGAAATCGGACCCGCTGCGCCGCCTGCCCAACTGGGGCGAACCTCTGGCCGCGATCTACCCCACCGGCCCCGCGCTGTTTCTCGACTACCGCGCCGAGGCGTCGGAGCTGCTGCGCATCATCGTCCGCGAAAAACCCGCCTACCTCACCACCTTCCCGTCGCTGCTGCGGGAGTTGCTGCGCGAATCGAGCCGCACCGGACTGCGTCCCGAGGGCCTGCGCGAGGTTCGCTCGACGGGCGAGGCGCTCGGCCCCGAGGTCCGCGCCCGCTGCGCCGAGCTCTGGGGGGCCAAGGTCACCGAGATCTACACCGCGGCCGACGCCGGGATCATCGCCGCGCCCTGCCCCGAGCACAACGCGCTGCACGTGCAGGCCGAGGGCGTATTCGTCGAGATACTACGCGATGACGGCGCGCCGTGCGCGCCCGGCGAAGAGGGCCGCGTCGTCCTCACCCCCTTGCACAATTTCGCGATGCCGCTCCTGCGCTACGAGATCGGCGACCGCGCGGTCGTCGGCCCGCCCTGCGCCTGCGGTCGCTCCCTGCCGGTGCTCGCCTCCGTGCCGGGCCGCGCGCGCGACATGCTCACGACGCGCTCGGGCGAACGCCGTTTCCCGTTCTACGGCCACAACGACATCATGCGTGTCGACGCCATCGTGCAGCATCAGGTCGCGCAAACCGCGCCCGACCGTGTCGAGCTGCGTCTGGTGGTGCGACGACCGCTGACGCCCGCGGAGGAAACGCACATCCTGTCCGCGGCCCGGGCCGGCATCGGCCCGGACCACGAAATCGCGATCGTCTATCGCGACGAAATCCGCCGGCAACCCAGCGGGAAATTCGCCGAGTTCACGAACGAGTGGGAGTCTCTTCGCGCACGACCGAATCCCGACGCCGGCGCGTGAGATGAAGCGCCGCCGCGGTGCCCGCCACCCAGAGCGTCGCCGAGGCGGGCTCGGGAATCGCGGTCGAGTTGAAGGAAAAAACCGTGCCCGCCGGGATGTTCAGGCTGCCGGTGTAGGTGAATACCAGGCCGGTCAGAAACCCGCTCGAAAAGCTGGAGTTCGGGACGATGGTCAGATCACGGGATACGAGGCTCCCCTCGAAGGGAAACGTGAACTGGTAGATTTGCTGATCCGGCGCCGCGTCGTAGCGGGCGGAAACGGTGAACGACGAGCCTTCGCCGCCCGAAATCGTTCCGCCGTCGATCGAAAGCAGGGCGTCCGCGTCCACGATGTCCGGCGAAACATCGAGAAAGTAGGGACTCGCCGACGCGTTCACGTTGATGTTCGACGGAACGGTGTAGGTGACGGTCGCCGCGAAAGCCTGGATGGGCTGGATGGCGCCAAGCGCCGAAGTGAGCAGAAGCAGGGAACCTTGGTTGTTCATCGCAGGCGGAGGCTGGAACACCGCCAAACACTGTCAATTTGCATAACCGGAAACACGGTCCCATGCACAAAGGAGCCGCCCCCGCTCAAGGACGGAGCCGCTCGTCGCCGCCGCGCTCGGCCTCCTGCTGCCGCCGGGCCGCGGCCATGTTGTCGACCAAGTTCGGATAGCGGCGCCCGGCGGCCCGCGCCCGATCCTTCGCCCAAGTGATCGACTCCGGCGTGAGCGCGATTCTGGCGCCGTCCTTCTTCGGGTTTTTTTGTTTCCAAGGCGGGGTGGGCATCGCCGAACCGTGCTCGCATCCGTCTCGATCTCAAGTCCTCGCGCCGCCCGGGCGGGCCGGTCGCGGACAACACCGCATGCTCGTATCGCGCCCCGGCATTCCGGCCTCGCCAAACAAACCCTTGCGCCCGTCGCCGCCGAAATCTCGTCGCCACCCGCCGCCATCAGCCTTGCCTCCAGGAATTGGCAAAACCATGAGCCCCCCTAACCCCCGCAACATGCCAGGCGTCCTCGCTCAAGAGCTCGGCGCTTTCCCAAACTCCGTCGTCCCGGTGGCCACCG
>CBINJQ010000182.1:0-8678 GCA_966251015.1 uncultured Akkermansia sp. | reverse complement strand
GGAGCCGATCACGTCGGCCTTTTCATTCCGGACGGGGGCCTTGGTCATAGGGTGCGCGTGTCGCGATGCGTCTCCCCGACGCGGTCGCGACGTTCGGATCCGAGCACGGAGCGCAGGTTCTCCGCCACCGCGCGGGCGAGCAGCGGCGGCACCGCGTTCCCGATCTGCCGGTAGCGCGAGTGGGCGCCGCCGCCGTCGATACGCCCGGGAAGCGCGCCCTTTCGCGGGTCGGTCGTGATTACAAAACGGTCGGGAAACGACTGGATCCGCGCGAACTCGCGGACCGAAAGAGCCCGGTTGACGGAATAGTGGTAGGCCGAATCCGCCTTCGTGTTGAGCGTCCATGCCCAGACGCCCGGATGCAGCTTCCGATACGCGTAGAAATGACGCCGCGACAACAATCCCGTTCCATTGTCCTGTCCCCAGCGTTGACCGGACAAATACCGCTTGAGGAGCGACTCCGGCAGATCGCGATGGTTGCCCCCCTGCGGAATGTTCTGAAGCCGTAGCGCCGTGTCGGGATTGATGCGAGGCACGCGCACGTTCTTCAGTTCGGCGCCCGCGGCCTGGCGCATCTGCGCCTGATACGCGGACTCCGGCGGCGGCAGACGTTCAAACGAGATCGAATCGTCCCGCCCGCCGATCGGCAGATCGCGAAGATCGGAAATCGCCTGCGCGACAGTGACGATCCGAACATTGGCGGGATCTTCCAATATTGAGGTCAAAGAGGCCGCCCAAAGGGAATCGGTGGCCTCGACCTCGTAGCGAACCGGCAAGTCGCCATTGCGGCGGGCCAAAGTCATCGCGGCGGTCGCCCCGGTGCCTTGCAACAAGGGCGGCTCGAGATTCAGCGACGCATGGAGGCCGATGAACAGGAGACGCTTCCTCGACTGGGGCACGCCGAAATCCGCGGCGTCCACCACCTGCGCGCGCACACGATACATACCACGCAAGGAAAGGTCCTCGAAAATCTGCTCCCGCACTCCCATCTGGTCCATCCCGGTCACGTTCTCCATCAGGAACGCTCTCGGTCCGGCCTCCTCGATGATCCGCACAAACTCCCGATAAAGGGAATTTTTCGGGTCGTCGATGAGCCGGGAATGATTCCTCACCTGTGAAAATCCCTGGCAAGGGGGTCCGCCGATCACGACATCCGCACGTTTCGCCAGCCCCAAGGTCCGCGCAAAGATCCCGGGAGATCGCAGATCGCCGCAGATCGCCTCCGCGTCGGGAAAATTCGCCGCGAAAGTCGCGACGGCGTCCGGATCGATGTCCGCTCCGCCCAAGCTGTGGTAACCGGCCTGCCTGAAACCTTCCGCCAACCCGCCCGCTCCGCAAAAAAGATCCACCGTCTTCAGGCGTCCGGCCTCCTTCGGGCGCGCGGAGAGGACCCCGCCGCCTCCGACGGTTTTCAACGGCATAGCGCGCGTCCCCTTGGCATTCATGAATCGCATGACGCTGCCTCACTTCCCCAAGCTGTCGAGCCCGTAGCGGAAAACGAACAGCGCGCGTAATTTGCTCGCACTAAAGGGCTTTATAAATCCTCAAGCGTCAACGTCCCGCCACGAGTTCGAGGAGCCGCCAGGGCAGGCGGTCGAACTCCATCGACAGATAGCGGGCGATCAGCGCGCCCGCTCCGGCGAGCAGGCCGAATCCCATCAACGACCGCAGCGCGATGCCGACGATGAAAACGTTCATCTTCGGCACGGCCCGCCCGAGGATCGAGAAGCCGGCGGTGATGACGAAGTTCAACGCGATGAACGGCGCCGCCATTCGCAAGGCCAGCCCGAGCAGGGCCGCCACCGCGCCGACCAGCGTCTCCGCCGCGGCGCCGGACAGCCGTCCGGTCCCGGCCGGCGCGATGTCGAAGCTGCGCGCATAGGCCGCGAGCACGCCTTCATGGGCGTGCAGCAGGAAAAACAGGAGCCCCGCGAACATGCCGATGAAGGTCGGCAAGGGCTCCTGCGAAGGCACCGGGGCGTCGAAGCCGGGCGCGGCGACGATGCCGACCTCGCCCGCGATGAGACGCCCCGCCAGCTCGGCGGCGGAGAGCAGGGCTCGCACCACCAGCCCCATCGCGAGGCCGAGCAGGAGCTCCTGCATGGCCGCGAGCGCGAGGTCCCCGAGCGTGGCGGGCGGCGGCGCGGAGGCTCCGGGCGCGACGCCCGCGAGAAGGGCGCCCATCGAGACCGCCAGCGCCACGCGCACCGTCGCCGGCAGCGCGCGCCCGCCCAAGGCCGGGAGCGCCGCGACGATCCCCACCGCGCGCAACGAACCCATCGCAGCAAGCAGGACGGGCTCCCAGGAGTTCATGCGGACAAAAAAGACCCCGGGGCGCCGCTAGGGTCCCATCGTCGCCATGCGGGCGAAGGTCTGGACCGTGAACTCGCCGAGCATGCGCAGCAGCCAGGGGGCGAGCAGAAGCAGCGCGCCGGCGCACGCGACGACCTTGGGCACGAAGGTGAGCGTCTGCTCCTGGATGCTGGTGATCGACTGGAGGAGACTCGTGACGAGCCCGACCAGCAGGATCACCCCGAGGAAAGGCGCCATCAGGTAGAGGGCGAAGGTGACGAAGGTCTTGAAGATATCGATGGCGGCCTCGGCGTTCATGAGAGCAAGGAGCTGGGAGCCGGGAGGAGATGCGCGACAGGCGGCCCGGAGGGAGGCCGGCGAAGCCTAGAGGTTGAAACTCTCGACGAGACTGCGGACGACGAGATGCCAGCCGTCCACGAGGACGAAGAGCAGGAGTTTGAGCGGCAAGGAGATGATCGCGGGCGGCATCATCATCATGCCGAGCGACATGAGGATCGACGAGACGAGCAGGTCGATGACGAGGAAGGGCAGGAAGATGAGAAAGCCCATCTGGAACGCGGTCTGGAGCTCGCTGATGACGTAGGCGGGCACGATGACGCGCAGCGGCAGGTCGGCGACGCGCGTGGGCGGAAAGCGGCCCAGCTGGAGGAAAAACTCGAGGTCGCGCGTGCGCGTTTGTTGAAGCATGTATTCGCGAAGCGGCTGCGAGGCCGCCTCGAGCGCCTCGGTCGTGCCCGCCTTGCCGTCGAAATAGGGCCGCAGGCCCGCGTCGTAGGAACGCGTGAGGACCGGCCCCATGATGAAGAGCGTGAGGAACAGCGAGAGCCCGATCACGATCTGGTTCGAGGGCGCGCTGGGAACGCCGATCGCGGTGCGCACGAAGCCGAGCACGATCACGATGCGCGTGAACGAGGTCATGAGCAGCAGCAGGGAAGGCGCGACGCTGAGGAGCGTCATCACCACGACGATCTGGAGGCCCACGCCGGCCGAGCCGGACTGGCCGCCGCCCTCGAGATCGATGTTCAGGCTCCAGGACTTCGCGGGCGCCGAGTCGGCGGCGTCGGACGGGGGGGCGACGGGATCTTCGCCGGACACGAGGACGGGCCCGGGGGGCGGCGGCATACCGTCCGGCGCCCCGGTTTGAGCGACAGCCAGAGCCGGCGCGAACAACCAGAGCAGGAGCAGCCCGAGGCGGCGGATGAGCTCAGGCGTCGTCATGGTCGTCGGCCTCGGCGCCGGGTTCGGGGGCGAGCGGCGAAAGGAGACGGATGTTGCCCGGCGCGACCCCGAGAAGAAAACGCCGGCCGTCCACCCCGGCCACGACGAGAAACTGCCGGTTCCCGAGCGCGCGCGTATCCTCGATCACGATACGCGCTCCGCGGCGCACCGCGCCGGCGGGATCGCCACGCCGCCGGAGCCAGAACGCGCCGAAGCCCAGCCCGACGAGAGCGATGAAGACCCAGACGGAACCGCCGCCGGGGGAGGCGCGTCCGCCCGCGTCCGCCGGGGCGCCCCGGGAGTCGGCGGGATAAAGCACGCGGTCCGCCTCCAGGCGGGGCGCGGGCGGCGGGGAGGATGGCTCGGCCGCGTTCATCGGCTGCGCCGTCTCCAAAACGACGCAGCCGACTACCACGAGCAGCCAGCGGGTCACGCTGGAAAGGGTTGAGCGAAGAGGGCTCATGCGGCCTTGGAAACGAGCTCGGTGATCCTGATGCCGAAGTGGCCGTCGACCACGACGACCTCGCCGCGGGCGACGAGCTTGTCGTTCACGTAGAGCCCGACGGGATCGGAAGCGCGATGCTGAAGCTGGATCACCGAACCGGGCGCGAGGGCGAGAACCTCCCGCATCGGCAGCATGCAGGAGCCGAGTTGCACGGTGACCTTCACTTTAACGTCCAAAACGAGATCGAGGGCGGCGTTGTCCATGGGGGAAAGGGGTCAGCGTTTTTCTTCGTCGGCGGCGCCCTGTTCGCGGGCGATCTGGACGGCGACGGTGTCGCCCTCGATCCCGACGGTGCCGACGAATTTCGGGGCTCCGCCGAGGAGGACGCGGGTGCGGTCGAGGATGTCGAGGGGCAGCTTGATCACGTCGCCGACGCGGAGCGCGGCGATCTCCCGCAACGCGGCGTCGGCAAGCCGCCATTCGGCCAGGACGGGGATGCCCACCTCGTCGTAGACGGGGCGCCACTCGGCGCGCGGGGCCGGCGCGGCGGCGGCGCGCGGCGCGTCGGGCCGGTGTTTCTGAAGCGTTTTCACGAGCGGCTCGATCGTGGGAAAAGGGAGGGCGAGGCGGACGCGGCCGGACCGGCCGCCGAAAGTCGCCTCGAGGACGAACGCGAGGACCGTCGCGTCGCGCGGCGAGGTTTGCAGGAAACGTCCGTCGCTCTCGTGTCCGACCACGCGGGCCTCGATCGGTTGCTTGCCGCCCCACCGGGCGCACCATTCGTCGAGGACCACGCGCAGGACGTCCTCGAGCAGGGCGACCTCGATCTCGGTGAGCGGCCGGACGACCTCGGCCGCCTGCCCGCGGCCGCCGAGCAGCCGGTCGACAAACGCGAGCGAGAGACCGCTGTCGACGGCCAGCAGGCCCAGGCCGGGAAAAGGCTCGACCTTGAAAAGACACACGGGCGCCGGTTCGGGCAGTTCCTCGACGAACCGGCCGTAAGGCAGGGTCCGGAGCGAGTCCAGCCGGAGCCCGCACTCCATGCGCAGGGACATCGACAGGCGCGCCGAAAGGTAGCGGGCGAAGTCCTCGTGCAGCGCCCGGAGGCGCCGCAGGTCGGTCTCGGTCAGGAGGGACGGGTTGCGAAAGTCGTGGACGGAGACGCGAAGCGCGCCGCCGGACTCGTCGCGCGCGCCGTTCGCGAGGAGGACGAACGGACGCGGCGCCCCCGCCGGGTCGGCGACCGGCTCCGCGTCGGGGGATCGCGTCGCGGGAACGGCGTCGGACTGTTCGATCGCGTCGGGCATGGCGGCGGCTTATTGGACGACGAATTCGGAGAAATAGAGGCTGTCCACGACGCGGGCGCCGAGGGCCTGGTTGTAGGCGGCGACGAGCCTCTCGCGGATCAGGTTCTTGGAGCCCGCCTCCTCGAGATCGGAAAGCGTGAGAGAGGAGAGGACGGCGAGGGTCACGTCGCCGAGCCGGGGTCGCTCGGCCTCGAAACGCGCGGCGACGTCGGGCTTCTCGCCGGTGACGAGGAAGCCGACCTTGAGGTAACGCGTGCCCATGGTGCCGGCGAGGTTCACGACGACGTTCTCGAAGCGGTAGGAATTGTCGCCGTCGACGGGCGCCGCGTCCTTGGCGGAGCCGGCCTTGCCGGAACTTTTCGACCCGCCCTGCCCGGACGGGGCCGGTTTCGCCGCCGTCGACGGGACGTGGGCGGCGGACGCGTCGGTGCCGTCGACGGCGGCGCGGAGCCCGGCCTCGAAGCGGGGCAGAATGACGAAATGCGCGACGGCGAAGGTGGCCGCGGGGGCGAGCACGATGGCCAGCAGCGCCGGGAGCAGCGCCTTGACGCCTCCCTTGGAGGGCGCGGGCGCGGCGGCGGCGCCGGAGGCGGAGTCGGAGTCGTTCTTTTTCTCGGCCATGGCCGTGGGTGCGCTCAGCGCTTCAGGTTGACGACTTCCTCGAGGACCTGGTCGGAGACGGTCACGATGCGCGAGCTCGCCTGGAAGCTGCGCTGCGTCGTGATCATGTTGGCGAACTGCTCGGTGAGATCGACGTTCGAGAGCTCGAGCGTGCCGGCCTCTACGGTGCCGAGCCCGCCTTCGCCGGGCAGGTTGCCGGTGGCGGAGAGAGCGAGGCCGCCGACGGGACCGGCGTTGGCCATGCCGGTGAAGAGATTGTCCCCCGTGCGCTGCAAGGCGGAGGGATCGCGAAAATCCTGGAGCAACACGCGGTTGGTCACGGCGGAGGAGCCGTCGGAGTAGAACTCGACCAAATTGCCCTGCCGGTCGAAGGAGAAGCTCTTGAGCTGCGTGCCCTCGGGCGGGGTGCCGAGCTTCATGCTTCCGATTTCGGACGGCGGCGAACCGGCGGAACCGCCCACGAGGCCCTGCACGCGGTAGCCGTTGCTCGTGACGAGGTAGCCCTGGTCGTCGAGACGGAAGTCCCCGGCGCGCGTCGCGTATTCGGAGCCGTCGACGGAATTGACGACGCGGAAGAAGCCGTTGCCCGAGATGCCGAGATCGGTGGCGACGCCCGTGGTGGAGAGCGCGCCCTGGGTGAAACGGGCGTTGATCGAGGCGAGCTGGACGCCGGTGCCGACCTGGATGGCGGAGAGATTGGACCCGGCTCCGGAGGCGAGCGCCGAGCCGCGGAGGGTGTTGCTGAAACTCTCCTCGAAGCTGGTCGTGGCGCCTTTGAACGCGGTCGTGTTCACGTTGGCGATGTTGTTGCCGATGACCTCGAGTCCCTTGGTGAAGGAACGCATGGCGCTGACGCCGGAAGTGAGGGTGCCGATGAGGGACATGGTGGCGAAGGGGGCTTAGGGTTGCGGGGTTTGAGCGGGTTCGGAGTCGGAGGGGGGAACGGTCGCGGGAGCGGAGGCGACGCGCAGAATCGAGGAGAACGGATACAGCTGGCCGCCGACGGAGACGCGAAGGGTGTCGGTGGTGGCGTCGACCGACTCCACGACGCCGGTGATCTCGCCGTCCTCGGAATCGAGCACCACCTCGCGGCCGAGCAGCGCGGTGGCGGACTGGAGCCCCATGTCGGAGCGCAACGCGGCGATGTCGCGCGACATTTGCGAGGACTGTTCCAGCGAGCTGAACTGCGCCATCTGCGCGATGAAGGACGTGTCCTCCATCGGCTTCATCGGATCCTGGTTGGCGAGCTGAACGGTGATGAGTTTCAAAAAATCGTCCTGCCCGAGCGTTTGCTTCGGCACGCGGGCGGTCGTGGAGGAGTCGACCGCGGGAGCGGCGGCGTTGGAGGCGGCGGGGGCGACATTCATGGGCGCGGGGGTGACGGGTTCAGGCCAGGACGCTGAGAAGGCGGGCGGCGTCGGAGCGCGGAGCCGCCTCCGACGCCGCGGCGAGGAGAGGCGCGGAGGAGCGGGCCGCGACGACGGGCGCGCCGGAGAAGGTCGGCGCGTCGTCCACGTCGGGACGCTCGCGCCGCGACGACGGGTGCTCGTTCGCCGAAAAGTCCCGGGCGAACGCGGACTCGTCCGCGGGCCCGCCGAACGAGCGCTCGACCGGCGAAGCGGCGTGCGAGGAGAACACCGGCTCGGCCCAGCGTTGCGCGCCGCCTTCGCGGCTCCGCACAAACGCGTCCCAGCCGCGGGCGAGCGCGTCGCGCAGCTCGGCCGTGTCGGCGCGAAAATCGGCGAACACGCGTCCGTCGCGCACGGCCACCTTCACGTCGACACGGTGCCGGCCCGCGAAATCGACGCTGAATCGAAACTCCTCGCGCGACCGGAGCGCGGAGAGCCGGTCGGCGGCCTGCTCGACGCGCTCGATCAAACGAAGCGCGGCGACGGCGGTCGGCTCGGCGGTCGGCTCGGCGTCGGCGCTCGGCCCCGAAGCACGAACCGCGAGCTCCGGAGCGGGGGCCGCGGGCTCCGTCGCCGACAGGATCGGCGTGACGGCCTTGGCCTCCGCCGGGACGACGCCGGACGACGCGGCGACGGAAGGCTCGGCGGCGAAATCGCGGTTCATGATGGGAACCCCTTCTGCCTTTTCCATGCCATTCG
Organism: uncultured Akkermansia sp.; assembly: GCA_966251015.1. Lineage (GTDB taxonomy): Bacteria > Verrucomicrobiota > Verrucomicrobiia > Opitutales > Opitutaceae > IMCC26134_A. Next base: position 666 of record CBINJQ010000182.1, on the reverse strand, counting down.
ATTTATACGAATCGGCAACCAACTGGCTTGCTGATACTTCTCGCGTCATTTTATCGGAAATTGAAGACGACACCGCGCTGGCTCGCGGGACGTGGGAACGCGGCGGGGAAAAAACTGCCGGGCTCGCGTTCGAGCCGGATGCGAAACTTGCCGCCGACTGTTCGCCGACGTCGTCGCCCGCGATCACGAACGGACCCGCCGGCGACGAAGACGCGTCGGCTTCCGTCGCAAGGGAGGCGGAAGGGCCGGCCTGCGCGCCCGCGAATCCGGCGAGGCCGGGCTGCTCCGCCACCACCTCGGGTCCGGCCGCGATACGGTGCTCCGAGGGCGGCGGAGCGAGCGAAAGCGGAGACGTCCGCGGAGCAATCGGAGGAGGCGGCGGCGGGAGGAACCAGGGCGCGAGAACGGCCGGCGGAGACTCCCGCGGTTCGTCGCCGAGGGCGGCGTCGTGTTCGCCGGGCGCGTCGTGTTCGGCAAGCCCTTCGCAGGCGTCTTCGCGGCCGGGCGGCGCGGAGCCCGGGGCGAGGCCTTCGGGCGACGACGCCGCGGGCGCCGCGTTCAACGCGGGGCTCGCGGCGAGCAGGTCGGCGAACTCGGTGCGTCGCGTGTGGGCGGCGGGATCACACCGGGCGGAAGCCGTCGGCGGACGGGCCGGCCCGGGGGACG
>CBINJQ010000181.1:0-8684 GCA_966251015.1 uncultured Akkermansia sp. | reverse complement strand
AACGCGCGAGGCGTCCGCCGACCTCGCCCAAGGTCACCGCCATGGCGTCGGGCTTTTCCCCTCCGTCCGGCTCGCGAATCGCAAGGCCCATCATGCCGACGGATCCCACCCAATCCGCGAGCCGGGCGGTGACGCAAAAATCGCCGTCCACGGGCTGACCTGCGAAGCTTCCGTCCAACTCGCGACCCGAGACGGGCACGAGAAAGGAGTTGCCGGCGGCCTTCGAATAAAGCGTGCCCTCGGCGGAAACGCGTCGGCTGGCCCGGGGCAGCTCCTCGCCCTTGGCCGGGACGGCGCTCACCGGCGCGGAGACCGCGCTTTTGCCGGCCGTGTTGAGCGCGGCTATCGTGTAATAGTAGGTGCGTCCCGGCTCCACGTCATCGTCCACGTAGGAGGGAGTGGTCCAGCGGGTGGTCGAATAGATGGACGCGAAGGGACCCTTCGCGGAGGTGGCGCGGGCGACCTCGTAGCCGTGCGCGCTGTAGGCGCCGGAGGGCGACCAGCGCAGCTCGACGCGATCCAACCCGGCGGTCGCCACGACCTCGCGCGGCGTCGGCGGCGCCTTGGACGCCAAGGGGGACGCCTTGGCGTCGAGGGTGTAGGTGAGCGTGCCGTGACCGAGGACGTCGATCTCGCCCGGCTCGGGGCGGCGCAGCGCGGCGAAGAGCCGGACGTGCGGCGCCTTGAGCCCTCGGCGAACGACATAGTGGTTGTAGGCCAGCTCGAAGTGCGAGGCGTCGAGGCGCCCGTGGTAGTTCTCCGAGATGTAAAACTGTTTCACGCCGTCCGAATTGTCGTAGAACGTGTAGGGCGCGCCCTTCCAGAGGGTGTATTGCGCGGTGTGTTCGGCGGCGCCGAGCAGGCGGTTGTCGTCGAGGCCGAAAAGATCGATCCCCTGGTTCCAGGCGATCTGGCACATCTCGAAAAGCAGGCCCTGGCCGCCCATGACGTGGGCGTAGTCGCGGCCGCTCTCCTGCCACTGGACCAGGCCGTCCTCGAAACGGAAAGGCGCGGCGTTGCGGAGGGAGCCGTTGCCGCGGCCGTTTTTGAAATACTCCACGGCCTCGTCGAACTTCGCGCGGTCGTCGCAGTAGACGCCGATGGCGAGGATGGCGCGCATGTTGCAGGTGTCCCAGTTGGCCCAGTAGTGGTCCTCCTTCGCGCCGTTGTGGCGGACCAGAAAGTCGTGACAAACCGGATACATGAAATCCAGGAGCATGCGCTTGAAGCGCGTCTGGTCGGCGGCGGACCAGCCGGGGTAGGAACGCATCAGCTCCGCCGCGATGGCGAAGGTGCCGACGGGGATGCCGCTCAGGCCCGGCATGTTGTCGCCCCTCGGAACCTCCGACACCGTGCCGGACCAGGCGTTGAGGATGCGCGCCGCGCAGTCGGCGTGCGTGGTGTCGCCGGAGATGAGCCAGCGCAGGGCGTTCAGGTAGGCCGCGTTGGCGTCGTCCTGCGCGCGCTGGCGGCTGGCCATGTGCCGATGGGGACCGGGCTTGTAGTCGTTGCGAGACTTCCGGTCCTGGAGGAGCGCGTTCCAGCCTTCGATCCACGGGCTCTCGCCCGCGGCCACCTTGGCTTTCATGCGGTCGATGTCCGACTGGGCGTGCAACCCGCCCGGGTGGACGAAGTCCCCGGCAAACACCGGGGCGACGCGGGCGATGAACAGCGCGAGCAGAAAAAAAACGAGACGGGGAGAACGAGAGAACATGCGTGAAAAGGGAAGAGGCGTTGCTCACTCCGCCGCCGGGGTGCGCGACACCGCGAGGATCGCCGGAGACGCGGCGGGCGCCGGCGCCGGCGAAAGCGGATAGGTGGTGGCCGCTCTCATGATGTCGGCGTGGGCCCAGTGCGAGGCGTCCACGTCCGAGAACTTCGGCATGCCCTCGCGCGGCTGCTCGGCGGCGGTCCGCCCGATCATCCGGTTCGCGGCCGCCACAAACTCCGCGCGGGTCACGGGCGCGTCGGGACGGAACGCGCCGCTTTTGTCCGCGGTCAGCCACCCTTCTCGCGTCACCCGCCGGATCTCGGCGGCGTGCGGCGTGTCGTCGCGCACGTCTCTCAGCCCGGGGCCGTCGCGGCCTTTCAGCCCTTGCATGCGGGACATGACGGACGCGAGCTCGCCGCGCGTGATGAACGCGTCCGGGTGGAACCGGCCGAAGGCGTCGCCGACGACATACTTCACCGGCTGTTCCCAGGCGTTGCCCACGCCCTTGCGCGACAGGTAGGCGACGTCGTCGTAATACGGCGCGGTGCGCGGCACGTCGGCGAAGGCGCAGTCGTAGGCGCCGCGGTCCGTGTAGTCGTCCACCAGTCCGGCCAGCAGAACGGCCGCCTCCGCCTTGGTCAGTTTCCGGTCCGGGCGGAAGGTGCCGTCCTCGTAGCCGGAGATGTAGGCCAGGCGAAGGTCCGGGCCAGGGTCCTCGACGCGTTCGCCGACGATGCGCAGCTCCGCGACCTCGAAGATGGGGAGCGGCTTGGCCGGCATGAACAGGCGGAGATAGCGGTAGGGATTGTCCTTTTCCTCCGCCTTGACCGTCAGCGTCTGCCAATCGCAGGAGCGCACGGTTTTGTTCTCGGTCAAAAGCGTCCAGTGTTTGCGGTCGTCGGACCCATAGACCACGACCTCGACCATGCGGGCCGGATGGCCGTCGCGGGCGAGCATGCGGAAGGCCTCGGACTTCACCTTGAAGTCGGTCCCGAAATCCAGGGTGACGTTTTTGTCGAAGCCCCAGATGCCGCCGCTGGTGAAGGGATCGCCGTCGGCCATCTTGTCGACGCCACGCTCCGCCGCGCTCGATGCCACGCGGTAGTCCAAGGTGCCGTCGGGCAGACGGGGATCCACCGGTTTCAACCCGGCCACCGCCCGCCGCAGCGCGGGCAGGTCGCGGGCCGCCAGCGCCGCCTTGAAGGCTTGTTCGGTGACGGCGACGTAACGTTGCGCCGGATCGTAGGGGCGGGACACGAGGTCCAACGCCGCCTGCAAATCGCGGGCGACGTGGATGTCCACGCGCAGGGTCCGCAGAGTGCCGCCGTCGCGCGCAAGGACATGGAGCGAGTGATCGCCCGTCTGATCCGCCGTCGGCGTCCACGAGAGCGCGCCGCTCGCGGAATCGAATTTGGCGCCGACGGGAAGATCCAGCGCGCGAAGCTTCAGGGAGCTCGAGGCGCCCGAGACCGTGAATGTTTCTTCGACAGGAGTTCCCGCATAAGCGGGGATGACGCGGGCGCCGGCCGAAACCTCGAAGGCGAGCGGACGGACGGCGGCGCGGTCCGTCTCGATGCGGTCAAAGTCGAGGGTGGCCGGCCGGGACCGGGACGTGGCTTGGATGTAGAGCAGGCCCGGCCCCTCCACGTCGGTTATCACGTGGACCCACTCCCCACGGGTGTCGGGAACATGGATCTCCTGGAGGCAGCCGTCACGGCGGGAAAAGTCTTCGTCGCGGTAAAAACGCAGCGTCACAAAGGAGTCGCTGCGCACGCGCAGACCGGAGCCCCGCGGGATGCGCCCCGTGACCACCATCGTGCGAGGATCGCGTTCGACGACCATGCGGACGTAGCCCGTGCCGTCGGCGTCGCGCCGGACCTTCAGCGGCACGTCGTCGGGAGAGCCGGGATAAATGTCGCCCGGCTGGGCGTGGGCCGACAAGTCCACGAACTGATACTCGAACTGACGGCCCTCCACCGGAACGCCTTCGTGAGTCACCTCCAAGGGCGGAAGCGCCTTCGCCAGAGCGCGCCGGGCTTTCTTCGGGTCGGGCGCGGCGTCGGACGCGGCCGCCGGCAGCCCGATCCAGAAGTCGAAGCCGTAGTTGTGGACGCTATCGAGGTAGGCGCCGGAGCGCGCCCGCTCCCGCCCGGCGGCCGTGGCGTCAAAGCCCGCCTTGATGTAACGGTTTGGCCCCGTCTCCATGTCGAGGCCGATCCCTTTGAGGTAATAGTAGCAAGCCGCGCCGCCGAACGAACCGCGGCCGCGAGGACTGATGTGGTCGTAACGGGCCAGATAGTCCGGGTGCGCGGGGTCGGTCTCGGAATAGGTCGGCACCCAAGGCAGCCCGAAACCCAGGTTGAACTTCGTATACAGCGCGACGCCCTTGGGCAGCCGATCGTCGAGAAACCGAACGGGCGAAACCCCGTCGGGCCCGCCGGCGACGGTGCCGGCGACCGGGTCGATCTTCGTCTTCTGAAAATCAATGGTCTTCGCCATCATCAACAGGTTGGTGAGGTTGCCCTCCGCATGGGGCATGTCGCGTCCCATCTCCACGAGTTGAAGCACGGGCTCGACCGGTTCGCCGGTCCTGTCGTCGCGCGTGACCAGACGAATCTGCCCCCGGATGGAGCCGTTGCGCCCTTGGTTCGGACTCGTGGCGTTCACGGTGGTCCACTCCACGGCGCGCTTATAGTCTTCGACTTCGTCTCCGAGGATCGTGGACGCGAGAAAGCCCATGATCGCGTAGGAGTGCTGGTTCATGAAGTAGTCGTTTCGCTCGATGCAGTTCTTCCGGATCGGGAGCAGGCAGTTCTTTTGAAGCGCATCGATCATCGCGGGCGTCACGGCGAGCCGGACGTCCTTCGGATCGGTCGCCCGCAGGATGTCCGCGGCGCCGCACAAGGTGTAGACGTATTTGCCGATCTTGATGTGGCTGTCGGTGAAGTGGCGCGGGAAAAAACTCTTTTCCGTCCGCGAGCCATACCAGTTGATGATCTCCACCGGGAGCTTCCGGTATGCCTCGTCGCCGGTGACGACGTAGAGGATGGTCTGGGTCCACGCCAGGTGGGCGTCGTGCGCGAAGCCGCTTATCCCGCCGTCGTTGACGATTTGCTCGACGCGCACGGGCTTGCGTTTCGGGTCGGCGAAACGCGTGCGGCGCATGCCCTCGAAATAATCGACCCAGGGGGACACGCCCGCGATCACCTTCTCGCGCATGACGGCGAGCGTCTCCGCGTCGCAACCGATGCCCGGGTGCGCGAAGCCCTGCGGTGAGATCGTCTCCCGCAACTCCACGACGTTGTTCGTCAGGATCGACCAGGCCGGCGTCGCGATCGGCGCCGCGTCCTTCGCGGACAACACCCCGACATGGGCGGCGGACAGCGCGAGCAAGGAAACGACGATGCCGCGGCGGAGCTCGAAGCGGCGATAGAGCGCGAGAACGATGCGCGAGGAGGTGAAAGGGTGACTCATTGGGGCGGGACAAGGCCGGTGCCCGTTCCGGCCGCCGACTCTCGCACTCTAACAGGTTCCCGCCCGGCGCCCAATATCCCCAAACAAGGGATGAGGCCGGCCGCCCCGCCTCACTTCCGGCGCGGCGCTCCGGGTTTCTCGACGCCGGAGCTCTCGAAGTATTTCGCGACGGCCTCCGCCCGCGAGTGGACGTGCATCTTCTCGTAGATGTTTTTCACGTATGTCTTGATCGTCTCGACGGTGAGCGAGAGCCGGTCCCCCACTTCCTTCGTGCTCAAGCCGCGGGCGATCAGCGCGAGCACCTCGGTCTCGCGTTGGCTGAGGCTCCGGAGTTCGTCCGAGCCCTTGGCTCGCTTGCGAAAGAACTGCGCGACGCGGCGGGCGATGCCGCTGGTCATCGGCACGCCGCCGCGCCGCACGTCGAGCAGGCCGGCGCGAAGATCCTCCGGCGGGCCGTCCTTCAACAGATACCCGTCGGCGCCGGCCTCGAGCGCGCGAAACACCAGCTCCTCCTCGTCGGACGACGTGAGCATCACGATCTGGCACGAGGGCAGCGCGTCCTTGAGCCGCGGGGTGCATTCGATGCCCGACATGCGGGGCAGATAGATGTCCATGAGCACCACATCGGGGGAGAACGCGGGCAGCACCTTGAGCGCCTCCTCGGCGCTCGCGCAGGTTTGAACGCAGACGAAACCCTCGAACGACTCGATCAGCTGAATCAGTTCGGCACGGATGAGGTCCACGTCCTCGACCACCGCCACGCGGCAGGGGCCCGACGCGGCGCCGCCGGCGGGCGGAAGTGAAGCGGAGGCGGACGGAGGCGAGGAGCGGGACATGGTGGCGAGGCCGCGCATCACGCGACCGACGACCCGAAAGCTATCAGGCCGCCCAGGCTTTGCCAATATCCCCGGACGAGGGAAACGCGAACGTCGTGCCGTCGACGAGGCGACGCCCGCCACGGACGGCCGCGTCGCAGGCAGGCCCCGACCGCGCGAGTCCCGGGTCTACTTCGCGAAGGGGATTAAAAACTCCACCGAGGTCCCCGCCCCTCGGCCGCTGCGCAGGGCGAACGCTCCGCCCGCCTCGCGCGCCCGCAGCTCGAGATTGCGCAAACCCTCGCCCGGCGCGGTCGCGTCGACATCGAAACCCGCGCCGTTGTCCCGCACCTCGATGCGCAAAAGGCCCCGCTTTCGCTCGACGACCAGCTCGACCTCGCTCGCGCCGGAATGCCGGAGCGCGTTGTTGAAGGCCTCCTTCACCCCGAGCAGCAGGTTGCGACGGACACCGAGGCCGCAGGGCGCGTCGGGCAGGTCCTCGTCGATCGCGAAACGGCACCGGACCGGCGTGTCGCGAAAAAAGGTCTCCGCATAGCGCGCCAGATACGACGCAAGTTCGCTCACCGTGTCTCGCTGGGAGTTGATGAGCCAGACGGTCTCCTTCATGTTCCGGCCCATCGCGCGCGCCTGTTCGCAGAGGCGTTTCAGCTTTTCGCCCGGGGCGCCGACGCCGTCGCCCAGTTCGCGCCGCACCGCCTCGCCGAGCAGCACCAGTTGCGTGAGACCGCCGCCGAGGTTGTCGTGCAGGTCGTTCGCGATCCGCGCCCGCTCGCGACGAACCACCCGCTCCGACTGGAGTTTCAGCAGGAGCATGCCGGAAAGAACCAGCCCCCCGAGCATCCCGGCGGCGCTCGCCGCGATCAGCGATGCCTGGAACCAGCGTTGCTGCCAAAACGACTTCACCTCCGGCACCGAAACGGGGGCCTCGTAAACCCGCGGGCGCATCCACGTGTCGAATCGCCGGATGACCCGCGCTTTTTCCCAATCGGGGGCGATCTTGGGGTTCGGCCAGGCGGACGCCCCGGCCGGAACCAGAACCCAGCTGGTGTCGCTCGGGATCTCGATTTCCCGGCCGTCTTGCAGGCGGATGCGGAGCCCGGCGAGCAGACCGCCGAAGTCGAAGTCGTTCACCACACTCACCGCCAGAACGTGCCGGCCGCGCGTGAGCAGGCGGGTGATGTCATACTCGGTCAACACGCGCCAGTCGCTGCCTTGCCCGATGAAATGGCCGTCCAGATAAACGCGGTAAAAGTTGTCGGCGGTGATGCGCAGGAGCGCCGACTCGACCTGGCTTCCGGCCGGCAGCTCGATCACCCGCACGAAGCGGCATTCCTGCCGGTCCTGCGTCGTGTCGGTCCAGATCCAGTCGCCCACCCGCGACTCGCCATGCAGGCCCGCGGCCATCGCGGGACAGCCGGGCAGGATCATGAGGAGCCATGGCCAGATGAAACGCATGCGAGGCGAACCCATAAGCCCGGGCCGCATCCTTCCGCAACCATGCGATCAAAGGGATCTCCTGGTTCCATGCCCCGTCTCGTTTCCAGTTTAACGGAAGCTCGGCTTACCAAGCCCGCCGCCTTCGCGCATCGTTTGGTCCATCACCCCCCGCCCCTCATGTCCTTCGTTTTCACCCGGACCCGTCGCGGCTTCACGTTGATCGAGCTGCTCACCGTCATCGCGATCATCGGAATCCTCGCCGCCATCATCATCCCCACCGTCTCCAAGGTCCGACAGTCCGCCTCCAAGGCGACCATGGTCTCCAACCTGCGCCAGATCGGCGTCGCCACGGCCGCCTTCGCCAACGACAACCGCGACAAGATGCCCGGGCTCTACGTCAAGGGCTCCGACGCGGGCGGCATCAACGCATCCTTCGCCCTCGGCACCGGCCAGAACGCCTACATGAACTACTCGGGCTCCGGCACCGAGCCTCGCGCCGCCATCCAGTCGATCGAACAGCTCGGACGCTACATCACCCGTGTCGCGGTCACGGTCGACGGCGTCGGCAAGCTCTACTGCCCCGTCCTCGAGAGCCCCGCCTTCGCCGCCAAACGCACCCCCGGCTCCTTTCCTCCCAGCATAGAGCTCGGCGTCACGCTCATGGACAACAAGGGCGCCTTGGCCTATCCGTTCGGCAACAAGGCCAACGGCATCGGCAGCATGAACTACTCCCGTCTCGCCGGCTCCTTCAACACCTCCCGCCGCTGGATGGCCATCGAGGTCGACAAGACCACGCCCGCCGAGGTCGACGCCACGATCAAGAACGCGAGCTGGTATTCAGACCTGCCCGACCGCCCCGTCCATGGTTCCGGCTGGCTGGCCGTCTTCTTCGACGGCCACGTCGAGATGCTCCAAAAGGACGACGCCCGTCTGAACAACCGGGTCAACCTCTGACGCCCCGCCCCTTTCTCTGCGGCGCCCCGACGACGGTCCCCTTCCGGGCCGTCGTTCTTTTTTCCCCGTCCTTCCGCCGCTCTCCGAATCAAATGCCCGTCTGTTTCTCCGCCTCCGCCCCGCGCGTCCCCCCCGTCCATCCCGCGACCGGCGTCCGTCCGCTTCCCCTCGCCGACGTCCGCCTCCTCGACGGCCCGCTGAGGGAGCGGCAGGACAACAACGCCCGCCACCTCGAGTCGCTCGAACCCGACCGACTCCTCGCCCCCATCCGC
>CBINJQ010000180.1:0-8746 GCA_966251015.1 uncultured Akkermansia sp. | reverse complement strand
GACGACGTTGTTGATGTAGTCGTTCACCCCCTTGACCTTGGGGTTGCGCATGTAGTTGTCGGCGTAGAGCGTGCGGAAGATGCTCACGCCGCCGCTCGTCTGCATGAGACCGCCGGCGGAGTGGATGCGTAGGCCTTGGGCGATGAGGCAGTCCTGGAGGGTGATGCGGATGGCGGAGTCGCCGCTGATGGAGAAGGTCTCGTCGCGGCCCCAGGCGGCGGAGACGTGGTCGAACATCAGGTCGCTGCCGTTGGCGAGGCCGACGGCGTCCGCGCCGTCGTCGCCGTCGACGCCCATGCGGAAGCGGACGTAGCGGCAGACGGTGTTGCTGGCGCCGGAGAAGGAGACGCGGTTGCCGTAGACGGTGACGCCGCCGCCGGGGGCGGTCTGGCCCGCGATGGTGAGGCCGGAGGCGACGACGACCGGTGTATTTATCTTTATGATACCGCCGACGTCGAAGACGACGACGCGTCCGGAGGAGGAGACCGCGTCGCGAAAGGAACCGGGGCCGGAGTCGTTGAGATTGGTGACCCGGTGGACGACCGGCGTGGCGGACGCGCGGGCGCCCTTGGCGTTGGCGCCGAAGCCCTCGGCGCCGGGGAAGGCGGGAATGGCGAAAGCAAGGGTGGTCGCGGCGCACGACAACGCCGCGAGGGGGAGTAGCGGGGGGACTCGCATCGCGTTCACGATGTAAGGGAGCGGGACGAGAGGAGATGCGTCCGGGATTCGGACAGTCCGCCGACGCCTGGGTGAAAACCGGTGGAAAAAGAAAACCCGCGCCGGGATCCGGCGCGGGCTTGAAGAAGAGCGGGTGGGTCGGATCGACCTGAAACCTCAGGCGCGACGACGACGGCGGAGGCCGACGCAGCCGACACCGGCGAGACCGGCGAGGAGCGCGAAGGCGGAGGGCTCGGGAACGGCGGTGTATTCTATCGTTAGGACGGGCATCCCGGTGATCGCTTCGCGAGAGCCAAGCGCATAACCGCGACCAGCGTCGTTCGTCGGCGAGTCGATGATGAAAGTTGCGGAGACACTGGTGAGGCTGGCGAGGCGACCTTGCAGGAAGCTCACCAAGCTGGAACTGGTGTTCAAGGTCGCGGTCGCGCCCACGCCGGTGCCGGTAATCACTTCGCCAACGCCATCGAACGAGACCGTCCGCGTGGCAGTGTCAAAAGAGACGTTGTTGGCAGCAATGTATTCTGCACCGATGTTTTCGGTTCCACCGCTGACCACCAAGCCGGTTTCAGTCCAAGTTTGCGGAGTGTTGCCTTCAACCTCCAGCAATCCGTAAGCCGCGAAGCGGCCGGTGGTAATGGAATCTGTGCGGGTTCCTCCGCCGTTATAGGTGAAGGTCAGTGTCGCGCTTGTGATAGTCGCCCCTGCCAACGCGCTGAGATCGAACTTGGTATAGGCAAAGTAATTACGAGCTGTCCCGTTCTGGTATATGTCGTAAATGGCTTGTGTGCCGAAATTCGTGGAGTTGTTGAGTCCGGCGCGGAAGAATGTGTCGGCGCTCGGGTTGAGCACTAAGGTATCGGCGTGCGAGATTAAGGCACTTAGGGCCAAGACCGAGGCAAACGAAACAGTGCGTGTGATCATGTTAGGTTGGTTGTTAGTTTGGGTTGGGGCGGAAAAAAGATGTGCGCTCACGGCGTCCAAACCGCGCCGCTCGGCGTGGGGACGGGGCCGATGTTCGTATGGGTGCCGTTGGGAAGCATCAGCTTGATCCAATACCAGTAGATCTGGTCATCGGGGACCCGGTCGCTGAAAACCGTCACGTCGGATCTCACGGTGCCCGCGCGGCCGCGGCCTTTGACGTCGCTGTGCGTGTTGCGAAAAATCTCGATGGAGCGCACCTCGCCGTCGGGCAGTTTCCAGGTGAGCAGCACCTCGTTGCCGGAGCGCGCGACCTCAAGCGTCCCCTTTTGCGCAGCGGCCGGGATGGCCGGGGACGTCTGGGCGCAAAGCGAGGCGACGGAAAAACAAAGCAGCGCGATAAATCGCAGGGGAGGCATGGGGCGGGGTAAAAGGGTTAAGAAACTTTTTGGTCTCCCCGACGACACCGCGGGGATTTGACAGTAAGAGTCGGGGAGGTTTCCCCGGTTGGTCTCGGGGACGGAATCTGTAAGAACCGGGCGAAAGTCCAAGCGGCTTCCGCTAAGCAGATGTCATTACAAAGTGGATACCCTCGATTGCGCAGGGTGTTTTCCCCGCGCGATCCGGGAGCCGGGAAGTGACTGTAATAGTTTCCCTCGTTTGCCGGACGGGCGGGGCCTCGCCTTGCTTTCCCGCTCGTTCGCCCCCGCCCCTTTGGTTTTTCCGCCGATCATGCCCCTGTCCTCTTTTCTCCGTCTTATCGCGCCATGGTTCCTCGTCTGTATGCTGGCGCCTAACACGGCGACGCTCGCGGCCCAACCGGAGATGGAGTCGCTCGGGCGGGGCCTCGTCGCGGTTCGCACCAGCTCCACGCAGGCCTATGTCGGCTGGCGCCTGCTCGGCACGGACGCCGAGACCACGGGGTTCAATCTCTATCGATCGATCGGCGGCGCGGCGGCCGTGAAACTCAACGCCTCGCCGCTCACGACGACGACCGACTATCGCGACACGCCCGGGTCGGGCGCCTTCGCGTCGACCATCTCCTATTTTGTGCGGCCCGTGGCCGGCGGAGTGGAGCAGGAGGCGTCGGGCGTTTTCACGTTGCCGGCGAATGTCCCGACGCAGCAGTTCCTCAGCGTTCCCCTGCAAATCCCGGCGGGCGGCACGACGCCGGACGGCGTGGCCTACACCTATTCGGCGAACGACGCGGCGCCGGCGGATCTCGATGGCGACGGCGAATACGAGCTCGTCCTCAAGTGGGAGCCCTCGAACGCGAAGGACAACTCCCAGGCCGGTTACACGGGCAACGTCTACCTCGACGCCTACAAGCTCAATGGCGTCCGCCTGTGGCGGATCGACCTGGGGCGCAACATCCGCGCCGGCGCGCACTACACCCAGTTCATCGCGTATGATCTCGATGGCGACGGACGCGCCGAGGTGGCCTGCAAGACCGCGCCGGGCACCCGTGACGGCCTGGGTGCGGCCGTGCTGCTCGGGAGCGACGGCGTCGACGCGGATTATCGCAACGGCTCGGGCTACATCCTGACCGGGCCCGAGTATCTGACGGTGTTCGACGGGCTCACGGGCGCCGAGCTGGCGACGACGGCCTATCTCCCCGGGCGGGGCACGGTCTCGAACTGGGGCGACAGTTATGGGAACCGCGTGGACCGTTTCCTCGCCGGCGTGGCCTATCTCGACGGCAACCTGCCGTCGCTCGTGATGTGCCGCGGCTACTACACGCAGTCGCACCTCGTGGCGTGGGACTGGCGCGGCGGCGCGCTGACGCGGCGGTGGACTTTTTCCGCCGCGAACAACACCGCCTACGCGGGGCAGGGCAACCACCAGCTTTCGGTCGCGGACGTGGACGACGACGGACGCCAGGAGATCGTCTACGGCGCGATGGTGGTGAACGACGACGGCACCGGCCTGCACACGACCGGCCTCGGCCACGCGGACGCGTTGCACGTCTCGGATTTCCGGCCCTCGCGGCCGGGGCAGGAGGTGTTCACCCCGCATGAGTCGGCGGCCTCGAACGGCAACGTCGGCACGTCGTTTCGCGACGGACGCACGGGCGAGCTGATCTGGACCACCTACGGAAGCAACGACGTGGGGCGGGCGGTGATGATGGACCTCGATCCGCGCTACCCGGGCGGCGAGGCATGGGCGACCAACAACGGCAACATCTACTCGGCCTACGGCCCCGTCGTGGCCGGCAAGCCCTCGAACATGTTCCACAACTTCGCGGTGTGGTGGGACGCCGATCCGCAGCGCGAGCTGTTGGACGGTGTCACCGTATCCGATTACAAATACACCTCGGGCCGCTCCAACTACCTCGTGGCCTCCGGCGTCGCGTCGAACAACGGGACCAAGTCCACGCCCGCGCTTTCCGGCGACATTCTGGGGGACTGGCGCGAGGAGGTGGTCTGGCGGACGACGGACAGCAGCGCCTTGCGCATCTACACGACGACGATCCCGGCGGTCGACCGCCGGACGACGTTCCTGCACGACCCGCAGTATCGGGCGGCGCTGGCGTGGCAGAACGTCGCCTACAACCAGCCGCCGCATCCCGGCTTCGACGTGGCGTCGGTGCCCGCGTTCTGGAACGGCGCGTCGCCGGCGACCTGGTCGGCCGACGGCGCGAACTGGAGCCGTTCGACGCCCTCGGCGACTCCGGCCGCGCTGCGCGCGGGCGACACGGCGGTGCTGCGCCCGGCCTCGGCGCTTTCGCTTTCCCTGTCGGGCGCGCCCAGCCCGACGAATCTCATCGTGGAGTCCGCCGCGGAGGTGACGATCTCCGGTCCGGGCACGCTCGCCGGGGCCGGCACCTGGAACCATGCGGGACCGGGTTTGCTGCGCTGGTCGGCGAGCGGAAGCTTTTCGACCTGGGCCAACGTTTTCGACGGGAGCTGCGTCTTTTCCTCCGCGGGCCTGCTGACGACGCCGCGCCTTCAGGTGCATGCGGGGGCGGCGCTCGGCGGCGCCGGCCGCGTCGCGGGAACCCTGGAGCTGGCGGACGGCTCCGGCCTGCTGCTGGATTCTTCCGGCGCTTTTCAGGTGACGGGACCCGTGGTCGCGACGGGCACGATCACGGTGTCGGCCGCGCCCGGACAGACGATCACGCCCGGCACGTATCCGGTGCTCGCCTACACCGGGACGTTCACGGGGACGCCGACGTTCGCCTGGTCGGGCGCCGGGCTCTCGGCGGTGTTCGACACCTCGGCGGCCGGGACGGTGCGGGTGACCCTGACCGAGTCGGCGGTGGTCGGCGCGGACGTGTTGAGCTGGACGGGGACGGCGGGCGCGGCCTGGGATTTTGCGGCGAGCAACTGGCTGGGCCTCGGAGGCGTGACCGTTTACGAGGACGGCGACACGGTGCGTTTCGAGGCCGCGCCGTCCACCCGCGCCATCACGCTCGCCGCGCCGGTCGCGCCGGCCTCGGTGGTTTTCGATTCGGAGGCGAACTGGACGCTGTCCGGAGCCGGTTCGATCACCGGGAACACGACTTTGTTGAAACGGGGCTCCGGCACCGCGGCGATCGGCACGGCGAACAGTTTCAACGGCGGCACGCGGATCGAGGAAGGGACGCTCGCGGCGTCGAACCCGGGGGCGCTCGGCGCGTCTGCGGTGACGATAGCGGGAGGGACGCTCGCCACGGGGACCTTGACCATCCCCAACGCGATCATCGTGGACGGCGCGGCGCGCATCACCGGCGGCGACGGGGGCGGTTCGCACGGCATCAAGGGGGTTTCCGGTTCGGGCGTGCTCACGCTCGAGGCGAGCAGCGTTTTTGACCTGGAAGGTTCCTTCGCGACTTTCACGGGGCGGGTGTTGTTCTCCGGTTCGGGCTCTTTTCGGTTCTTTGGCGGCGCGGGGTCTTCCTTTGCGGATTTCGAACTGGGCACGCGTTCGCTCGGTGCGCGCTCGGGAAGCGCGTTCGCCCTCGGTTCTCTGTCGGGGCTGGCCGGCTCGGCGCTGAACGGCGCGAGCGGATCGGGCAACAACGCGGCGGTGACCTACACCATCGGCGCGAACAACCATGACACGGCGTTCTTGGGCGCGATCAACAACGGCAACGCGGCGACCTTGGTCGTGAAAACCGGAAGCGGGCGTCTGACGCTTGCGGGAAGCAGCACCTACACGGGCAACACGACCGTCTCGGCGGGGACCCTGGCGGTGACGGGTTCGCTCGGCGCGACGGCGGTGAGCGTGTCGTCGGGCGCCGCGCTGGCGGGAACGGGATCGCTTGGCGGCTCGCTGGCGCTGGCGCCGGGCGCGAGCTTGGCGACGCCCCCGGGAGAGGATGCGCTGACCGTGGCCGGCGCGGTGACCTTGAGCGGTCCGGTCGCGGTCGTGCCCGAGGGCGGCGAATTCGAGACCGGAACGCACCTGGTGCTACGGCACCAAGGCGCCCTGACCGGAGGCGGCCACTGGTCGTGGACGCCTCCCGAAGGCTCGAATCTGCAGGGCGCGTTCGATCTGTCGACGCCCGGCGAGGTGCGCCTGGTGGTGACGCGGGTGTTGACCGCTTTGGAACAATGGCGGTTGGCGCAGCTCGGCACGGCCGACGCGGTCGGGGCGGCCTCCGACGCGGCCGACCCGGACGAGGACGGTTTGGTCAATCTGCTCGAGTATGCCCTCGGCGGTGATCCTCTTTCGTCGGATGCGGCGGAGGTCATGCCGCGTCCGGTGATCGCGGCGGGGAAGCTGACGCTCGAGTTCACGCGCGCGGGCGATCCGGCCTTGGTTTACGAAGTCGAGGCGACGAGCGATCTCCAGGCCGGAGAATGGTCCGTGATCTGGAGCAGCACGGGCGCGGGCAATGTCGCGGGAGCGGTAACGGTCTCGGATTCGGCCGAACTGGCGAACGAACCCCGGCGCTTTCTGAGGCTGGTGGTGAGGTGACGCCGAGTCTTCCCCGGAGCGAAGCGGGCGCGCCGCTCCTCCGCGGTCCGGAACCGGCCGCGACGGTTCAACCGTGATGGCGGGCGGATCGTTTGCCCAGGGCCGCGCCGACGGTGTCGGCGGCGTGGGCGCCGCGTTGGCCCAACGGCTTTTCCGGGTCGTCCGTGGTGTCGCGCACCGTTTGCCGTTCCATCTCCGCGTCGAGCTCCGCGCCGAGGAGGATGACGTAGGAGGTGAGGAACAACCACATGAGGAACGCCACGATGGCCCCGAGCGAACCGTAGGTGCCCTCGTAGTCGCCGAATTTCGACAAATAGAGGGAAAAGGCGGCCGAGCCCAGCAGCCAGAGGAGGGTCGCGGCCGAGGCGCCCCAACTCACCCAGCGCCAACGGGGTCCGTCTCGGCTGGCCGCGTAGCGGTAGAGGACGGAGAGCGAGAATGCAAAAAGTGCGGCGACGAGGGGCCAGCGGAGGATATTGACGATCAACCCGGCGGTCGCGTCGCCGCTGATCGCGCGGAGCAACGCGGGGGCCGCCGCCACCAGGCCGATCACGAGGATGGCGCCCAAGACGGAGGCAAGCGTGAGCGCGAACGCCGTCGCATAGAGTTTCACCATGCCGCGTTTCTCCTCCTCGTCGTAGGCGATGTTGAGGCCGGTGATGAGCGCGTTCATCGCCTTCATCGCGCCGAGGACGGCGAGCCCGATGCCGAGCGCCGCGCCCCAGCCCGCGCTCTCGTTGTCCGCGGTGAGGCGCGCGAGCTGATCGTGCAGGATGGGCCGGGTTTGCTCGGGAAGCAGGTGGGCCATCGACTCGATGTGTTCGGTGACCGTCGCGGGGTCGTTGACCAACGCGTAGAGGGCGACCACCGCCGCGAGGGCGGGGACCATCGCGGTGAAGGCGTAGAAGGCCATGCCGGCGGCGACGATGGAGAGATTGTCCTCGCCGAGCTGTTGAAAAGTGCGGCGAAGGATGTCGCCCCATCCGCGAGCAGGTATCTGCTTGGGGGCGGTGGCGTTCCGGCCCCGGCCGGGCTCGTGCATCTCCTGCGGGGCGGCCTTGTCGGCCTCGTCGGAACCGGGGGCGAGAGAGGGGGCGGTTTTGTCGTTGGGTTTGGCCATGGCGGGAAACTCCGGGGCGGCGGTCCGATCCAAAGAGAAGGGCCGTGATCTTGCCCCGGTCGGGACGGCGGGGGCATCCGTCCCGCCTCCGAGCGGCCCAGCCGGCCGAGTGCCCGCGGGTTCTCCGGGCGATGGCAAGATCCGGACGCGCGGTCCGCCGCGGACGGTGCCGGCCGGGCGCGCGTTTCTCCTCCGTAATTTCCGCGCCGATACATCGGGCCGAGCGCGGTGACGATGCGCGGTTCATGTCCCGAAAAAGGCCCGGCGGGGCCGATCGCGCGGTAACTGCCTTGCTATTCCGCAGGGCGCCACGAACGTCGCGTCATCGTAATAACGTTAGGTGGCAGTGGCTGGTGGGTTGTCATACGGGCGCTTGGCCCGGTTGATGAATCCGAAACCCGAATCCCGGGAACAGGCTGACAGCGGACGAGGCTACGACAGCACCCAGCATGAATTCCAAGCTCTACGTCGGAAATCTATCCTTCAACACCACCGAGGACGCGCTCCGCGCCGCCTTCGAGCCGTTCGGCACCCTGACCGACGTCTACATCGCCAATGATCGCGAGACGGGCCGTCCCCGCGGCTTCGCTTTCGTGACCTTCTCCACCGAGGAAGAGAGCAAGGTCGCCGCCGAGAAAATGAACGGCGCGCAGCTCGACGGCCGCGCGCTCACGGTGAACGAGGCCCGCCCCAAGGACGGCGCCGCCGCCCCGGCGAACGGCCGCAATTTCGGCCCCAATCGCCGCGCCGGCGCCTTTCACCAGCGCGCGAAACGCTACTGAGCGCGTTTGCCCGGCGCCAGCCGAAGCCTGGCGAAATTCGTCGGCGAGACGTTTTCCACGTCTCGCTTTTTTGTGTCCGAAATAATCGTCCCCCGTGTCCGCCGCGCTCGTCGTCGTTCGTGGAGAGGGCGAACGGACGCTTCGTTCCCTCGTCCAAACCATCCTTCCCGAATCATCATGAGCACCCACACGATCCGCCTTCACCGCGTGCTTCGCGCCTCGCCGGAGAAAGTCTACCGCGCCTTCACGGAGGCCGACGCGATGGCCAAATGGCTGCCGCCCTACGGATTCACCTGCAAAGTCCACCATCTGGAGGCCAGGGTCGGCGGCACCTTCCGCATGTCTT
>CBINJQ010000179.1:0-8753 GCA_966251015.1 uncultured Akkermansia sp. | reverse complement strand
GCTCATCCGCCACGCCCAGTTCGTCGCCTGCAGCCAGTGGAATTTCGTCGGCCGCCACGAGATCCTCGGCTACGCCGCCCCCGGCGCCACCCTGCTCCTCGATTCGCCCTACTCGCCCGACGAGACATGGACCCGTTTCCCTCGATCTTGGAAACAGACCATCGTCTCCAAAAAACTCCGCGTCTTCATCATCGACGCCAACGGAGTCGCGCAGGCCGCCGGCATGGGCCGCCGCACCAACACCATCCTCCAGACCTGCTTCTTCGCCCTCTCCGGCGTGCTTCCGCAGGACGAGGCCATCGCCCACATCAAGAAGGCCATCACCAAGACCTACGCCCGCAAGGGCGACAAGGTCGTGCAGATGAACCACGCCGCCGTGGACGCCGCCCTCGCCGCGCTCCACGAGGTCGTGGTCCCCGCGAAACTCGAGGAGTGCGACGCCGCGCCGACGCCCGAGCGCTTCGCCGCCTTCGCCCCCGGCTTCTTCCGCGACGTCACCGCCCACCTCCTCGCCGGCGAGGGCGACTTGTTGCCCGTCTCCGCCATCCCGCCCGACGGCGGCTGGCCCACCGCCACCACCAGGCTCGAAAAGCGCTCCATCGCCCTCGATCTCCCGCAGTGGGACTCCTCCCTCTGCATCCAGTGCAACAAGTGCGTCTTCGTCTGCCCGCACTCCGCCATCCGCGCCACCCACGCCACGCCCGCCGAACTCGCCGCCGCCGGCGCGCCCGACTCGCTCGTCACCCTGCCCTTCCGCTCCAACGAGCTCCCCGGCCGCCGTTACTTCATCCAGGTCGCGCCCGACGATTGCACCGGCTGCTCGCTCTGCGTCCAGGTCTGCCCCGCCAAGGACAAATCCAACCCGAAGCACAAGGCCCTCGACCTCGTGCCCGCCGCCCCGCGCATGGAGATCGAGCGCGCCCACTGGGACTTCTTCGAGAAACTCCCCTCGCCCGACCGCGCCACCGTCGACCTGACCACCATCAAGGGCAGCCAGTTCGCCAAGCCCCTCTTCGAGTTCTCCGGCGCCTGCGCCGGCTGCGGCGAGACGCCCTACATCAAGCTCCTCACCCAGGTCCTCGGCGACCGCCTCATCATCGCCAACGCCACCGGCTGCTCCTCCATCTACGGCGGCAACCTCCCCACCACGCCCTACTGCAAGGACGCCGCCGGCCGCGGCCCCGCCTGGGCCAACTCCCTCTTCGAGGACAACGCCGAGTTCGGCCTCGGTCTCCGCCACGCCGCCGACCGTCGCCACCTCTCCGCCCGCGATCTCCTTGGCCGCGTCGCCGCCAAGCTCGACCCCGATCTCGTCCGCGAGCTCGAGTCCGCCTCGCCCACCACCGAGGCCGAGATCGCCGAGCGTCGCGCCCAGGTCGCCCGCCTCAAGGTCGCCCTCGAAGACCTCGCGCCCACCACGCCCGAGGCCGCGCGCCTGCTCCTCATCGCCGACGACCTCGTGAAAAAATCCGTCTGGATCATCGGCGGCGACGGCTGGGCCTACGACATCGGCTACGGCGGCCTCGACCACGTCCTCGCCTCCGGCACCAACGTGAAGATCATGGTCCTCGACACCGAGGTCTACTCCAACACCGGCGGCCAGTCCTCGAAGTCCACCCCGCTCGGCGCCGTCGCCAAGTTCGCCGCCGGCGGCAAGCCCACCGGCAAAAAGGACCTCGCCCTCCTCGCCCTCCACTACGGCCACGTCTACGTCGCCCGCGTCGCCTTCGGCGCGAAGGACTCGCAGACCTTGCAGGCCATCCGCGAGGCCGAGGCCTTCGACGGCCCCGCGCTCATCATCGCCTACAGCCACTGCATCGCCCACGGCTACAACCTCGCCCGCGGCCTCGACCAGCAGAAGCTCGCGGTGGACACCGGCTACTGGCCGCTCTTCCGCCACGACCCGCGTCGCGTGGACAAAGGCGAACCCGCCCTCCTCCTCGACTCCGCCGCGCCCAAGGTCGAGCTGGCCAAGTTCACCGCCGGCGAGACCCGCTTCGGCATGCTCGCCGCGATGGCCCCGCGCAAAGCCGAAGAATTCGCCGCCCAGGGCCAGGCCGCGCTCAAGACGCGTTACGAACTCTACAAACACCTCGCCACGCCATCCACCAACGGCACCCCGCCCGCCGCCACGATCTGAACTCTACCTCGCCCGTAGGCCGCCCGCTTGCGGGCGCTTCATCCGCCACATTCGCCCAAACGCGTCCGCAATCGGACCGCCACCCTCGCCCCCATGGACCTCTCCACCGACTACCTCGGCCTCCGCCTGCGCAATCCCCTCGTCATCGGCGCCTCGCCCTGCTGCGACAGCCTCGAGGTCTGCAAACGCCTCGAGGACTCCGGCGCCTCCGCGCTCGTCATGCACTCCCTCTTCGCCGAACAGGTGGAGTTCGAGGAAAACGCCCGCCTCCGCCTCATCGACGGCATCTCCGAGAGCAACCCCGAGGCGCTCGACTACTTCCCGCACTACGACGACTACGCGCTCACGCCGGACCTCTACCTTCGCCAGCTCACGCGCCTGAAGGCCACGCTCCAGATTCCCGTCATCGCCTCGCTCAACGCCCACCGCCCCGGCGCCTGGATGGACCACGCCAAGCGCCTCGCCGAAGCCGGCGCCGACGCCCTCGAGCTCAACCTCTACGCCCTCGCCACCGACGCCGACGTCGAGGCCGCCGAGGTCGAGTCCGAGCAGATCTTCATCGTCCGGCAGGTCGTCGAGTCCGTCCGCATCCCCGTGTCGGTGAAGATCTCCCCCTGGCACACCGCGCCCGCGAATTTTCTCCGCCAGGTCGAGCAGGCCGGCGCGAAAGGCGCGGTGCTTTTCAACCGTTTCTATCAGCCCGACTTCGACATCGAGGACCTCGACGTGCGCCCGCGCCTGAAGCTCTCCGACTCGTCCGAGTTGCTCGCGCGCCTGCGCTGGCTGGCCATCGTCTCGCCGCATACCCGCCTCAGCCTCGCCGCGAGCGGAGGCGTCCACACCGCGACCGATTTCATCAAGGCCCTGCTCGCCGGCGCACACGCCGTCCAGGTCGTTTCCGCGATCCTTCGCAGCGGTCCCGTCGCCGTGACCAGCCTCCTGAACGGCGTGGACATCTGGATGCGCGACCGCGAATACGCCTCCGTCGAGCAGCTCCGCGGCGCGCTAAACCTCGCCCACTGCCCCAACGCCGAGGCCCACGAACGCGCCAACTACCTCCAGGTTCTCCAGAGCTGGCGCGTATAGTTTTCGGAGGGACGCCGTAGCGCCCCCTCGCCGCCGGTCATTGGTCATTGGTCATTCCGCGCCGCCGGGCGGCGCGGCGATCCGCCCTTGCCGGCGTTCGTCGCGCCCGCACGCTTCGCCCACGTCCTCGTGCTTCGCCCCAGCTCGCTGCTCTCCAAATTCCGGCTTTTTCTCGCGCTCGCCCTCCCCTTCTGGCGCTCGGAGGAACGTTGGCCCGCCCGCGTTTTGCTCGGCTCCGTGGTCCTGCTGACCCTCGCGCAAAACTGGATCGCCGTCCGGCTCTCCTACTGGAACCGCGAGTTCTTCGACACCATCCAGCGCGGCGACTACGCCTTCTTCGTCAACCTCGGCGTGGTCATGCTGGGGCTCATCTTCTTCTCCATCACCTTCTGGCTCGCGGAGGAATACCTCTTCTCCTCCCTGAAGATCCGCTGGCGCCGCTGGATGACCGACCGCTTCGTCCGCGACTGGCTCGGCGACCGCGCCCACTACCTCGGCCAGCTCGACGGGCACGAGGGCGACAACCCCGACCAACGCATCAGCGAGGACATCCGCGCCTTCGTTTTCACCACGCTCGATCTCGGCATGCAGCTCTTCGGCGCCGTCATCGGCCTCGGAGCCTTCATCGTCATCCTCTGGAACCTTTCCTCGGGCAACGCGCACTCCAATCCGCCCGCCTATCCCTTTCCCTCCCTGCCCGACCACTTGGATTGGCTGACCCCGTTCGTCGTCGCCGTCTGGGAAGGCTACGTCGCCTTCACCTCCGCCGTCGCCGCCTTGCCCGGCCACCTCGTCTGGATCTGCCTTGCCTACTCCTTCCTCGGCATGTGGCTCGTCGGACGCGTCGGACGCCCCATCATCGGGCTCCAATACGAGATGCAAAAACTCGAGGCCGACTTCCGCTTCGGCCTCGTCCGCCTCCGCGAAAACGCCGAGAGCACCGCCCTCGCGGACGGCGAACCCGCCGAGCGCCGCAGCCTCGGCGCGAGCTTCGGCCGCATCGTCGGCAACTTCAACGCCACCCTCGTCCGCCGCATCCACCTCAACGCCTTCAAGGCCGTCTACTACCGCCTCTCCGACTTCGTCCCCCTGCTGCTCTCCGCCCCGCGTTTCTTCGCCGGCGCCATCTCCCTGGGGCAGATCACCCAGCTCACCGGCGCCTTCAAGACCGCCAAGGGCCACCTCGATTTTTTCGTCAACGCCTACGAGACCATCGCCCAGTGGTGGGCCATCACCCAGCGCCTCGACGGTTTCCAGCGCGGCATCGAGCACTCCCGCCGCCTTCGCTCCGCGCAACGCGAGGTCTACGCCGGCGGAAAACGCGACGACGCCCTCCACGTCGAGGACCTCGCCCTCTTCCGCCCCGACGGCCGCCTCCTCCTCGCGCCCTTCAGCTTCAGCATCGCGCCCGGCGACTCCGTCCTCGTCACCGGCCCTTCCGGCAGCGGCAAGAGCACCATCCTCCGCGCCTTGGTCGGCCTCTGGCCCTACGAGCGCGGCCACGTTCTCCAGCCGCGCCCCTTCGACCTCATGGTCATGCCGCAGAAGCCCTACCTGCCCATCGGCACGCTGCGCGCCGCGATCTCCTACCCCAGCCCGCCCGAAACCTACTCCGACACCGATCTCGCCAAGGCGCTCGCCTTCGTCGAGCTCTCCGCGCTTGGCGCCCGCCTCGACGAATCCGCCCACTGGGCGCAAAGCCTCTCCGGCGGCGAACAACAACGCCTCGCCCTCGCCCGCGTCTTCCTCCGACGCCCGGCCTGGCTCTTCCTCGACGAGGCCACCGCCGCGATCGACGAGAGCGCCGAGCTCGCCTTCTACCACAAGCTCCGCGCCGCCCTCCCCGGCCTCACCTACTTCACCATCGCCCACCGCGGCAGCCTCCGCAACGTCCACGCCCGCCACTTCAAGATCGAGCACCAGCCCGAGGGCGCGCTCGCCCTCCGCGAGGACGCCACCCCGCCCATCCCGCCGACCTGATCGCATGGAGTGCGGCGGCACGACGCCGCCTTCGACGACGAGCCTCGGCTCGTCGCCCCGCGTCGTCCCCGCGATCAAACCCGGCCCGCCGTCGCCCCCTCGACCCGTGAGCGAGAAGAGTCGGCGCCGATACCCGGCGCCCGCCTACGCCCGCGTCTCGTCCTCGTCGTCCTCGTCCGCCGAGTCCTCCTCTTCCGGATCCTTCGGCAGCGGCGTGACGAGGAGCTTGTCGATGCGGTGCCTGTCCATGTCGATCACCTCGATCTTCCAGCCCGCGTGCTCGAAATAGTCGCCCGCCCGCGGGATCCGCCCGAAGTAGGTCATCACGAAACCGCCCGCCGTCTTGAACTCGGCCCTGTCCTCGTGCGGCAGCTCGTCCAGCCCGAGCAGCTTCTTGAACTCGTGCGTGAGCAACGTCGCGTCGATCAACCACGAGCCGTCGTCGCGCTTCCGCGCCTCCGGCGCCGCGCGGCGCCCTTTCTCGGGCATGTCGCCCGCGATCGCCTCCATCACGTCGATCATCGTCACCAACCCCTGGATCGCGCCGAACTCGTCCGTCACCAGCGCGAGATGCTGCCCGGTTTTCCGGAACTGCTCGATCAGGTGGATCACCGTCATCGACTCCGGGATGATCAGCGGCGGCGCCATCACGCTGCGCAGATTCGCCGGCAGCCCGAAGGCCGTGTTCGCCCAGATCGCCTTCACCGTCACCACGCCCACCACCTGGTCGCGATGCAGCGCATACACCGGGTAGCGCGAATGCCCGCTCGTCACGATTTTGCGCCAGTTGATCTCGTCCGGATCGTCGAGGTTGAGAAACACCATCTTCGGACGCGGCGTCATGATCTCGGTCACGCTCAACTGGTCCAGCTCGAGCACGCCCGCCACCATCGTCGTCTCGGTCGGGTTGAAGGCGCCCGTCTTCAGGCCCTGTTGCACGAGGTCGTTGATCTCGCCCTCGGACACCGCCTGCACCTGCGACTTCCCCAGCCCGAATATTTTCAGGATGACATCCGTCGACCACGACAGCGCGTGCACGACGAACGAGGTGCCCCGCGTGAGCGCGCCGATCGGGCCCGCCACCATGCGCGAGATGCCGTCCGGGTTCGCCAGCGCCACGCGCTTCGGCACCAGCTCGCCGACCACCACCGAGGCGAGCGTGATCGCCACCACCACGAGCGAGAACGCGATGCGGTCGGCGTGCGCCGCCAGCACGTCCGCCCCCGCGATCCAGCCCGCCAGCGCCGCCTTCATCCGCTCCCCCGCCGCCGCGCCCTGCAGGATCGTGATCAACGTGATCCCCACCTGCACCGCCGAGAGAAACCGGTCCGGACGCTCCGCCAGCGCGAGCGCGCGCCGCGCCTTCTTGTCGCCGCCCTCCGCCAGCTCGCGCAGCCGCGTCTTGCGCGCGGAGATCAGCGCCGTCTCCGACATGGAGAAAAAACCGTTGGCCAGCAGGAGCGCCAGGATGATCAGAAGCTCCGGGAGGATCGAATGCATAGATATGCCCGGAGCCTCCACGTCGCCCGCCCCGCGCGCAAACGTGTTTTGAGCTCGCCAAACCCCCGCCTCCCCCGTATCCGATTACCAGATACATCCGGACCCGCGCGCGGAAAACGCGCCATTTTGTTCATCCGGGGCTTGCAAAGCGTGCGCGCGTTTGAATGCTGCCGCTCACGCAGCGCAAAATGCGCGGTGTCCGACGAGCCTCTCCCCAGGCCCCCGTCCGGTGTCAGACCCAGAACCAAACCAAACAGGAGATACATCATGGCCACTGCCAAAAAACCGGTGAAAGCCGCCGCCAAAAAGCCCGCCGCCAAAAAGCCGGCCGCCAAAAAGCCCGCCGCCAAAAAGCCGGCCGCCAAGAAGCCCGCCGCCAAGAAGAAGTAATTCTTCCCCGCGACGACGCATTCACCGCGTCACCGACCGCCGTCTCTTCGGAGACGGCGGTTTTTTTTCGCCCTCGTTCCCCATGGAGGGACGCCGCCCCCGGCATCCGCGCCGGAGTTCCCCTCACCGTCCCCGCGCCCGCCTCATAAAATCTCGCCTGCGCGAAAACGTCCGCGCCAAGCTCAGCGCTTTCGCACCATGCGCGTCGTCATCCTTGGCTCCGGCCGCGGCTCCAACGCCGAGGCCCTCTGCATCGCCCAACAAGAAGGCCGGCTCGGTCGCGCCCGCATCGCGGCCATCTTCTCCGACCGCCCCGAGGCCGGCATCCTCGCGCTCGGCCCGCGCTTCGGCGTCGACGCCCGCTATCTCGATCCGGCCCCGTTCAAGACCAAGCTCGAGGGCGAAGGCGAGCGCCGCTACATCGAGGCCGTCCGCGCCTGCTCCGCCGACCTCGTCGTGCTCGCCGGCTTCATGCGCGTCGTGAAGCCGGGCTTCCTCGAGGCCTTCGCCGGCAAGGTCATCAACCTGCACCCGAGCCTGCTTCCAAGTTTCCCGGGCCTGGATGGAATCGGCCAGGCCTTCCGCCACGGCGTCAAGATCACCGGTTGCACCGTGCACCACGTCGTCCCCGCCATCGACGCCGGCCCCATCATCGACCAGGCTGCGGTCCGCATCGAGCCGACCGACACCGTCGAGACGCTCGCGGCCAGAATCCACGCCGCCGAGCACAAGCTCCTCGTCGACGTCGTCGCCCGCCTCAGCCGTAACCATGAAGTCGAGCAGGTCGCATCGAGGTGATCTGGCGGCGCCGTTCAGCGGCGCGCACCCAGCGAAATACCCTCCGGGTATTCCTCGGTCGCTTGCCTCTGAAACGCACTCGCCATCTCGGCTCGCTGCTCCGCTTTCGACTGCATGGTCACGGCTCAGCCTCCGATCCTAGGCCGCCCGCTCGCGGGCGCCCGGTAACGCCGGGCACCAACCCTTCGCCACCAGGCGTTGGTCATTGGTCATTGGTCATTCCGCGCCGCCCTGCGGCGCGGAATCCGTCCTTGGCACCATCGGCGCCGCTCGCGAATCTCGCCCCTCGCATGAAAACCAAGGTCTTCGTCGACGGACAGGAGGGCACCACCGGCCTCCAAATTTTCGAACGCCTCGCCGCGCGCGCCGACATCGATCTCATCGAGATCGACGCCGCCAAACGCAAGGACCCCGCCGCGCGCGCCGACCGCCTCAACGCCGCCGACGTCGTGTTCCTCTGTCTCCCCGACGCCGCCGCCAAGGAATCCGCCGCCCTCGTCACCAACCCGCGCACCTGCATCATCGACGCCTCCACCGCCCACCGCGTCGCCGAGGGCTGGACCTACGGCGTGCCCGAGCTCGGCCCCGCCTACCGCGCCGCCATCCGCGCCTCCAAGCGCATCGCCAACCCCGGCTGCCACGCCACCGCCTTCGCTCTCGCCGTTCGCCCGCTCATCCAGCGCGGCCTTCTCCCCGCCGACGAAGCCGTTTCCTGCTTCTCGCTCACCGGCTACAGCGGCGGCGGCAAGAAGATGATCGCCGACTACGAGCAAAACCCGCCCGCCAAGCTCCAAAGCCCGCGCCCCTACGCCCTCGCGCTCATGCACAAGCACCTCCCCGAGATGCGCGTGCACACCGG
>CBINJQ010000178.1:0-8762 GCA_966251015.1 uncultured Akkermansia sp. | reverse complement strand
TCCGAGCTGGACGCCCAGGTCACGGCGCGCGTGCCGCTGCGCTTCAACCGCGATGATCGCTACTTCAGCGACAGCTATCAGGCGATGCCGGCGCGGGGCTTCACCCACATGTTCGAGAACATGCTGGACCACCCGAACATCAAGATCCTGCTCAACACCGACTATCGCGAGATCCGCCACGAGATCGAGTATGGCGAACTCATCTTCACGGGGCCGGTGGACGAGTTCTTCGACCATCGTTTCGGAAAGCTGCCGTATCGCTCGCTGGAGTTTAAACACGAGACCCATCTCAAGCCGGTCTTCCAATCGGCTCCGGTGGTCAACTACCCGAACGACTACGCCTACACGCGGATCACGGAGTTCAAATACCTGACCGGTCAGGAGCATCCGCTCACGAGCATCGTCTACGAGTTTCCCAAGGCCGAGGGCGATCCCTACTACCCGATCCCTCGGCCCGACAATGCGGCGCTCTACAAAAAATACCACGAGCTGGCGGAGGCGACGCCGGGCGTCCATTTCGTGGGCCGCCTCGCGACCTATCGCTACTACAACATGGACCAGGTCGTCGCGCAGGCGCTGACCTTGTTTGGCAAGCTTGCCGGCATGAGCCGATCCGAGGCGCTGACCGAGACGGTCGCCTGAGGTAGGGCGGGACCGCTGGGCCCGCCGCCGTCGCCTCTCAGCCGATCACCGCTCCAACGCGGCGGGCCCAGCGGTCCCGCCCTACCTTTTCGTCTTCCCGTCATGTTTCCCAACTCCTCGTTGCCGCGTCCCGAGTATCCTCGCCCCGATCGCCAACGCGGCCGCGTCGAGGGCGCCGAGTGGCTGAATCTCAATGGTCCCTGGCAGTTTCGTTTCGATCCGAAGCGACGCGGCGACGACGAGCGCTGGTTCGATCCGGAGGGACCGGACTGGCGCGAGCAAATCATCGTGCCTTTCTGCTGGGAGTCTCTCGCCGCCTGGGGCGAGGGCGACGCGGCGGGAAACGAGAACTACTACTCGAAGCGCGTCTACGTCGACCCGGTGAGCGTCACGAGCGACAACCACCGGCAGGCGCCGCGCTTCGAGGTGGGCTGGTATCGTCGGCGTGTCCTGATTCCGGATACGCCCGTGTGGCGGCAGCGGCGCGTCTATCTCACCATCGGCGCGGCGGACTTTTTCACCGACGTCTGGTGCAACGGCGTGCATGTCGGCCATCACGAGGGCGGTTACACGCCCATCGAGCTCGACATCACGGACGCGCTCAAGCCGGCCTCGGGCGGCGAGAAGGGCCGCGATGCGCTGTTGGTCATCCGCGTCGAGGACCCGATGGACAATCGCGAGCAGCCGGTCGGAAAGCAGTGGGGCTGGTATACCACGACGAGCGGCATCTGGCAGACGGTGTTCCTCGAGCCGCGTTCGGCGGTGCATATCGACCACTTCCGCATCACCACCGACATCGACAAGGGGAAGGTTCACTTCGAGGTCTTCGGCCACGGTTTTGGCGCGGACCACGCGGTCTCGGTGGAGATCATCCCGCCCGAGGCGCCTCCGCACCGCGCGGTGCTGGCGCCGCCGACGGACGACTTCTCCATGCACGCGGGTGACGCCGAGGTGCATCCGATCACGCTGTGGGACCCGGGCGACCCGAAGATCTACCGCGTGATCTTCCGCGTCCACGACGAGGAGGACCGCGAGCTCGACGTCGTGCGCGGCTACTTCGGCATGCGCAAGATCAGCACCGAGCCGGTGGGGCAGGGACCTGCCACGCTTTGCCTGAACAACAAGCCGATCTATCTGCGCGGCGCGCTCTACCAGAGCTACCATCCGGCCGGCGTCTACACCGCGCCGGACGCGACCGTGCTCAAGGACGACATCGGCTACGCGCGGCGCGTGGGCTTCGATTTCCTGCGCATCCACATCAAGCTAGAAGACCCGATCCTGCTCTACTACGCGGACACGCTGGGCATCCTGATCATGCAGGACTTCCCCAACTTCGGCGAGGGCGGCGACACTCCGCTGGGACGGCGTCGCTTCGAGGAGATGATGCGCCTCGGCATCAAGCGGGACTTCAACCACCCGTCGATCATCGCGTGGTGCATTTTCAACGAGAGCTGGGGCTTCGGCGGCCAGAACGAGCTGATGAAGCTCATCACGCCCCACATGACGATTCCCGAGGCCGACCGCGAGGCGCGCCGGGCGGCCAGCAAGTCCGCCTTCGACTGGATCCACCGCATGTGGAGCCTGGCGAAGAC
The DNA here is from genome assembly GCA_966251015.1 of uncultured Akkermansia sp. Classification (GTDB taxonomy): domain Bacteria; phylum Verrucomicrobiota; class Verrucomicrobiia; order Opitutales; family Opitutaceae; genus IMCC26134_A. The sequence goes on along the minus strand of CBINJQ010000178.1, from coordinate 6,528 downwards.
CCTCGATACGACGCGGCTGATCGAGGACATGAGCGTGGTCGTGTGGGAGCACCTCGACGCCTACGGGCACGTCGACACCGACATCAACTCGTGGCATTTCTACCTCGACGACTACGAGAAGGCGCGCGCGCACATCGAGAACGTCGTGGCCAAGACCTACCGCGGATCGACCTTCAACTACATCGAGGGCCGCGAGCAGCGCGACGCGCCGCTCATCAACAGCGAATACGGCGGCGTGGGCGCCCTCGACGGCGATCGCGACATCAGCTGGTCGTTCAAATTTCTCACCAACGAGCTGCGTCGCCACGGCCAGTTGTCCGCCTACATCTTCACGGAGCTCACGGACGTGGAGTGGGAATACAACGGGTTCCTCAACTACGACCGCACGCGAAAGGATTTCGGCTACGAGCCGTCGATCATCAACCAGGGAGACGTGCTGCCGATCGACTCCGCGCCGATCTCGCGGCAACCCGTCGGCGGGCGCGTCGAGGTGGACGTGTTCTCGTCCCATTTCTCGCGGCGGCGTCGCGAGGGCGTCGTGTTGCACTGGATCTACTCGGGCGTCGACGCGCTCGGGACCGAGCACCCCGTGATCACGCGCGGCCGCGTGAAGATCCCGTTCACGCACCACCGCGTGGAGCTGGCGAAGCGCATCGCGCTGGAGCTGCCGTCCGAGCCGATGCTCTGCACGCTGTCGGTCGCGGCGGTGACGCCCGCGGGCGAGACGGTCGCGAGCAACTTCATCCAGCACCTCGTCGGCGACACGCCTCCGGAGCGCGAGCAACGCGGGCCCACGCTCGTCCTCCGTCGTCGCGTGCAGGACTGGCACTCGGCGGTGTGGAGTTTCGGCGAGGCGACGCGCGAAGAGGCGGAGAAGGAAGGCGTCGCCTTCGGCATCGGCGCCGGGCACTTCGAGTGGTGGTTCACGGACCCGGAGTTGCGGCGCTTGAAGGACGCCGCGCGCATCCGCTTGCTGGTCGAGGTGTCGTCGCGCCGGCTCGACGTTCCGCAGACCGACACCCATCGGCATCCGACCTGGTGCGAGGTGACGCTCAACGGCGTGCCGGTCCACCGGGGAATCCTGCCCAACCACCCGCACGACACCCGCGGAGCGCTCAGTTATCTCCGCGGCGGGCGAGGCGGCTACGGTTACCTCGTCCGCGCCGTCCTGGAGGGCAGCGTGTTGGAGAGCGTTCTGGCCTCCGCGGGACGCGAGGGATTGCTGCGTTTGCGCTGCACGGTGCCGGACGTCTCCCCGGTGGGCGGGCTCAGCGTCTACGAGCACGACTGCGGGCGCTATCCGATTGCCCCGACGATCATTGTGGAGTGGCCGCAAGGCTGAGGCGGATCTCGGGGGATTTCGCCTCAGGGGACGCGCCCTGAGGCCGTGGAGCCATGCTTCCCCTCTGCCGTCGACTGTGCGGCTTCGCTAGAGTGGCCCGCATACTTTTATGGGCTTCGACAAAAGGGCGGGGGAAGGGTCGGGCCGTCTTCAAACGGCGGCGTCGGCGGAAACAACCGGATCGGCCAATGGCGTCCCACGCGGCGCGTGCGGAACGAACGCGAAACCTCGCGGAAAAGGGGGCCGCCGATGACGCCGCGCGGAACAGGGGGCGCCGGCGCCTCGCTCGTGTTGATCGCCGCTCTCTGGCTGTCGGGCGGCGGATCGGGCGCGTCCCACCACGAGCGCCGGGCGCCCGGCGAAAGCCCGGTCCCGGCGGCGGATTCCACCGCGTTCGTGGAGGCGGCGCCGCCGGCTTGGCGGGATGCGACGCATGCCCCGGCCTTCGCCGCGACCGAATCGCCGAAGGCGGGCGCAAGGCGCGAGCGGCAGCTTGAACGCGCGCTGCAAGTGAAGGCGATCACGCCGACGCCGGTGAGCGGGAACGGGGGCGCCTGGCGCGAAGGCCAGGAGCTCACGCTGGCCCTGTTCGACGGCGAGGAGGCGCGCGGAGTGGTCGAGCGCGTGTGGCCGGGCGAGGGCGGCGCGGTTTCGTCGGAAAAGATCTCGGGGCGGCTGGCCTCGGGCGGGAGTTTCGCGTTTGCGGTGGACTCGAGCGGATTGCGCGCGGGCTTGATCCTTCCGGACGGAGACGGGCCGGTCTACCGGGTCCTCGGCGCCGAGGACGGTGGTTTGCGTTTGGCCAAATTGCCGCGCGACGCGGTGCTGTGCGCGAGCTTGCCGCGACCGCCGGGCCGGTCGACGACCGTGAACATGCCGGCGCCAAACTCGATGCCGACGGCGGCCGCGACGACGGTGCCGATGCTCGAAAGCCGGCCCGAGGCGGAGCCCGTGCTGTATCTCGATTTCGACGGAGAAACGGTGAACGACCCGATTTGGAACCGAGGGACCACGATCCAGGCGGCGCCGAGCGGCCTGACCGAGGCGGAGATCCGTCGGGTGTGGAGCATGGTGGCGGAGGACTACCGGCCGTTCCGGATCAACGTGACGACCGATCCGTCGCGCTACGCCGCCGCGCGGCCGATGCAGCGTATGCGCTGCATCATTACGCCGACGAACGAATGGTATGCCGACGTCGGCGGGGTCGCGCTGATCTTCTCCTGGCGCGACGCGGGCGCGGGCGCCTTTGCGGCGAACGTGCCTTGCTGGGTGTTCTCCAACCCGGGGGTGATGCTGCCGGAGGACATCGCGTTGGCGATCAGCCACGAGGCCGGGCATACGTTGGGCCTGTATCACGACGGCTTGCGCGGGGAGAACGGCGTGACGCCGCCCGACGGCGATTATTACCAGGGCCAGGGCTCGGGCTCGACGGCGTGGGGGCCGATCATGGGCGCGCCGTATGGCAAGCCCCTGATCCAATGGAGCCGAGGCGATTACTCGGTGGGCCTTCGCGTCGCCAACAACCCCGAGGACGACGTGGCGCTCATCGCGACGATAGAGAACCACGTGGGGTTCGCCGGTGATCGCCGTCCCGAGACGCTCGCCGACGCGTGCAGGCTCTCGCTCGCGGCTGATGGCGTGACGGTGGAGCATCGCGGCCTGATCGAACGGGCGGGCGCGGAGGCGTGGTTGATTTTCGCCACGGGCGGAGGCGGGGTGACCTTGGAGCTCGCGCCGGTCGATCCGGCGGTGTCGACGGCGACCAATTTCGACGGTTCGCTCACGATCACGAGCACGGCGGGCGCGGTCCTGGCCTCGGCGGATCAAACGGGGACGCGTTATCCGCGTCTGACGACGTCGCTCGCGGCGGGCGTGTATGTGTTGCGCGTGAAATCCACCGGCGAGGGCAGCCCGGCGAGCGGCGGCTACTCCAACTACGGGAGCATCGGCGGCTATCGGGTGATCGGGGGGATACCGGCTCCGAGCGGCGTGGCGCCGCTCATGGGCGGCGCGGCGCGCGGCGAGGGCAGGGCGGGGGAGGCGTTTGGTTACGTGATCGAGGCGGCCGGGGCGGGGCTCGTGTTCTCCGCCGACAACCTGCCTCCCGGTTTGTCGGTCGGCGCGGACGGACGGATAGGCGGCGTGCCCGGCCAGCCCGGTTTGTGGACGACGACCGTGCGCGCGGCCAACGCCGCCGGCGTGGCGAGCCGGACCGTGACCATCGCCGTCGCGGGCGGGGATCTGGCCGCGTCGTTGGATGCGTCGGGCATGACCTTCACCACCGGCGGGTCGAGGCCGTGGCGAAGCGTCGCGGAGGCCGGGGCGCCGCTTGGCGGATCGAGCGCGCGCAGCGGCGAGTTGCTCGACGACAACGGCGAGAGCTGGATCCAGACACAGGTGAGCGGTCCGGGGCGGATCAGCTGGCTGTGGCGCGTGTCCTCGGAGCGCGACTACGACCTGTTGCACGCCTCGCTCGACGGGACGACGGTCGCCGCGATCTCGGGCGACGTGGGCTGGACGGAGCGCGTGATCGATGTTCCGGCGGGGACGCATGTGCTGCGCTGGAGCTACGACAAGGACGATTATCTCTCCGAGCGCGAGGACTCGGCCTGGCTGGATCGGGTGCGCTGGGAGCGCGGTTTCGAGCAGTGGGCGACGGCCTCGGCTCTGCCCTCGGCGTCATCCGCGGCCGAGGCGGACCCCGATGGCGACGGCGCGCCGAACCTGTTGGAATACGCGCTCGGCCGTTCGCCGGCCGTGGCCGATGGATTGGGGACGGCGATCAACGTGTCCCCGGTCGCGGCGGCGGGGACCGGCGGCGCAGGCGGCGCGGTCGGGGCCGGTGTCGCGCTGGAGCTGACGTTCATCCGTCCGCCGGCCTTGGGGGATATCCGCTACGTGGTCGAGGTGTCGTCGGATCTCGTGAGCTGGACGCGGGGCCATGCTTACGGTCCGGCGGCGGACAACACCTCCCCGGACCTGCCTACGACGGAAACCGAACGGGTGACGCTCCCCGACGGCGGCGAGCGGATCCGGGTGCGCGACAAGAGCGCGGCGGGCGCGGTGGACGGGCGTCGCTTTATTCGGCTGCGCGTGGAGCGCACCTGACATTCGGGCGCGAATCCCGAAGTCTGGTCATCGAAGTGAGCAATATTGTTCACTTCGATTTCCGGCGCGCGGCGTGAAACCGCGTATTCGATTCATGGATGCCGGATGATGTGTCGCGAAGTGTTTCGTTTGATCGAAAATCTCCGGGAATAGTTGTCGCAAAACGCGACGTATTTTGGGCGTTGGGATGACTGGGTTGTCATTAACCGCTTTCATGCAGCTTTTTAAGGTTTTTACCCGGGGCTGGCATAATGGGCGCTTAGGTAGGTTTACCCTCCGATACCCCTCTGAAGGGAAATCGGTAGCGGTCAACCAACCAAAAACAACCAGCACGCATGAAATCCCGCCTGAAATACGCCGGCCTCGGAGCCGCCCTCGCCACCGCCGCCACCAGCCTCCAAGCCGAGGTGAAGATCAACGATAACCTCTCCCTTGACGGTTACGTCATCGGCGCGGGCGTCGTCACCGAAGGCACTCTGGCCAAGAACGGTCCCGAGTTCGGCAAGAGCGGTGGCGTCTATGATGCCGCTTACGTCGCGCTGAACGGCGCCTACAAGAGCTTCTCCAGCAAGTTCAGCCTCTACAGCTTCAACCCCTTCGACAACGACCAGGCGGTCGACAACGTCGGCGTCCTCGACGCCTACGTGACCTACAAGATCGACGCCCTTTCGCTCACCGCGGGCAAGTATCTCGGCTGGCTCGGCTACGAGTCCTTCCATAGCCCGAACAACGCCTTCATCAGCTTCAGCCAGGCGACCTATCGCAGCCCCTTCTCCACCGGCGTGAAGGCCGACTACGCGGGCGACGGCTTCTCGACCGGCGTCTCCGTTCGCGACTCCCAGATCGCCGCCACCGGCAACTTCTTCGAGGGCGACGGCGAGATCGACGACGATATCGGTTACGAGGCCTACGTGATGCTCACCAGCATCAAGGATCTCACCATTTTCCTCGGCGCGGGCTACGAGGACGTCGACGGAGCCACCTCGGCCTACACCGCCGACCTGTGGGCCAGCTACGCGATCACCGAGAAGTTCTCGCTCGCCGGCGAAGTCGCCGTCGTCGAGGACGTGACCGATCTCTCCTGGCTCCTTCAGGGCACCTACAAGGTGACCGATCCCCTCGCGGTTTCCGCCCGCTTGACCGGCTTCGAGGATGATTCCCCGCTCGGCAACGACGCCATCGGCTACGGCCTGGCCTCGACCTACACGCTCAGCCCGAACTTCGCCATCAAGGGCGAGGTCACCAACACCGACTTCGACTTCGGCGGCGACGTGGTCAGCTACGCCCTCCAGGGCGTCTTCAAGTTCTAAGCCCTTCTTCGGCTGACGAACCTTTTCGGGCCGGGGTCCCTGCGCGGACTTCGGCCTTCTCCCCGGCGGCGCGGCGTGTCCGCGACCGCGCCCCGGCCATCGCACCCAACTTCAGTTTTCCCTCCCATATGTTCAAAAAGCTCACCCAGACCCTCGGGGCCGGCGCGATCGCGCTGGGCGCCCTCGCCGCCTCCACCCTCCATGCCGCCGAAGAGACCGTGAAGGTCGGCGTGCTCCACTCTCTGTCCGGCACCATGGCGATCTCGGAGACCTCGCTCCGCGACGTCCTCCTTTTCACCTTCGACGAGATCAACGCCAAGGGCGGCGTCCTCGGCAAAAAGATCGAGCCCGTCGTCGTCGACGGCGCCTCCAACTGGCCCCTCTTCGCCGAAAAGGCCAAGCAGCTCCTCGAGCAGGACAAGGTCGCCGTGACCTTCGGCTGCTGGACCTCCGTCTCCCGCAAGTCCGTCCTCCCCGTGTTCGAGAAGAACAACGGTCTCCTTTTCTACCCCGTGCAATACGAGGGCGAGGAAGAGTCGCAAAACGTCGCCTACACCGCCGAGGCCGTTAACCAACAGGCCACGCCCGCCGTCGACTACTACCTGGCCGAGGGCAAAAAGAAGTTCTACCTGCTCGGCTCCGACTACGTCTATCCGCAGACCACCAACCTCGTTCTCCTCGAGTATCTCCTCAGCAAGGGCGTGGCCCTCGAGAACATCGGCGGCGGCTTCCGCAAGGACGACTCCGGCAAGATCATCTCCGCCGGCA
>CBINJQ010000177.1:0-8789 GCA_966251015.1 uncultured Akkermansia sp. | reverse complement strand
TGGAACGAGCGAGAGCCAGCGCCTGGGCCACGACCACCGATACGTCGTGCAAAACCGCGCCCGGCTCGCCGCGCGGGACCAGGGTTCCGTCCGCACGATAGCCACGATCGACAAAGCCCTCGGACACGAACTTCGCGTTCGCCGCAAACGCCGCCTCCCGAAGCGCCCCCGTCGGCGGTCCGAACACGGCCGCGCCGGGGAAAACCGCTCGCGCCGCCTTCACCAAAAGCTCCGCGAGCCAAAGGTCCCGGTTTGCCTGATGGTAGAGCGCGCCGTGCGGCTTTACGTGCCCGACCTTCACGCCGGCCCGCTCCGCCACCCGCGAGAAAAGCAGGAACTGGGCGCCCAGCAGCGCCTCCGCTTCGTCGCGCGCGAGGACGATTTCCCGCCGGCCAAACCCGGGGCGGTCCGCGTGTCCCGGATGCGCGCCGACCACCACGCCGTCTCTCGCCGCCAGAGCGAAGGCCGCCGCCATCGTCGCCTCGTCGCCCGCGTGCGCGCCGCAGGCGACGTTGGCCGAGGATATGCCTGCGGCGAAAAGCTCGGCGTCCCGGGCGCCGCCTTCGCCGACGTCCGCGTTGAGGTCGACCGTTCCCGCGTGCGCGCCCATGTTCGGCCTCCCGCCCGTTCAGCGTCGCATCCCGAGCCCGACCCGGAGACGAGCCACGTCCGCCGCGACGCGGAGGCGCGCCTGCTGGGCGGCGGATACTTCGGTCAGCTTGAAAACGATCTCCGCGCCCGGCCGCGCCTGGGCGAGCTTCGGCAAATCGACCGAAGCCACCTGCCCGAGTTGCGGATAGCCGCCTATCGTCTGCCCCTCGGCCATGAGGACGATGGGCAACCCGTCCGGCGGCAACTGCACCGTGCCGGGAACCACCGGCCGAGAGGTTTGCTCCCCCGCCCCGCCCGGCACGAGAAACGGCTCGCCGCCAAGCCGCAGGCCCATGCGGTCGGACTTCGCGCTGAGTTGAAAGCGACGCGCTTCCACCGCGCGCGCCCCGCCGCCGGGGCCGAAACGTTTGAAAATGTGAGCCCAGTCCAGGCCGGGTATCAGCCGCACTTCGACGGTCTCCTTGCGCGTCGGAGCCGGCACGGGCGACGCCAACCGCCAGGTGACGTCGCACGCGATCCCCGCCCCGGTGCCGCAGGCGAGCCGGTCGCCCGCCGCGAGCGGTCTGCCGGCGAACCCGCCGAAACGCGCGCCCACCGCCGTGCCGGCCCCGCCAAGCAGGACCGGCACGCGCAACCCGCCCGCGACCGCGAGATAGAGCCGCGCGCCGCGGGTGAGCGCCGAGCAATCCAGGACCTGCCCCGCTTTTATCGAGACCGGGCGCCCGGGAGGCAGGTTCGCGCACTCGGCGCCCAAGGCCGCCACCACCGTGTCCGACGAGAACCGCAGGACCGGGCCGACGTAGGTGCATTCGAGCAGGGGAGCCTCGGGAGCGTTGCCCACCGCGAGGTTGGCCACCGCCGCCGCCCAGACATCCAAGGCTCCGCCGCTCCCCACGCCGAGCGCGGCGAAACCGCGGCGGCCGAGATCCTGCACCGTGGTGAGCGTGCCCGGTTTGACCACCTCTATGAAAGGGGACGAGGAGCGGTCGCGCTCGGACGCGGGGGCGCCGGCCGCCGGGACCCCGCCCGAACCCGGGTCAAACACTCCGGGCGCCGCCGGACGCGGCGAAGCGGGCGGCAGCGCGTCCACCGGCTTGAATTTGACCTTGTCCCCCACCGAAAAGAGCGCCGGCCCCTCGGTGCGCAACGGATCAAAGAGCTCCAGCGAGGTGCGACCGATCAAGTTCCAGCCCCCGGGCGTCTCGCGGGGATAGATGCCCGTATGAGAACCGCCGATACCGACGCCGCCCGCGGGAACGCGAATGCGCGGGCTCGGGCGCCGCGGCGTCGCGAGCTTTTCGGGCAGGCCCACCAGATAGGGAAATCCCGGGCTGAACCCGATCGCCGCGACGTGGTAGCTCGCGCCGGCGTGGAGTTTCGCCGCCGCCTCCGGGGTCAGCTTGGCGTGCTTCGCCACCGCCTCCAGGTCCGGACCGTGCTCGCCGCCGTAGACGACCGGCACGACATGCTCCCGCGGTTTGCGTTCGCGGCGCGGCGCCGACGACGCCTTGCCCGAAAGATGGCGTTCCAGCCACTCGCCCACCACCCGCCACGGAAGCTCGCCGTGCGAGGTCGGCACGCGCTCTGGTTCGTAGACCACGCCGACGCTGCCGTAGGCCGGCACGATCTCGGTCACCCCCTCCAAACGGTCCGCCGCCAGACCGGCCGCGAAGGCGCGCACCCGCGTAAGCAGGGCGGCGTGGGCTTCGCCGTCGAAGGTAACCAAGTAGGCGGTGTCGCCCATCGTCTGAAGGCTCATCGCCTTACCTTGCGGGCCCGTCGCGCGGGGCACAAGCACACCGCGCGCTTATTGTCCTCGTTGTCCGCCCTGATAAGCGGTCGGAATGGGTTGCCCTTCGCTCGAAGCCGGGCGACATCTTCCCGCTTTTCCGCCATGCGACGCTCCGCTTTTTCTGTCTTCGCCGCTCTCGCGCTCCCGCTTTCCCTCGGTCTCGTCGCCTGTCGCCGCGACGAAATCAAAACCTACACGGTCAAAAAAGAAGCCCCGCCGCCCGCAACGTCCGCGGCGCCGGGCCTCCCCGCCGGCCATCCTCCGATAGATTCAGGCTCAACGCCTGCGGCAACCCCCGCCCAGACCGGCGCCGGGCCCGACGCCACGATGGCGAACACCCGGGTCGACACCGCCAGCGGCCCTTCGCTCGTCTGGGATGTTCCCGCCGGCTGGAGCGCCGGTCCCGAGCGCCCGATGCGCAAGGCCACCCTTCTGATCCCCGGGGAAAACGGCGGCCCGGGCGGCGAGGTCGCCGTGACCGCCTTCCCCGGCGACGTCGGCGGCAATCTCGCCAACGTCAACCGCTGGCGCCAGCAGCTCGGGCTCGCCCCGATCGGCCAGGCCGAACTCGGCGCCGCGCTCCAGCACCTCGACATCGGCGCGCTCCACGTCGACCTCGTCGACATCACCGGCCCGTCCAAACCGCCGGCCGCCACCCAGCGCGTCCTCGGCGCCATCGTCCCCTACTCCGGCGCCACCTGGTTTTTCAAGCTGACCGCCCCGGACGCCGTGGTCGCCCGCGAGAAAGACAAGTTCGTCGCATTCATCCGCACCCTCCGCCCCGCCACCTGAAAGCGAGGCCGCCCCCCGGTCGCGCGGGCTTCCAGCCCGCGTCCGCTTCGCCGCCCCGCTCCTCGCTCCCATCTCCCTGCTCCAAAATGCGCGAACTTTACCGCGAATTCGTCCGCTTCTTCATCTCCCTCCGGCTGACCGTCGCGCTGCTCGCGCTCTCCGCGCTGCTCGTTTTCTTCGCGACCATCGACCAGGTCCACCTCGGCATCTGGGTCGTGCAGGAGAAATGGTTCAAAAGCCTGATCGTCCTCCAGGACATCAAGGGCTTCCCCGTGCCCGTCTTCCCCGGCGGATACTTCATCGGCGGCCTCCTCCTGCTCAACCTCGTCGCCGCGCACGCGAAGCGTTTCGCATTCTCGTGGAAAAAGGCGGGCATCCAGCTCGTCCATTTCGGCCTCATCCTCCTTCTCCTCGGCGAGCTCTTCACCGGCCTGTTCCAGGAGGAATACCAGATGCGCCTCGATGAAGGACAGACGCGAAACTACTCCGAAAGCTGGCGCCTCAACGAACTCGCCATCATCGACACCAGCCCGGCGAACGAGGACATCGTCACGGTCATCCCCGAGGAGCGCCTCGCGCGCGCCGCCGGCAAGCAGGAGGGAATCGAGGTTTCCGCGCTGCCCTTCCGGGTCGTTCCCCGCGCCTACTACCCGAACGCCGCGCTCGCCGACAAGGGCCAGTCCCCGCCGATGCTGAAGCCGGTGGAAAACACAGCCACCCGCGGACTCGGCCCCCGGTTCCTCCTCGCGCCGCTTCCGATGACCTACAAGCAGAACGAGCGCAACCTGCCCGCCGCGCTCGTCGAGCTCGTCGGCCCCGAAGGCAGCCTCGGCGTCTTCCTCGTCTCCACGATGCTCACCCAGCCGGAGCGCTTCAGCTACGCCGGCCGCGAGTGGTCGATGTCGCTGCGCTTCCAGCGCGCCTACAAGCCCTACTCGCTCACGCTCCTCGACTTTTCCCACGACCGCTACGCCGGCACCGACATCCCCAAAAACTTCTCCAGCCGGGTCCGCCTGACCACGGCGGACGGGGTCAACGACCGCGAGGTGCTTATCTTCATGAACAACCCGCTGCGCCACGACGGCATGACCTTCTATCAGGCGGGCTTCGACAACAACGACCGGACCACCGTCCTCCAGGTCGTCCGCAACCCGTCGTGGGTCATCCCCTACCTGAGCTGCCTTCTCATGGCCGTCGGCCTCTTCTGGCAGTTCGGCTGGCACCTGGCGGGCTTCATCGCCCGTCGCGGCGTTCCGGCCAACGAAGTCGCCCGCGACGACGCGCCCGCGCCCGTCGTCGCGCTGGGGCTCGTGCTGGTCCTTCGCCTCATGGCAGGCCTCGTCGGCCTGTGGGTGGCCGCCTCCGCCGACGGCGCGCCCGCCGTGGCCGGGCTCGGCGTGCTCGCGCTCGAGTTCGCCGTTTGCGCGGCGCTGCTCGCGGGCATCTCGCTGCGAAAGGCATGGAGCCGCCCGCTGCTGGGCGCCTACGCCTGGGCCTCGCTCCTGCTGCTCGCGGGCGTTCTCGCCTACGGTTTCCTCGGCGGGGACATCTACGACGCCATCCTGCGCTGGGTCGTTATCGGCCTCCACGCCCTCACCGCCGCCGCGCTCCTCGCCCTCTCCCGCGCTTTCCGCCAAGCCGGCCCCGGCGCCTGGTTCGCCCGATAACTCCCCGTCTCGATGTCCTTCAAGCGCCTCCTCCCCTTCCTCGTCCTGCTGCTCGGCCTGGTCTACGTCGGCTACACGCTGCGGCCGCCCGCCGCGCCGGCCGACGCGCCCGATCACGTCGCCTTCGGACGCCTCCCCGTGCTCGTCGGCGGACGTATCAAGCCTCTCGATACCGTCGCCCGCGCCACGCTCCTGCAATTGCAAGGCCGGCAAACCGTGCGGAGCGCCGACGGCTCCGCGCTCGCTCCCTCCCGGTGGATCGCCGAGGTGCTTCTCGACGACCGCAAGGCCAACGCCTACCAGATCTTCGAGGTCGTCCACCCCGACGTCCTCGCCTTGCTCAAGCTCAAGGAGGAGGACGGCGCCGGCAAAAAACGTTTCTCCTACGAGCAGCTCTCGCCGGGTCTGAAGGAGCTCCAACGCCAGGCCGGCCTCGCGCAATCCATCGAGGCGCAGCGGCGCACGCACTTCCAGCGCGCCGTGATCACCCTCCGCGACAACGTCGGCCTCTACGTGAAGCTCCAGGCCTCGCTCGTCCCGCCCGAACTGGACGATCCGCTGCGCGCCCTGACCGAGTTTCAGGAGAAACTGCCCGCCGGAATCGAAGCCGTGCGGCTCCGTGAACAAAAACAGGCCCACGACGAGGCGGCGGCCAACGCGATCATCAACATGTTCCACCGCTTCGATTTCATGGCGAAAACCGGCCACCTGCTCGCCGTCCCCCCCGCGGATTCCGATCAGGACGACACCGCCTGGCGCGGCACCGGCGAAGCCCTGCTGGATGTTTTCCAAACCGGAAGAATCGACATCCAGGCGCTCAGCTACGCCACCTTGGCGCAGCTGTGGCGGAACGGGGACGCCGTCCACTTCAACGAGCTCCTCGGCAAGCTCCGCGACCTCTCGGAGAGCCGCTTCGCCAAACAGCTCGTGAAAATCGACGCCGAGACGCGTTTCAAGGCCGCCGCGCCGTTCTACTCCGGCATCAACCTCTTTGTCGCCGCCCTGCTCCTCGCCCTGCTCTCCTGGCTTTGCTGGCCGGACGTGTTCGCCCGCGCCTCGTTTTATCTGCTCGGTCTCGCCTTCGCCGTGATGAGCGCCGGCATCGTCGCGCGCATGTGGATCGAGGGCCGTCCGCCGGTCACCAATCTCTACTCCTCCGCCCTCTTCGTGGCCTGGGGCGCCGTCGGCCTTTGCCTCTTGCTCGAAAAACTCCACCCGCGCGGATTCGCCTCGGCGGCGGGGAGCATCCTCGGCTTCGCCGGCCTGATGATCGCCCACCACCTCTCGCTCAGCGGCGACACGATGCAAATGATGCAGGCCGTGCTCGACTCGAACTTCTGGTTGGCGACCCACGTGGTCGTCATCACCATCGGCTACAGCGCGACCTACCTCGCGGGCTTCCTCGCGATCCTGTATATCGTGCGCGGCGCCCTCACCCGCGGACTAGACGCCCCGACCGCATCCGCGCTCGAGCGCATGGTCTACGGCATCACCTGCTTCGCCACCCTCTTCAGCCTCGTCGGCACCATTCTTGGCGGCATCTGGGCCGACCAGTCCTGGGGGCGCTTCTGGGGCTGGGACCCGAAGGAAAACGGCGCGCTTATCATCGTGATCTGGAACGCGCTCATCCTCCACGTGCGCTGGGGTCGTCTCTGCGGCGCGCGGGGCTTCATGGCCTTGGCGGTCTTCGGCAACGTCGTCACGACCTGGAGCTGGTTTGGCACCAACATGCTCGGTGTCGGCCTGCACAGCTACGGCTTCATGGACCGCGCCTTCCCGTGGCTGATCGGCTTCGCCATCAGCCAACTCGCGCTCATCGCCATGGCCACCCTCCCCGGCCTGCCATGGCGCAGCCAGGAAAGCGCCGGCCGCCGGCTCGCCGCCTGAGCACGCTCCGCGTCCAAACGCATCCACGCCACGGCATCTCCGGGAGGTGGCTGGAGCGGTTCGAACAGAGGCGTATCCGCGTTCAGCCGTTTAGAGGTAGGGCGGGACCGCTGGGCCCGCCGCAAGCTGACGGCGTATTATCACTTCGCAAAATTCCGCTCCGGCACGGCCGGCCCGGCGGTCCAGCCCTACCCCACGCCTGCGTTTGGAGCGGCGTCCGCGAACGCGATAACATCCCACAAATCGGATCAGGCGCGGCCAACGAGCAAGTCGTCCCCCGCCTTCATTCGCACGCCTCGAGACGGCCCTTCCCGCACCGCTACCGTCACTCGGAGAGACGGGTCAGGGAGGACGGAGCGGTCAAGGTCAGGGGCAGGCCTCCCGGCTCGAAAACACCGCTCGCAAAATCGCGCCCGAGCGCCGCGGCCGTGACCACAAAGCGCGTCTTGTCGCGCGTCTTCTCGTCGCGCAGTTCGACGGCCTTCACCGTCCACTGCTCGCCGATCTTCTTCAGCTCGACCACGCGCATGGACTTCAGCATGCGCTCGCCCTCGCCCCGCTGCTCGGCCTGGACGAGCACATGGTATTGAGGATCCAGATACACCCGCATCGCGACGAGGTCGGGACGGCGCGTCGCCAACGACGCGGGCGGATAGAGCAAAAACGCGTCGGCCGGACGGTCGTTCAGCCGCGTTTTCCCCTCATAAACGAAATCGTTCCAATAAAGGAACGGCATCTGCAGATCAAAGGCCGACAAGTCCGTGCCCGCGAGAGGCTCGAAGAGCGCGCCCTCGTCGATCACGACGGACGACGCGCCGTCCTTCGCCGGCCATTGCCAGGCGGCGGGACGCGGGCCGCCTTGGACAAGAAGACGCTGCTCGGTCGCTGGTGCGCCGGATCCGGCCGGGGGCTTCGCGGCCCCGTCCGACGGCCGGAGCACGAGCCGGGTCACCGGTCCGTTCTCGTTCCGCCCTCCCCACAGGCGACCGGGAATCCGGCTGCTTTCACCCCGACGCGGCAGCACTCGCAGATCAAATTCCATGTAATAATCGCCGTCGGGCCCCGCCGAGCGCATCTCGCGCAGGATCGCGGCGCCCTTCTGCTGGTCGGGAGGCGAGAGTTGCAGGTAGCGCGGCGGCGGCCGGTTGAGCCGCGATTGCGCCGCAAGCGGCGTCGGCGCCATTCCGGCGGCGACGCAGACAAAGAAAAGGCAGACGGACAAAGCCGTCTGCCGGGAAAAAGAGGAGCGGTGGCGGGCCACGCGCGTGGAGACCTCGACTTTACTGGGCGGGTTCCGTGGTCGCGGGGGTCGCCGTGGCGGGAGCGACATCAGCGGCGGCGGGGGCCGCTTCCGGCGCGGGAGCCGGGATCGTCGGCGCGACGGCTTCGGGGGCCGGGGTGACGGCGGAAGCCTCGGGGGCGGCCGGCGCCGCAGGAGCCGAGATCGTCGGCAGGATCGTCTTGGCCCGATCCGTGCGGTGTTGATAAATGTGCGCGAGGTATAGACCGAAGGTGATGACGAAGAACGCGATGGCGCCGTTGCGGGTCATCGTCGCGAGCATGTTGCCGGTGTCGGCGCCGAAGGTCGCCTCCGTCATGCCGCCGCCCAAGGCCGCGCCGACGCCGCCGTCGGACTTCGACTTCTGCATCAAGACGATAAGGACCAGAAAGACCGAAAGAAGGACCAGGACGAACGTGAATAGCCAGATGACAATGGACATGGAAAACGAGCACCAGACCCGGCGGCGGGGCCTTTGTCAACGGCGAGCCCGACCGAGCGAAATTTAATCCCTTACGCCCTCTTTTTCTGCAACCGGCCCTCGGGCGCGGCGTCTAGCCCGGCGGTCGCCCTTATCGCCTTTTCTTCGTCTTTCGCCAGCCATCCTCATTTCCCGCCCCTACGTCGACTTTCACCTCCCCCTGCACCGATTGGTTCTTGGTAGGCTTCGCCGGTCCCCCTCTTCCTCGTCACTGCTTCGATTTTCTCATGTCCTTCCGTCCCCGCCGCCTGATTTTCCCGCTTGTCGTCGCCGTCGCCG
>CBINJQ010000176.1:0-8901 GCA_966251015.1 uncultured Akkermansia sp. | reverse complement strand
CGCAGGGCGCGGCGGAGGGCGGCGAGCCAGGGCGGGGGCGAGTCGGCGGCGGGGCGGGGCGAGGGGAAATCCCAGTAGCGGGTGTGGGCGAAGAGTCCTCCGCGGATGGTCGTCTCGACGGAAACGTCTTTGACCCCGGGCCCGAAGGCGGGCGCGACGGGGCCGCCGACAAAGTCGCCCCAAAGGATGCGGCGGCAGGGGAAATAGAGGTTGGTCCAGCGGGTCGCGGCGAAGGCGGCCGCGTGGTGCGGGACGCGAAGCTCGGCGCTCGGGTAGGTGAAACGGGGCTGGCCGTGGACGAGCTCGAGGGCGGGCGGGCAGGACGGGAATTCGCGCTCGGCGATCTTGCGAAGGAACTCTTCGCGGTCGCGGGCGAGCAGGTAGTCGGCGTGGGCGAGCGGGCTGCCCAAGGTGACGAAGTCGCTGACGAGCCAGGGGTGACCCCGGCGGCGGAGCGTGGCGAGGTAGTCGGACTGGGCTCGTTGGTAGGCGTCGACGTCGAACCGCGCGGGATCGCTCCGGGCGAGCGCGGCGAGCTCCTCGAGTTTTTCCACGCAAAAACGTTCCTCGAAGGCGCTCTGGCCGGTGCCGCCGGGGTGGTGGTGGACGCGAGCCCAGTAGTGCGTGAGCAGGTCGTAGCCGATGACGCCGCCGAGGCTATGGCCCACGAGGATGACGCGGTCGTATTCGCCGGATTCGTGAAGGCGGTCGAGGAGCGCCAGGCCGGCCTGGCGGATGTGGCGGCGGACCTCGATGTTGTCGGGCGCGACGTGAAGGTAGCGGGCGGCGTCGCCGGCGACGCGGAGCACGAGGGCGACGAGCGCGCCGCCGACAAGAAACCACGCGGCGCCGAGGGCGCCGAGCAGCGCGGGCGGGAACCGGAGCAGGCCGGCGGCGTGCCCGGCGGCGACGAAGGCGGCGGAGCCGAGCAGGGCGACGACGAGGCACCAGAGGGCGCGGAGTTGCGGGGGGACGCGGCGCGGGGAACGGAAGAGCAGCACGCGAAGCCAGGCGCGGACGTGGCCCCATGTGGTCTGCTTCATGAGGTGCGCCCAGTAGAACTCGAAGAAGTCGGTGCGGCGACGTTCGCGGTTCTCGGCGGTCGTCATGCGCCGGAGCTCGAGGTCGCCGGACATGGTGTCGGGCTTGCTCCAGACGGTGGAGGGGACCTTGGGGCGGCGCAGGGAGGGATCGTCGCTCCAGGCGGCTTCGACGAAGCCGCGGAGCGTGTCCATGGGTATCTGCTCGCCCACGCCGTGGATGAGGACGACGGCCTGTTTCATGACAACGCGTGGCGCCGCGCCGAGGGGATGCGGCCGGCGCCCGGAGGTCAGGCGGGGGCTATGGCGACGTCGGCCTCCACGAGCGGATCGCAGAAGTTGGGCGCGGGTCGGTCGAACCACGCCCCCCAGGCGCCCTGATCGGGCGTCGCGGAGGCGGGGGCCGGTATCCACGCGACGAAGGTGACGCGGCGGTTGCCCTGTTTGTTCACGAAATCGCGCAGGCGCTCATAACGGTCGCGTGCGTGGTCGGGATTGTTTTCGGCGAGGTCGGGGGCGCGGAGGGTGGCGGCTACGGCGGGCATGGTATCAATTATCTGGATATGTTATGTGCGGACGGCGGACGCGGTCTAGACTGGTCGGTATGCGGGGGCGGAGGCTTCCGGCGGTTGATGCGGCGGGCGCGATTTCAGGCGGGCAAGCCGGACCTTGGCCTGGCCGGTTGTTGAGCCTCGGAGGAGCGGCGTGCAGCCGGATTGCGAAAACGCCGGAGCTGAAGGCGGGGGCGCCTCGCTCTGGATGCGTGGCGTTGCGGCGCGAACAAGCGGAGGCGGGCTGCTTAATACCCTTCACGGGAGCAGCTAGGCGCTTGGTTCAGTTTCTTGGCAACAAACCGCTTTGTAAAAAAATACGAATATACCTCTGAAATCATGGGGGTTTCCCCTTGGTTGGCCATGCAAGAACAGGCCGGGTCTTTTTTGGGAAACACGGAGGAGAAAGCTAAGAAACCCCCGGCCTTGCGTGTGTTATCTCCGGGCGCCCATGAGCAACTTTCCTTTTCGGTCAGATCCGCGAATGTCGCCGTCAATGAAGAGACTCCGGTTGGCGTGGGGGATTGGCGGCGGGTTGATGGTCTCCGTGGTTATCATGCTTCTGCCTTTCGCGGGTCGTGTTCGGGAGAACTCTCCGCGCCTGGTGGATGCTTCCAACGCGCGGCGGATCGCGCAGGCGACTTTCCTGTATGCGGCGGATCACGGAGGGCTGCCGCCGGCGGCGGCGACCCCGTGGGATTACGCGGCCGAGTTGGCGCGCGGCGGATTCTTGAACGACGCCGGCGTGTGGTTTTCGGCATTGGATCCGGCGAGGGACGGCGAGTCCGCATCGCCGGGCGCGGTGTTGCGGCCCGACGGGATGGCGGCGGAGCCGGCGTTCTTGCGCGCCAAGCTTTCCTGGGCGGTGCCGCTCGGCCCGTGGCGTGGGCGGATCGATGACACCACGCCCGTGGCCTGGACCCGGGGGCTCCAGCCGGACGGCACCTGGGCGGCCCATAGCCCTTATGGCGGAAAGGGCGGATACGTGGCGTTCTTCGGCGGAGAGACGCGTTTTTTCGGAAAGCTGACGCCGAAGGAGGGCGTGATGCGGTTCGGAAAGAAGGGCGGGATGACGGCCGATATCCGCGAGGCGTTTCCGCCCGGCGTAGTGATCGGCGAATACACGCCGACCGAGGCGGAGCGCTTGGCGCGGGCGGAGAAAAACCGGCGCCGGGCGGAGGCGAACGGCCGGTCGAGTTGGGGTTGGCGTGATGTCGGCCTGCTCGCGGGCGTGCTGTTGCTTTTCGTCGCGATGCTGACGGGGATCGCGCTGGCGGTGGTGCTCGTTCTCGACGAGGTGCGGCCGCGGTTTCGCAGGCGGCGCCGGGGTTTATAGGCCGAAGTCGGCGTAGGTTTTGAAGAAGCCGGCGTGCTCGGGGGCGGCGGTCGGCATGTCGACGGGCCTTGTGCGGAGACGGAAAAAGACGCGGCCGTCGGCGGGCGGATTCGGGGCGACGTGCGTGGCGGGCGCGCCGGTGCCGTCGGCCTCGGCGGTGGCGTCGGTCCACGAGTCGGCGGCGAGGGTTTCGCCGCGTTCGAGCTTGTAGCGGAGGCGCGGGCGCGTGGGCCAGGCGGCCTCGATATGCGTCGTCGGTTGCGCGGAGGCGGGGGCAATGGAGAGCGCGGGCGCGGGGCCGAGTTTGAAATCGAGCCAGCGGAGAACCTCTTCGCGGGCGAGGCGGCGGGCTTTCTGGTTGGGGCTCTCGTTGGCGGTGTCCTGGTCGGCCTCGGCGGCGATGGCGACCGAGCCCAGGTCGAACGAGTGGCCGACGCGCGCGGTGGCGGGCGCGTGCACGGCGGTGCGGTCGAGGATGTAGTGGCGGACGATGGGATTGGGCAGCCCGAGGGTCGCGGCCTGGGCGGCGGAGGAGAGGACCTGCTTGATCGGGTAGACGGTGCCGGAGACGGGCGTCGTAGTGTGATTTGTGATACCCATGAGCGAGTCGCCCGTGCCGTGGAAGAGGATGGCGGTGGTGCGCCGGTCCATCATGTAGCGGCCGGCGACGACCGAGGATGCCTGGCCGTGGTAGCCGTAGTGGGAGCCGCCGCCGTAGTAGAAGGCGCAGAACCTCGGGATCGGCAGGCGGGCGGGGACGCGGACGGGCGAGGGCACGGTTTTCTTGACCGACTTCTCGACGAACTCGCCGGGGTTGTCCGGGTCCTCGACGAGGTCGACGTAGTCGACGTCGTAGACGCCGCGGTCGACCGAGGCGTCGAGGAGGGCGTTCATGCCGGTCTGCGCGCCGTGGGAAAAGCCGATCAGGGCGACGCGCTCGCGGTCGATCTCGGCGCGGGTGACGAGGTATTCGAGGGCGGCGACGACGTCCTTCGGGCGCTCGTAGTTGGGCGAGCAAAGCGCGTCGTCCTCGTCGGCGTCGTGGTGGGGGCGGCGGTCTCCGAAATCGCCGGCGATGCCGCGGGGGTTGTAGCTGTCGGGGAAGAGCGCGGCGTAGCCGAGGCCGACGAGGAGGTCGCCCCAATCGCGAAACTGCGACGCGGGGGCGTTGTTCGCCGTGATCGAGGCGGGGATGCTGTTGTTGGACCAGAGGCCGCCGGAGCCGTGGAGAAAGAGGACGACGGGATGGGGCCCGGGGCCGTGGACGTCGGGATCGGGCAGGTAGAGGCGGGCGATGAACGTGAGCCGCCCGGGATCGTCCGGGTAGCCGGGCACGGCGGCGAGTTGCGCGGTGGGCGAAGGCATCACGGCCGGGAGCAAGTCGGCCGGCATGTCGTAGAAAACCGTCTCGATGCTCGGCGCGGCGCGGAGAGCGGGCGCGAGCGAAAGCGCGAGCATGGCAAGGGCGGGCGCGGGGCGGGAGAAAGCGGCGAGAGCGCGAAGGGCGGAGGGACAACGCATGCGAATGGCGTTTTGTCGGGGCGAGCATGGGGCGGCAAGATAACCGCGAACGGATTCGGCCTCGGGTTTACGGTTCAATCGCGAGCATGGTTGACGCGCCGGGCTTCCGGCCCGACCCGTCTCGGCCTCGCAACCATGTCCTCGCCCGCCTCGCCGGTTCCGTCGCAGTCCGCCTTTCGGCGCCATGTCTGGCCGCTGCTGTGGCAACACCGCCTGAGCATCGGGGCGGCCTTGCTGCTCGTGGGCGTCAGCGGGGCGGCGGTCGCGATCCAGAACGTGTTTCCGAAGTGGCTTTTCTCCTACGTGCTCGACGTGCCGGGCGTGGAGCTCGACACGGCGGAACGCTGGCGGCGGCTCGCGTGGCTGGCGGGGATCTACCTCGTGGTGACGAGCATCCTGCGAATGACGTTCTGGCATTTTGGCTACCGGCTTTTCACGCGGACGCGAGAGCAGGTGATCTTCGCGTTGCGCCGGCAGTTTTTCCGCCACGTGAACCACCTCTGCCTGCGGTTTCACGGCACGCACTCGTCGGGCGAGTTGTTCAGCTATCTCTTCGGGTCGCCGCTGCGCGCGGTGATGGATTTTTTCGGACACGCCACGATGAACCTGCCCGGCTCGATCGCGGGCGTGATCATCACGCTCGTCCTGTTTTGGAAATGGGACTGGGTGCTGGCCTCGGTGCTGATGGGCACGGCGCTCCTGAGCGTGCGCATGATGATGTGGGCGCGTAGGCGGATCGAAGGCATCCAGAAGGATTTTCAGAGCGTCGAGGGCGACGTGAGCGGACAGGTGGCCGATCTGCTGCGCGGCAACAAGGCGGTGAAACTCTACGCGATGGAGGCGCAGGTGGCGCAAAATTTCGAGCGGCAGGCGGACGTGATCCGGCGCAAGAGCTACGAGCGCGACGTGTATTCGCACGTCGAGTGGATCAAGCAGGAGGGCCTGAGCTACGTCTGCTACGCGATCCTCATGGCGGCCTGCACGTGGCGCTACCTCGACGGCCACATCGACCTCGGCGTGGTGGCGGCCTGTCTCGCGGCCTACCTCGGCCTCACGGGTCCGATGCAAGGCGTGTTCACCGCCTTCACGCTCTGGGGCGGATGCTCGGCGGCGCTGGAGCGCATCGGCACGGTGCTCGACACCGCGACCACGACGCCCGACCCGGCGGGCTCGGACGACGCGCCGCCGCGGCGCGCGGCGATCTCGTTCGAACACGTGGCCTTCGCCTACGATCCGGCCAAGCCCGTGCTGCGCGATCTGACGCTGACGATACGACCCGGCGAGCGCGTGG
Organism: uncultured Akkermansia sp.; assembly: GCA_966251015.1. Classification (GTDB taxonomy): domain Bacteria; phylum Verrucomicrobiota; class Verrucomicrobiia; order Opitutales; family Opitutaceae; genus IMCC26134_A. Next base: position 3,162 of record CBINJQ010000176.1, on the reverse strand, counting down.
CCTTTGTCGGCCCCTCGGGCGCGGGCAAGACGACCGTCACGCAACTCCTGCTGCGTCTCTACGATCCGCAGGAGGGCGTGGTGCGCATCGGCGAGACCGACCTGCGCGCGCACTCGACGCGGGCGCTGCGCCGGCACTTCGGCGTCGTGCCGCAGGACCCGTTCATCTTCAACTCCACCCTGCGCGACAACCTGCGCGTGGCGCGGCCCGACGCCGACGACGCGCAGATCCGCCGCGCCTGCGAGCAGGCCAACGCGTGGGAATTCATCGCCGCGTTGCCCGGCGGCCTCGACGCGCGCGTGGGCGAGGGCGGCTCGATGCTCTCGGGCGGTCAACGCCAGCGTCTCGCGATCGCGCGCGCGTTGCTCGCCGATCCCGCGTGTTTCATCTTCGACGAGGCGACGAGCGCGCTCGACACGCTGAGCGAGCAGCTCATCTCGCAGGCCATCGAGCGCAATCTCGGCGAGCGCACGGCGATCTTCATCGCGCACCGTCTCTCCACGGTGAAGCACTGCGACCGCATCTTCGTGCTCGAGGCCGGCGCGGTGGCGCAAGTGGGAAGCTACGACGAGTTGATGGCGCAGCCGGGCCTGTTCCAGGACTTGGTGCGCGGGCAGCAGTTGCGCGGGTGAGGCGACGAGCGGAGCCGGGCTTGGGGCGAGGGCGGACGGGGAGGGGGATCGGTCCCTGCGTTCGGGCTCGTTGTTCTTTGTCATGGGTGGGCGGGCGCGTCCCCGCGCCCGCCGGTTCGGGAGGCATGGGAGTGGTTGACAGGCCACGAGCCACGCGTGGAGGGACCCGCGCGTCCACCTGGACGCCGGGCGGTATTTCGCGTTTCGGCGGTGGCGCGGCGGAGGAAACGCGTCATGATGCCCGCCGATGACCACCGCCGATCCCGTCGCCCCGCCCGAGGAGGGCGAACTCCCGCCGGGCGAGGGTTGGGCCGAGGCGGGCGCCTACGAAAACGCCGCGACGGGCTTCGACCACGGACTCGTGGCGCTGGCGATGGGCCTGCCGTATGTGTTGCGGGAAAAGACCACGGAGGCGGGCGAAGGCGGCGGGTATGCGCTGCTCGTGCCGCCGGAGGCGCGCGATGTCGTGCGCGAGCAGCTGGAGCTTTTCGAGCGGGAGAACGCGGGCTGGCCGCCGGCGCCGAGGCGCGAAGTCCTGCCCGGGCGGTGGCGCGACGCGTTGTTCTTCGCGGTGCTTTGGGCGCTGGGCGCGATGGGCGTCTTCGCCGCGCAGACGCGATGGCCGGAGCTCGCTCCCTCGCTGGCGATGGACGCGCGTGCGGTGTTCTCGGACGGCGAGTGGTGGCGGCCTTTCTCCGCGCTGTTCCTGCACGCGGACGCGGGGCATCTGATGTCGAATCTCCCGGGAGGCGTTTTCCTTTTCGCCGCCGTGCTCTCGGTCTGGGGGGGCGCGCGCGGCGCGGCCTTGCTCGTCGCGTCGGCGGCGATGGGAAACCTCGCGGTGGGCGCGGCGAATTTCCCCGCGGAGTATCGTTCGCTCGGCGCCTCGGCGGCGGTGTTCGCGGCGCTCGGTCTGCTGACCGGCCGGGCCGTTCGGACCCTGTTCGCGGAGAACGTCTCGTCGAAGCGCTGGCGGGCGTTGCTCGCGCCGCTCGGCGCGGGCGCGACGATGCTGATGCTTTACGGGGCGGGCGCCGGCGAGACGCGCGTCGACGTGCCGGCGCACGCCGCCGGTTTTGTCGCGGGTTTGCTGGCCGGAGTCTTTTTTGCCGGGGCGGGAAAAAGATCCGGCGAAACGGCGGAAAACGAGCGGCCTTAATAATCCCTTAACGAAGCTCTGCTTTGATAGAGGCATGCCCCTCCGACTCCCGCTTCGGTCCATCGCGGCGCTTGGTTTTTCCGGACTGTTGATCGCGCCGCTCGCCGCCCTGCCTTCCATCGACATCGCTCCCGGCGCGGCGCCGGGCCAGGTGGACGTGAGCCTCACGGACACCGACAACGGCGCGTGGTTGCTCCAGACCTCGACGGATTTGGTGAACTGGCGGGACCGCGCGACCTTCAAGGTTCGCAACAGCGCGCACACCTTTGAGGTGGATCGCGCGGCGAGCGCGGCGCGCGGGGATTTTTTTCGTTTCGTCTCGGCCGACGAAGCGATGCTGCCCAACGGCCGCGCCGACGCCACGACGCTGCCGGCGACACCGGAGAATTATCGCGTGCTAAATCTCCCCGCGCATCTGCGCGCGCCGGCCATCCAGGCGCAGGACAACACGCCCGAGACGAATCCGGTGACCGACGCGGGCGCGGCGCTCGGACGCGTTTTGTTCTACGACAAGCGGCTCTCGGCGAACAACACCGTGTCCTGCGCCTCGTGCCACCAGCCGGAGCACGGGTTCTCCGACCCGGCGCCGCTGAGCACGGGCTTCGCGGGCGGGCTGACCGGGCGCAACTCGATGGGGCTGACGAGCGCGCGCTATTATCTTCGGGGGAGCTTTTTTTGGGACGAGCGCGCGGCGACGCTCGAGGACCAGGTGCTGCTGCCGATCCAGAACGAGGTGGAGATGGGGCTGACGTTGACCGAGCTGGTCGCGAAGGTGTCCGAGGAGGACTACTACGCGGAGCTGTTCACGGCGGCCTTCGGCAACGCGACGGTGACGAGCGACCGGATCTCGCGCGCGCTCGCGCAGTTCGTGCGCTCGATCGTGTCGAGCAACTCGAAGCATGACGCGGGCGTGGCGGCCGGATTTTCAAACTTCACGGCGGAGGAACTGCTCGGGCGGCAGATTTTCAACAGTCCGACCGGCAATTGCGCGGCCTGCCACGGGACGGACAATTTCGTGCCGGGAAACGCGGTGCACAACAACGGCGTCGAAAACCCGTCGGTCGACCGCGGCGTCGGCGCGATCACGGGCAACGCGGCGGACGACGGGAAGTTCAAGGTGCCGTCTCTGCGCAACATCGAGCTGACGGCGCCCTACATGCACGACGGGCGTTTCGCGACGCTCGAACAGGTGGTGGAGTTCTACAACTCGGGCGTGCAGGCGCACCCGAACCTGTCCGCGCCGCTGCGCAACCCGCCGGGCACGCCGGGCGCGGGCCAGCCGCGACGGCTCAATCTCACGACGACGCAGAAGGCGGCGCTGGTGGCGTTCTTGAAGACGCTGACCGACCGCACGGTGACGGAAGACCCGCG
>CBINJQ010000175.1:0-8950 GCA_966251015.1 uncultured Akkermansia sp. | reverse complement strand
CGGCGCGCTCGATTCAGAACCGCCGGGCCTGCATTCAGTCTGCATTAAGGCGAAGCGTTCCCACCGTGCGTCGGCGGGAGTGTTGCTTCGCGTATTGGCGCGAGCCGTTCGTTCTCTGGGCGGAAGCGTTCAGGTCAAGCTGCGTTCCGGGAAGTGCGGGCGAGCGCCGGCAAGACCGGTAATTAGCAACGGATTCACTAGTTTCCGTTGATGGAGCTACCCGGATCATTTCGTAAATTGTGAATAAGTTTTTGCCTCTGGGGAACTATGGTGCCGGCTTTTTACTTGCGCGGGGTGGGTCAAAGTGGGACGAAATGGGGCGTTGTGGGGCGCCTCTACGCACCTCTGAATGTCCACTTTCGGCAAACCGTTCTACACCGGCTCGTTCCGGCATACGTTGGACGACAAGAATCGGCTCACGATTCCGTCGGCGTGGCGGTCTGCGCACTCGGAAGGCGACACGTTTCTGGTCGTTCCGCTCGACGGGTTTCTCAGCGTTCTGCCCCCGATCGAGGCGCAGAAACTCTATGATCGCGTAGCCGAAAAGGCGCTTTCCGACTCCGAGGCGCAGGAGGCCGCCGCCGACTTCTTCTCGAAGACGCTCTCCTTCTCCTTCGACAAGGCCGGTCGCGTCATGCTCTCGCCCGAGCTCCTGGCCCACGCCGGCATCGCCAAGGACGTCGTGCTCGTGGGCTCGATGAACAAGTTCAATCTCTACAGTCCCGAGCATTGGGACCGCGTGCAGGCCGCCACCGCCGCGCAAAAGCCCGCCGACCGTTTGCGTCGGATGGGGATCTGACGAGGTCGCGAAACATGAAATCCGCCTCCTCTTTTGTCCCAGTAAACGCCGCCAGGAGGCCCGCCGACCATGCTCGCCGCGCTTCCTGAACCCCACGTCGCACCCGCCCCCATGTCGACGCCCGGCCACATATCGGTTCTCCTTCGCGAGACGATCTCGCTGCTCTCCCCTCGCGCGGACGGTCGTTACCTCGACTGCACTTTCGGCGCCGGCGGCCACACCCGCGCGATCCTGGAATCGGCTCCGGGCTGCCGCGTCGTGGCGCTGGATCGCGACCCCGAGGCCGGTCCCCGCGCCGCCGTCCTTCGCGAGCAATTCGGCGACCGCTTCGAACTCGTCGACCGCGACTTCGGCCAGCTCGCCTCGCTCGGCTTTTCCGGCCTGGACGGCGTGCTGTTCGATCTCGGCGTCTCCTCGTTTCAACTCGACGACGCGACACGCGGTTTCTCGTTCCGCAACGACGCGCCCGCCGACATGCGCATGGACCCGCGCCACGGCGTGCCCGCCGCGCGCTGGCTTGAGACCGCGACCGAGGACATGCTCTTCCGCGCCGTCGGCGACTACGGCGAGGAGCGCCACGCCGGTCGCGTCGTCCGCGCGATTCTCGCCGCGCGCGGCACCGGCGCGCTCGCCCGCACCGCCTCCCTCGCCGAGCTGATCGCCAACGCGATCCCCGCCCGCGACCGCTTCGCGTCGAAGATCCATCCGGCGACGCGCGCCTTCCAGGGCATCCGCATCGCGGTCAACGACGAGCTCGGCGCCCTCGAGCGCGCCCTGCCCGCGGCTTTCGCCGCCCTCGCGCCCGGCGGCGTGCTCGCCGTCATCTCGTTCCACTCGCTCGAGGACCGCCCGGTGAAGCGCTACTTCAACCACCTGTGCGGCCGTCCCGAGTCCCGGGACGACCATCGCCCGGCCGATCTCCGCGTCGCCGTGGCCGAACTCCTCACCCGCAAGCCCGCCGTCGCCTCCGACTCCGAGCTCGCGTCCAACCCCCGCGCCCGCTCCGCCCGCCTTCGCGCGGCGAGGAAGCTGTAGTTATTCACCAGTTACACACACGGGTATCCATAGAGGGACGACGCGTATTCGTCACAAACTTACTCACAACTCATCCACCGAACTCCCCGGCGCGCCCCGCCGGCCTTCCCCGCCATGAACACCTTTTCCCCCCGGGCCTTCGCCACGCAGCTGCTTGTCGCCGCGCTGGTCGTGCTCGGCGCGGGCGGCGGCCTCGGCTTCGCCATCGTGGACCTGCGCCACGACATCTCCGTCTCCGCCAACACCACCCGCCTGCTCGAGCAGCGCATCGTGGAGACCGAGCGCCGCATCGCCGAGATCGGCGGCGCGATCGCCTCCGAGCAGTCGCCCGACGCCCTCGCCCGCCGCAACCAGGCGCTCGCCCTCGGCCTCGCGCCTCCGGCCGAGGCCGGCCTCGTCCGCGTCGACGAGTCCGTGACCACCCGTCTCGCCGCCAAGCGAAACGCCGAGATCTTCGCCGCCGAGCGCGGGCAGGTCGTCGTCCCCGTCCGCTTCAACCTGGGAGGAGGCGCGCAGCGCTGAGTCGATGACCGCCCGCGGCTTCGCACACAACACCCGCCTCTATCTTGTCGCGATCGCGGTCGTCGCCAGCTTCGGCGTGATCGCCCATCGTCTGGTCCGGATCCACGTCGTCGAACGCGACCACTACCTCGCCCAGATCCAGGAGACGCGCCGTCGCGTCGTCGTCGAGCCCGCGCGCCGCGGCGACATCTACGACGCCCGCGGCGATCTCCTGGCCACCAGCCAGACCGACATCACGCTCGCCATCGATCCCTGGGCCCTGCCCGAAAAGATCGAGTCGCTGAAACTGCCCGCGCGCCAGGCTCGCTTCGCCGACGAGCAACGCGAACTCCGCGCCCGGCTCGCCGCCCTACTCGGAACCTCGCCGTCCGAGGTGGAGGCGTTTTTCACGCCGGCCTGGAAGGATCTGCCGATGGAGCAGGACACCCGCGACGAGGCGGTCGACGGCCGCGTCCGCGTGCGTTTCGTGAAGCTGCGCGAGGGCGTGACCGAGGAGCAGTTCGCGCGCATCTCGGCGCTCAAGATTTCCGGGCTCACCTTCGAGCGACGCTACCGCCGCGTCTATCCGCACAAGTCCCTCGCGGCGCATGTCATCGGGTTCGTGAACAAGGAGGACGTCCCTTCCGGCGGCGTCGAGGCCTTCGCCGACACCTATCTCCGCGGCATCGCCGGCTGGCGCGAGATCGAGCGCGACGGCAAGCGCGTCGAGCGCGCCGAGTTTCGCGAGCGCGAGGTGCCCGCTTCCGACGGCTGGAGCGTCGTCCTCTCGATCGACACCGCCGTCCAGCACATCGTGGAGCAGGAGCTCGACGCCCTCGTGGCCAAGTTTCGCCCGCAGAAGGCCACCATCATCGTGAGCGACGCCCGCAGCGGCTTCCTGCTCGGCCTGGCGAATTTCCCGAGCTTCGACCTCAACCAGTTTTCCTCCACGCCGCTCGAGACCCAGCGCAACGTCGCCGCCACCGACCTCCTCGAGCCCGGTTCGACGTTCAAGATCGTCGCGACCTCCGCGGCCTTGAACGAGGGGCTGGTCACGCCGTTGAGCACCTTCGACTGCACGCTGGACAGCATCCTCTACAACGGCAAGCCGCGCCGCTTCATGCGCGACGACCACCGCTACAACCATCCGCTCACCGTCGCCGAGGTGATCGCCAAATCCAGCAACGTCGGCACCGCGCAGCTCGGGATGCTGCTCGGGGATCGCAAACTCTACGACTACGCCCGTTCCTTCGGTTTCGGCGAGCGCTCGGGCTTCCCCTTGGGGCGCGAAGAGCCCGGCCTGCTCGCGGACCCCGCCAAGTGGTCGGGCATCGATATCACCCGCATCCCGGCGGGCTACTCGATCGCCGCGACGCCCTTGCAGATCCACTATGGCATGGGCGCCATCGCCAGCGGCGGCCAACTGCACCGCCCGCAGGTCATCTATCAGGTGCGCGACGCCGGAGGGGAGCCCGTCTACACGTTCAAGCCCGCGGTCCGCCGCACCGTCGTCGCCCCGCAGACCGCGGAAACGATGGCGCGCATGTTGCAGAAAGTCGCCTCGCCCGACGGCACCGCGAAGATCGCCGCGATTCCCGGCTACGAGGTCGCGGGCAAGACCGGCACCGCGCAGAAACTCATCGGCGGCCGCTACTCCGAGCGAAACCACATCGGCTCCTTCGCCGGCTTTTTCCCCGCCAGCCGGCCGCGTGTCGTCATCACGGTGATCGTCGACGACGGCAAGCCGCCTTCGGGCGGCACCGCCTACGGTTCCGTCGTCGCCGCGCCCAGCTTCAAGAAGATCGCGGAGCAACTGATCCAGTATCTGGACATCAAGCCCGTCACGAGCGCCGCCCCGACGTCGCTCGTCGCCCAGTCGTCCGCGTCCGGAGGTCGCCCATGATCGGTTACCTCGTGCAGGACTACTCGCTTGTCCGGGCTTTCGCCGCCGCGTCCGCCGCCGATCTAGAGGTCTCCGCCGAGCCCTCCCCCGGGCGCCGTCGGACCTCTCCTTCCCGGATCTCCCCGGGGAACTCCGGCTCCTCCGCTCCGTTCACATCTTCTCAACGCGTTCTTCAAATGGCCCCCTCGCTTTCCGATCTCTTCGCCGAGGGCGAGATCCTCGCCTCGCGCGGTCCTCTTGATCGTCCGGCCTCCGGCATCGTGATGGACAGCCGTCGCGTCGTGCCGGGCAACGTGTTCTTCGCGCTCCCCGGTTTGCGCACCGACGGTTCCACCCACGTCGCCGAAGCGCTCAGTCGCGGCGCCGTCGCCATCGTCTCGAACGCCCCGCCCGCCGCGGCGCCGGCGAAGGTTACGTTCATCCAGGTCGCGGATCCTCGCGCCGCGTTGGCCCGCGCCGCGCGTCGCGTGCATCGCTTCCCCGACCGCGATCTGCGCATCGTCGGCGTCACCGGCACCAACGGCAAGACGACCGTCACCCATCTCATCAAGCACTTCCTCGAGGACGGTCCGCGCGTCGGTTTGCTGGGCACGATCAACTACGATCTCGGCGCCCGCACCGTCCCGTCTTTCAAGACCACGCCGGAGGCTCCCGACATCTTCGGCATGCTCGCGCAGATGCGCGACGCCGGCTGCCGCGAGGCGGTCATGGAGGTCAGCTCCCACGGCATCGACCAGCGTCGCGTGCTAGGCATGGAGTTCGCCGCCGCGGTTTTCACCAACCTCACGCAGGACCATCTCGACTATCACCGGACGCTGGAGGCCTACTTCCAGGTAAAGGCCCGTCTCTTCACCGGCGAGGGCGGCCGCGTGCCGCCCGTCTGCGCGATCAACCGCGACGACGAGCATGGCCGCCGCTTGATCGGCATGGTTCCGGCGGGCGCCTCGCGCGTCATCAGCTACGGGGAGTCTCCCGAGGCGCAGGTCCGCGCCGTGGATGTCGTGCTCGGCTTCAAGGAGACCGTGTTCACGCTCGTCTGGCCGGAGGGTCGAGCCCGCGTTCGTTCGCCGCTTCTCGGCCGTTACAACCTCGCCAACGTCCTCGCCGCCGTCGCCACCGTTTACGGGCTCGGTCGCAATCCCCACGCGTTCCTCGCCCGTCTCGCCGTGTTTGGCGGCGTCCCCGGTCGCATGGAGCGCATCGAGGAGGGCCAGCCGTTCAACGTGCTCGTGGACTACGCGCACACCGACGACGCCCTGAGCAACGCCCTCGGCATGCTGCGCGCCATCACCCCCGGACGCGTCGTCTGCGTCTTCGGGTGCGGAGGAAACCGCGACCGCGCCAAGCGTCCGCTCATGACCCGCGCGGTCGAGGAGGGGGCCGACATCGCCCTCGCCACCGCCGACAATCCCCGCGGCGAAACCGTCCCCGCCATCTTCGAGGACATGCGCGCCGGGGTCACGCGTCCGGAGAAGTTCACCTGGATCGAGGACCGCCGTCGCGCGCTCAGCCTCGCCCTCGATCTCTGCAAGCCCGGCGACTGCCTCCTCGTCGCCGGCAAGGGCCACGAAACCTACCAGGAGTTCGCCGACACCATCACGCCTTTCGACGACCGCCAGGTCGTGCGGGAGCTCATCAATCTCAAGCGACTGCGCCCAACCCCCTCCGCCTGATGCCCGTCTTCTCCCCAAAATTCCTCGCCTCCGCCTCCGGCGCCCGCTGGACCAAAATCCCCGCGACGTCCTCTCCCGTCACCGGCTTCTCGGTCGACACCCGGCACATCGCGCCGGGCGACTGTTTCGTGGCGCTTAAGACCGTCCGCCGTGACGGGCACGCCTTCCTCGCCGCCGCGAAAGAGGCCGGCGCCGCCGCCGCGCTCGTTTCCGTGGAGGATCCCGAGGTCGACTTGCCGCAGCTCGTGGTCGAGTCGCCCCTCGCCGCGTTTCAGGCCATCGCGGCCGCGCATCGCCAGAGCTTTCCCGGACCGGTGATCGGCATCACGGGCAGCGCGGGCAAGACCTCGACCAAGGAACTCCTCGCGCTCCTGCTCTCGGCTTCGCCCGGCGACGTGCTGGCCACCACCGGCAACCTCAACAACCACCTCGGCGTGCCGCTCACGCTCACCCGGCTCGATCCCGCGGTGCACAAGTTCGCCGTGATCGAGGCCGGCATCGGCGGACCCGGCGAAATGTCCGTGCTCGCGGAGATGATCCGCCCGAGCCACGCCATCGTCACGCTCGTCGGCCCCGCCCACCTGGCCACGCTCGGCACCCTCGCCAACGTCGCCCGCGAGAAGTCGTTGCTTCCCGCCGCCGTGCCCGCCGGCGGAATGCGGGTTTTCGGGGTCGATTGCCTCAACTACCACGAGTTTCGTTCCTTCCCCTCGCCGGGTGTCGTGGTCGCCCCGGAGATCGTCAACTCCGAGACCGAGACCCGGATCACGATCGCGCCGAACGTCTCGGGCTCGCGCTCGCCCTTCGAGATCACCTTCGTCTGCCGGCGCGTTTCCGAAGGCATGGCGCACAACACCGCGCTCGCGCTCACCACCGCTCTCCGTTTGGGCGTTTCGCAGGCGGACGCCCAGCGTCGCCTCTCCGGCTGGGCGCCCGCCGCGCTCCGCGGCGAACAGGTCCACGACCACGCGGGCCGCTGGGTCTACGTCGACTGCTACAACGCCAACCCCGCCTCGATGCTCGATGCGCTCGAAGCCTTCGTGACCACGGCGCCCGAGGATCAGCCGCGCCTCTTCCTTATCGGCGGCATGGAGGAGCTCGGCCGCGCTTCCCTCGAATACCACCAGCAGCTCGGCGACGCCTTGAACAAACTCCTTCGCCCTCAGGATTCCGCGCTGGTTCTCGCCGACCCCGAGCCCGCCCAGGCCGTCGCCAAGGCCGCCTTCCGGCGCTCGGTCAAGGCCGTGGACAGCCTCGCCGCGCTCCGCGCCCGTTTCGAATCCCACGCCGGCTCCGTTTTCATCAAGGGGTCCCGCCGTTACCAACTCGAGTCCCTGCTTCTCCCCAACGTCGCCGTGGCCGACACGCCCGGCACCGCGCTCTAGCGCATCGGATCATCGCCCGTGCTCTCCTTCCTCGCCGACTACGAAAACCTCTGGGGCCCCCTCCGCCTCCTGCGTTACCTAACGTTCCGCGCGCTCCTCGGCGCGCTGACCGCGACGGTGATCGGTTTCGCCATCGGCCCGTGGCTCATCGCCCACCTGCGCCGGCTCAAGTTCGGCCAGCACTACGACGACACCCGAACCGGCGATCTCGCCACGCGTTTCGACAAGAAGAACACGCCCACCATGGGCGGCTTGCTCATTTTCTTTTCGGTCTTCGTGAGCTCCGTGCTCTGGGCCGAGCCGAATGTCTGGGTGTTCACCGCGCTCTTCGTCTACGCCGCGCTCACCGCCGTCGGCTTTCGCGACGACTTCCTCAAGGCGGTCCGGAAAAACAAGGACGGCATCAGCTCGCGCGAGAAGATGATGTGGCAGACCTTGGTGACCATCATCGCGCTCGTCGCCCTGGTGTTTCATCCGCAAAGCGCCGACAAGATCCGCGAGCTCTGGCTGCCTTTCCTGAAAGAGCCGATCCTGATCTTCACCGGCGGGCTCGGTATCGTCGCGCTCTTCGTGATGATGTTTTTCTGGATCGTCGGTTTTTCGAACGCGATCAACCTCACCGACGGGCTGGACGGGCTCGCCATCGGTTGCACGATCACGGTGGCGCTGGTCTACGGGATCATGGCCTACTCGGCCGGCAACGCGATCATCGCGAAGTATCTGCTGATCTCCTTCGTTCCCGGCACGGGCGAGCTGGCCGTCGTGTGCGCCTCCCTCGTCGGCGCCGGCATGGCTTTCCTCTGGTATAACTCGCACCCGGCCGAGGTGTTCATGGGCGACACCGGCTCGCTCGCGCTGGGCGGCCTCATCGGCGTGGTCGCCTTCATGGTGCAGCAACCCTTCACCCTCGTGATCGTCGGCGGCGTCTTCGTCGCCGAGGCCCTGTCGGTGATGATCCAGGTAGGTTATTTCAAATACACCAAACGCCGCAGCCCCGCCGGAGAGGGAAAACGCTTCTTCCGGATGGCCCCGGTCCACCACCATTTTCAGAAGCTCGGCTGGCCCGAGACCAAGGTCGTCCTCCGCTTCTGGGTCATCTCGCTCATGTGCGCCCTCGCCGGCCTCGCCACCCTGAAACTCCGCTGATTCGAGCCCTATCTTCGCCACAGAGAACACAGAGCTCGGACACAGAGTTCACAGAGTCCAATCATCCAATCCTTTTCTGCCTCTGCCCTCCGTGTCCTCTGTGTCCGAGCTCCGTGCCCTCCGTGTCTAAAAATTAACGCCCTGCGAATTTCCTAGCCCTTCATGCTCCGCCCGCCCGACTTCATCCGCCCGCTGCTCTCCCGCCCCGTCGCCGTCCTCGGCGCCGGCGTGAGCGGACGCGCGCTGTCGGGTCTCGTGCGTGAACTCGGCGCCGACGCGCTCGTCTACGACGCCACCGGCGCGGACGGATCGAGCACGGTCTTCACCGCCGCCGACGCGGAGAAACACGCGCTCGTCCTCTTCTCCCCCGGTTTCGCCCCGACCCACCCGTGGCTCTCGCTCGCGCGCACCTGCGGCGCGCTTTGCCTGGGCGAACTCGACTTCGCCGCGCTCTTCTGGCGCGGCTCGCTCGTCGCCGTCACCGGCACCAACGGCAAGACCACCACCA
>CBINJQ010000174.1:0-8970 GCA_966251015.1 uncultured Akkermansia sp. | reverse complement strand
ACGACGAGGCCGCGCGCTGGATCGCCGAGGCCCGCGCCGACGGCGATGCCACGGCGTCCTCGGTTGATCAGCTCGACCGGGCGATCAACGAGGCTGTTTCGCGGCGCGAAGCGCTTAAAAAATCCTGAGCCCGTCCGCCTGTTTCCCATTCACCTCGACCCTTTCGGTTTCGGCCATGAACAAAGTCTACTTCTTCGCCCCTCTCGCCGCCTTGCTCGTGTTTGTCGGCGTCTACTCCATGCACCGCGGGGAACTCAAGGAACGCGAAGCCGAAAAAGTGGCGGCGGCCCTCGCCGCGCAAAAGACGAAGCAGGAGGCGGAGCAGGCCGCCCGCCGCGCGGCCATGGCCGAGGCGATCAAGGCCGCCGAACAGCGGAAGATAGAGAAAGCCGCGAAAGACGCGCGCGAGCAGGCCGACAAGGCCGCTCGCCAACTTCTCCTCGACGAGCGCGAGAAAGCCTACCGGGAGCAGGAAAAGACCGCCCGGCAGATCGACCGCCTAAAAAAGGAGATCGAGGCCGAGCAAGCCGTGCTCGCCAGGCTCCTCGACGAACAGAGCGCCGCGAAATCCGAAAAAGCCTTTCTCGAGGAGTTCGTCGTCAAAGCCCGGGCCAACGCGCAGGCGCTCCAGACTCTGATCGCGAAACTCGACACGCCCGCGACCGCCCCGGCGTCCGCCGCCAACTAATCCGCGCCGCCCAGCCATGAAGCTCTACCTGATCGTCCCCCTCCTGCTCCTCGTTGCGTTCGGCGGCGTCTACACGACGCACATGAAAAACGCGGCGGCGAAAGCCGAGATCGTCGCCGCCGAAAAAGCGAAAGCCGCGGAGGCCGAGAAAGAGAGCAAAGCCGAGGCCGAACGCCAGGCGAAGGCCGACGCCGACAAGCGAAGCGCCGAGCGCCTCGCCGAGGAAAAACGCAAGGAGGACGAGAAGCGCGCCAAGTGGGAAAGCGTCGGCAAACAAATCGCCGACGACACCGCCGGCTATCAGGCTCAAGCCGGGAAAAACGCCGCGGAGATCAAGCGACTGGAGGCGAAGCTCGCCGCGATCCGCGTCGAAAAAGAGAACGCGAGCCGGACCGCGTTCGATCTCGCAAAAGAGGTGGAGACGGCTCGCATCCAGAAGCGCAACGCCGAGCTGGAAATCCAACGTCTCGTCGAGGTCGTCTCCCGGAAAAGCGGCGCCGGCATAGGCCCGATATTTCCGCCAAGCTCGAATCCGCCTCGTTCACCGTAGCCGTATTCGTCGCCTCCCGAGGTAGGGCGGGACCGCTGGGCCCGCCGCCCTTGCCTCTCAGCCCTTGCCTCTCCGCTGCGGCGCGCCCGGCGGTCGCGCCCCGCCTTTCGGCCACGGTTCCATTTACCCCGGGCTCTCCACTCCGCAAGATGTTGCTGATGATGAGCGGCATCTTGTGCGATTTACAGGGCGATTTCCGGCACTACATCGGCCACGATTCGAGGGCCGCTGGGCAGGCTCAGCCCGAGGTGGGCGAGCAGTTGGGCGGTGGGCGAACGTCGGTCGACGCATTTCAAGTAAAGCCGTGCTCATAGAAGGGCGCGACCGCCGGGCGCGCCGCGTTGGAGTGGCGATCCCCATATCCCGCGATCCGGCGGGCCAGGCGGTCCCGCCCCGCCTCAGGGACGCCGAAATGCGGCGACGGGCGCACTAACGCCGGCAGCCGAACACCCCGGTCTTGTAGCCGGCCATGGTTAGAATCATCTGCCGCCGAACCCACGGGATGCGCTGGGCCAAGGGCAACGCGAGGTCTCGCGCCACGCCCAGGGCCGTCGCGTCGGATTGGAACAAGGGCGTCAGCCAGCGCGTCGCCAACTGGTAGAATCCCAGATGGGCCTTCCGCCGCGCCGAGTAGCGGTGCAACGCCGCCTCCAGCGAGGATTCGTCGCGCAAGGCCCTCGCCAGTTCCGCCGCGTCCATGAGCGCGAGGTTCACGCCCTGCCCGAGCTGAGGACTCAGCGCGTGGCCCGCGTCGCCCAGCACCGCCACGCGGTCGCCGTGCCAGCGGCGCATGCGCACGTCGTGATACGCCGCGACGGAAAGCTGCGCCGGGCTCGCGATCTGATCGAGCAAACCCGCCGCCCGCGGGGCCAACGCCAGCACCTCGTTTTTCCACGTATCCAAATTCTCCTCACGCCACGCCGCCACGCGATCGAGCCGGATGCTCCAGAACAGGCTCACCAGATCGTCCTTGGTTCCGGTCGGCAAAAAACCAACCAGCTCGCGCGTGCTTCCCACGCGCTGCCAAAGCGTGTCGGCCGCCAGCTCCGGCGGACGCCGGCCGATAAACCACAGGGCGCCCCACGGATAGCGCGTCGCTTTGCACGGGACGCCCGATTGGGCGCGCAACGTCGACTGCGCTCCGTCGCACAACAGCACGAGATCGAAGGGCCCTTCCTCGCGGCCCTGCGCGTCGACCAGGCGACGGCGTCCGTCCGCGTCGCGGGTCAGCCGCGCGACGGGACGATTCCATCGCACGGTCGCCCCGCTCGCTTCCGCCGCGCCAAGCAAAAGATCGAGCAAGGTCGCCCGATGGGTGCCCGCGCCATGCAGCCCCTCCTCGACATCCGCGTAGTGAAGATCGAGCAAGGCCCGCTCCCGCCGATCCAGGCAGTGCAGGCGGCCGATGCGCCGCGTCTGCGGCAGCAGGGCGTCCAGCAGACCGAGCTCCGCCAGAACCCGCATCCCCGTGGGCTGGAGCAAAAACCCCGCGCCCACGGGAAGGTTCACCGGCGCCCGCTCGAACAAACGCACCCGATGCCCCGCTCGCGCCAAGAAAATCGCCGCCGCCGGACCGGCGGTGCCCGCGCCAACGATCGCCACCTCAAGGGAAGAACAGGCCATTTGAGCCCGCAGCCTGCCCGATCGCCCGCGACCGCGTCAAAGCGTCCTCCGCTCCCGACCGCGTTCGTCACGGTGGCCGGCCACGAAAGCGCCGCGCGTCCGCCACGTCCGGAACATGCCCGGCTCGCGCGGCGGAACGAGGCGCTCGCGCGTTTTAAATAATTCCGCGGCCGAAAGGGCGCGACCGCCGGGCGCGCCGCGGCGGAGTGGCAAGGGCCGGGAGGCAAAGGCGGAGGTCCCGCCCTGCCTCGTTAGGCGACGCATAGGACCATGGTTCCATTTAAGACGCTCTCGTTTCGCCGCCTCCGCCGCACGGCGCCCCGCCTGCCGCCTCGACGGATCGGGCAAAACGCCCCAGACAAAACAGATGCCCTCGCCCACCGACGCCCAGATGAACGCCATCGCCGCCGCCTTGCGCGCCGGCAACAAAATCGAGGCAATCAAACTGCATCGCGAAGCCACCGGGCTCGGGCTCAAGGAGTCCAAGGACGAGGTCGAAGAGATCGAGGCGGGCCTTCGCGAAAAATTCCCCGATCAATTTCCCGCCAAGGCGGCGGGCGGCAAGGGCGGCTGCCTGGGCTTGGTCGTGTTCGGCCTCGCCACCAGCCTCGCCGGCCTCGGCTGGTGGATTTCGCGGACATAGCGCTTCCGACATCTGCGCGCACCTGCTCCACACGCGGGCTATCCAGACGCGATCCGAGGCGGAAACACAGCCCCGGGACGTCGCCATTCCTTGTCGTCGGCCCGGGACAAACACGTCGGACAGACACGGGATCTTGCGTCGCCCCCCGCCACACCGCGAAACTCGCCCGATGAAAGTCGAACTCTTCGCCGCCTGCGATTTCGCCGCCGATTACGCCGGCAAGCTCACCGTCGTCGGCATCTTCGACACGCTTGGCGCGCCACAGGTGCCGGTGCTCCATCCCCAGCTTCACGTCGTCGCCAAATTCCGTTTCGACGACACCGAGGCCGGGCCTAAGAAAGTCCGCTTCACGCTCACCGACACCGACGGTCGCGACGTCATCCAGCCGCTCGAACTGCCCATCGCCGCCCCCGCTCCTCCGATCGACACCGCCACCTCCGTCGTGAACCTGGTCATGAGCCTCGGCGGAATAAAATTTGAGCGACTCGGCGAACACTCCCTCGATCTCTCGATCGACGGAGCCCACGTCGCCAGCACCCCACTCTTCCTTCGTCCCTCGGCCAAGCCCGCGGCCTGACGAAAACGCGCAGGGGAATCGGACGCGAAACCGGGCGGCGGCCGGAGCACGGACGAGCTCGGCCGCGCCAGGGCCGCCGCCGCGCTCGCCGGCTTTGGCGCGCTCTTCCTCGGCGCCGCACGGCTTCCGCCCGCCAAACGCGCGACGCCTCCGAACGTCGCGCGTTTTTTCTCGAATCCATCGCGCGCGCTAATGACGCCCCGGCCCCGTCGGGGGCAAGCTTGCCCCGGGCTCCGCCGACCTGTAAGCGGATGGGGTCGCCCGCGTGCCTCCGCACGGAGACGAAACCGCCCCACCTTCTTCACCATGCCCCTTTCCCCGCGTTCGTTTCGCGGCGCGCTCGTTCGCGCCCTGTCCCTGCTGCTCGCCGTCGCGCTCGGAGCCGCCGCGCCCCTCGTTTCCGCCCAGGGCCTCGTAATCAACGAGTTCGTTTCCAACAACCGCGGCGGCCTGCCCGACGAGGACGGCGAATACGAGGACTGGATCGAGCTCCACAACCGCGGCGCCTCCGCCGTGAACCTCGCCGGCCACGGCCTCAGCGACAGCGCCGGCACGCCCTTCAAGTGGGTCTTCCCCTCCGTCACGCTCGAGCCCGGCGGCTTCCTCCTCGTCCGCGCCACCGAGAAAAACCGCGACGGGGTCCCGGTCTCCGGCCTCGTGCGCGAGGTGTTCACCAACGCCCCCGGCAGCACCCTCGACGACCTCTACGCCCTGCCCGACTACCCCGAGTTCCCCGCCGAACGCGGCATCATCACGGACGGCTTCGAGGCTCCCTTCAACGTCGCCGACTACTACGGCCAGCGCCTGCGCGGCTTCATCGTCCCGCCGGCCACCGGTAACTACACCTTCTGGATCGCCTCCGACGATTTCGGAGAACTCCTCCTCAGCCCCGACGACGACCCCGCCAAGGCCGTGCCCATCTGCGGCGTCTACGGCCACACCGCCTCCCGCGAGTGGATCAAGTTCCCCTCGCAGCAATCCGGCGCCATCCCGCTCGTCGCCGGCCGTCGCTACGCCATCATCGCGCTCCAAAAGGACGGCACCGGAGGCGACCACCTCGCCGTCCGCTGGCGCCTGCCGGACGGCACCTTCGAGGCCCCCATCCCCGCATCCCGCCTCGAGACCGCCCGCGGCGAGCTTCACGCCAGCTTCAAGATCTCCGGCTCCGGCGAGACCATCCTCCTCACCGCCCCCGACGGCACCCGCCTCGACACCGCGCCCTCGCAAGCCCTGCCGGGCAACGTCTCCTACGGCCGCCGCCCCGAGGCCCCCGAAACCTGGGCCTACTTCGCGACGCCCACTCCCGGCGCCGCCAACACCACCCCCGTATCCACCGCCACCCTGCCCAAGCCCGAGTTCTCCGCGATCGGCGGATTTCACCCGGCGCCCTTCTCGCTCGCCCTTTCCTCGCCCGATCCCTCGGCCACCGTGCTCTACACCCTGGACGGCTCGGAACCCCGCCCCGAGCGCCTCTCCGGCGGAACCTATAATTACAAGACCCAGTATCCGACCAGCGCCGGCAACCCCGTCGGCCCCCTGCTCACCGGCACCACGCTCACGCAAACCTACGCCGGCCCCATCTCGATCGTGAACCGACTGAGCGCCCCCAACCGCCTCTCGCTCATCACCACCACCTACGACCAGTCATCGGCCAACTACGCGCCCACGTTGCTCACCTACAAGGGCACCGTCGTGCGCGCCCGCCTCGTCAAGGACGGCGCCCTCCCCGGCCCCGTCGTCACCCACACCTATTTCATCAGCTCCGGCGGCGTCTCGCGCTACCCGGTTCCGGTCGTCTCCCTCGCGCTCGAGGACGAGTCGCTCTTCGGCTACGAAAACGGCCTCTACGTCGCCGGCCAGGACTTTGATCGCTGGCGCGCCGCCGGGGCCACCGCGGCGGCCTCGCCCCCGCTCCCCGCCAACTACAACCGCCGCGGACCCGAGACCGAAAAGCCCGTCCACTTCGAGCTCATCACCCCCGACCAAGGCCGCGTCCACGCGCAGAATCTCGGCGTCCGCCTTCACGGCGGCTGGTCCCGCGCCTTCGCGCTGAAAACCCTCCGCTTCTACGCCCACGAGGCCTACGACGACCCCGAGTGGCTGACCTATCCGCTCATCCCCGGCCGCACCGCCCTCGGCACCGGCCAGCCCGTCGCCGCCTACCGGCGGTTCCTTCTTCGCAACTCCGGCAACGATTTCACCACCGCATGGAACGGCATCTCCGCCACCATGATGCGCGACGCCTTCATCCAGGAGCTCTCGGCCCCCCTCCGCCTCGACCGGCAGGGCTACCAGCCCGCCGTCCA
This sequence comes from uncultured Akkermansia sp., assembly GCA_966251015.1. GTDB lineage: Bacteria > Verrucomicrobiota > Verrucomicrobiia > Opitutales > Opitutaceae > IMCC26134_A. The sequence goes on along the minus strand of CBINJQ010000174.1, from coordinate 2,583 downwards.
CTTCATCAACGGCGAGTATTGGGGCATCATCAACATCCGCGAACGCGTCGACCGCTTCTTCATCCAGACCCACCACGGCGCCAACCCCGACCACGTCGCCATCCTCAACAACGACGCCATCGTCGAGGAGGGCCTCCCCTCCGACCGCGCCGACTTCCTCGCCCTCCGCGAATACGTCCGCGTCAACGACATGACCCAGCCCGCGAACTACGCCTACGCCGCCGCGCGCATGGATATCGACAACTTCATCCGCTACTCCGTCGCCCAGATCTACTCCGCCAACACCGACTGGCCCCAGAACAACGTCGACTTCTGGCGCGTCCGCACCCCCAACCCCACCCCCGGTGCCCCCGCCGGCCAGGACGGCCGCTGGCGCTGGATCTTCTTCGACCTCGACCTCGCCTTCGCGAATTCCTCGCACGACACCCTCGCGCACGCCCTCGCCCCCCGCGACGACTGGTCCCGCGTCCTCCTCGCCCACCTGATGGACAACCCGACCTTCCGTAACCGTTTTATCAATACCTTCGCCGACCACCTCCAGACCTCCTACGCCCCCGCGCGCGTGTCCGCGCTCGTCGACTCCATGCGCGCGGTCGTCTCGCCCCTTTACTTCGAACACAACGCGCGCTGGCGCAACACCGGCACCACCAGCGTCGACTTCCTCAAAAACTTCGGCAACGCCCGCGCCGGCGTCCTCCGCGCCCTGCTCGCCTCGCGCTTCGCCCTGCCCGCCACGGTCAACGTCACCGTCAACACCCCCGACACCGCTCGCGGCCACCTCGTCGTCAACACGCTCACCCTACGTCCCGGCGAGGCCAACCTGCCCAACCCCTCCGCCCCCTTCCCCTGGACCGGCGCCTACTACCCGACGATTCCGATCACCGTCACCGCCGTGCCCGAGCCCGGCCACCGTTTCACCGGCTGGGTCGAGCGCCCCGGCGAAACCTCCGCCACGCTCACCGTCACACCGACGGCCGGCCTCTCCCTCACCGCCACCTTCGAGGCTCTCCCGCCCGCCGAGCTGCTCCACTACTGGAACTTCAACAACACCACCGCGCTCCTCTCGCCCACCGTCGCCCGCGGCGGCGCCGCCCTCGCGGTCGCCCCCGGCGCCACCACCGAGACCACCTCCGGCACCGGCCAGGACTTCGCCGCCGCCAACGCCCAAAACGGCGACCTCGCCGCCGCCCACCTCCGGATCAACAACCCCCTCGGCGCCACCGCCACCCTCGCCCTCCCCACCACCGGCTACTACCCGCCCGTCGTGCGCTACGAGACGCGCCGCTCCGGCCAGGGCGCCGGCACGCAGGAGATCGCCTACACCCTCGACGGCTCCACCTACGCGCCCTTCGCCACCATCGCCCCGCCCGACGGCGCCCCCATCGTCGTCACGCTCGATTTCTCCACCGTCCCCGCCTCGGCCAACAACCCCGCCTTCGGTCTCCGCATCGCCTTCGCCCAAGGCCCGGGCGGCGTCGCCGGCAACAACCGCTTCGACAACCTCACCCTCCACGCCGTCCCCGATCCGGCCAGCAACCAGCCCCCGCTCGTCGCCGCCCCGCTCGGCCTGCTCGTCCTCCGCGAGGGCGAGACCGCGCCCGACATCCAGCTCGCCCCGGTCTTCACCGATCCCGAGGGCGCCGCCCTGAGCTACGCCGCCGCCGCCGCCCGCCCCGCCCACGCCTCCGCGACCCTCGTCACCGTCGCAGGCTCGGCTCCGCGCCTCCGCATCGCCGGCCTCGTCCGCGGCGAAAGCGAGATCGCCCTCGCCGCCGCCGACCAGACCAACCCCGCGGTGCCGCACAGCTTCCGCGTCCTTGTCCTCCCCGCGCCCCACCGCGTCGCCGACGCCGCCTACGCGCTCGACGCCTGGGACCCCGCCGCGCCCGAGCTCACCTACCCCGCCTCGATGCTCTTCCTCCAGGGCGCGGAAAACGACGCCACGCTCTCCACCGTCCTCGACCGCGCCTACTACATCCCTTCGGCCGACTACGCCTCCGGCGACCTCGCCAACATCGGTTTCCCCTACCGCCTCGCCTCGCGCACGCGCATGAACGGTCTCGGCACCTCCGGCTTCTCCTTCATCAACACCGGCCGCGGCCGCGACCTCGGCGGCGCCCTCCTCGCCCTCGACACCCGCGACGTCGCCTCCGCCGTCGTCTCCTGGACCGCCGGCACCGTCGCGCCCAACATCCGCGTCTACGCCCTGCGCCTCCAATACCGCCTCTCGCCCCAGGCCGACTGGACCGACTACCCCGGCGCGCCCGAATACCAACGCTCCGCCACCGCCGGCGATTCGGCCACCTACACCCTCGCGCTCCCGCCCGCCCTCCTCGGCCAGCCCGCGCTCGAACTGCTTTGGCGCTACCACCTCGTCTCCGGCACGAGCGGCGCCCGCGCCGAGTTGCGCCTCGACGACCTCTTCGTCGGCCCGCCGGCCTTCTCGCACTGGGCCGCGCAGATGTTCACTCCCGTGGAGCTCGCCGACCCCGCCATCTCCGGCCCCTCCGCCGACCCCCGAGGCTCCGGCGCGTCGAATCTCCTCCGCTACGCCCTCGGCCTCGACCGCGACGACAACCCCGG
>CBINJQ010000173.1:0-8993 GCA_966251015.1 uncultured Akkermansia sp. | reverse complement strand
CCCTGCGCGTCCTGGATGAGCTTGAGCTCGGCCACGATGTAGTCGGCGCGATCCTTGAAACGGGTGTCACCGGTAGCCGAATACATGAGGCTGACGGCGGAGAGGTAGTGGCCGGCGATGTGGCCGGTGAGCTGGCGTCCGCCGCCGTCCCAGCCGCCGTAGCCGGAATCGGCCTTGGGCATCAGGCCGGCGCGCTCGCGGAGGTGGTAGAGCATGCGGTCGGGCTCGAGCTTGAGGAGGTAGTCGGCGTTGAGGTCCTGCGCGTGCTTGAGCGGGCCGCCGGTGAGGCGCACGGCGGAAAGCGGAAGGGCGGGCGCGGCGAGCGGCACGGGCGCGGCGCCGGCGGTGGATGCGGACGCGCCGGCGAGGAGGGCGAAGGCGAGGGGGAGGAGCGGGAGGCGGTTGCGGGCGGGCGTGGTGGAGAGGCAGAACGGGCGCATCGGTGGAAGGAGGGCGGAGGAGGAGGGAGTTGAAGGTGGGGCGCGACCGCTGGGCACGCCGGTTTGGCGGGGTGGCTGGAGGGGGACGGAGACCGGAATGAAGGCGGCGGAGGGGAAATGACTGTGAGGCGACGCGGCGGCCCGGCGGTCCCGCCCTACCTCTGCTTGATCCAGACGGTGGAATCGGCGCCGGAGGAGCGGCGCTGGGCGGGGCGGGGGGCGGTCGGCGCGGCGGCGGCTGCGGGGGCCGCGGTGCCGGGGGCGTAGTTGACGGAGCCGTCGGCCACGGGCGCGGCGGGGGCTTCGTTCAATCGGTTCAGGCGGGCGTAGTTGGGGATGGCGAGGAGGGGCGAGCCGTCGGCCCATTCGCCGGCGAGGGCGACGACGCCGCCGAGGAGGTCGCCGCGCCATTCGGGGCGGAGGGGGGCGGAGCCGAGCGGGCGGGAGAGGTCGGGCTGGTCGGCGCGTTCGAGGCTGTAAACGAGCGGGCCGTAGCGCAGGGCGACGCGGTCGCGGTTGGCGACGACACGCGGCTCGGCGGAGACGACGCGTTGCGGTTCGAGCGGGAGGGTGAACTCGATGCGGTCGCCGGCGCGCCATTTTCGGGTGACGGAGGCGTAGCCCTTTTCGATGCGGGGCTTCACGGGCTTGCCGTTGACGGAGAAGGCGAGGAGGCCGGAGACCTCGGGTGTGGCGGAGTAGAGCTCGCTGGTTTTTCGGTTCGGCACGCGGACGTGGACGGTGAAGGTCTTCGACTCCTTGGGGTTCACGGTGAGCGAGACCTCGCCCTTCCAGGGGTAGTCGGTTTTCTGGACCATCTCGACGTCGGTGCCGGCGACGTTTTCGACGCGGACGCCGCCGCCGATGAAGAGGTTGGCGTAGATGGCGTCGGGGCCCTTCACGTAGGTCCAGGTCGGGATCATGAGCAGCGTGCGCGGGATGTTGCCCACGCAGCAGGGGCAGGGGTGCCAGGGGCCGCGGCGACCGCCGACGAGGGGATTGGTGTAGGTGAAGTTTTTGCCCGGGAGATCGATGGAGCCGAGGAGGGCGTTGTAGAGCGTCTCCTCGTAGAGGTCGGCGTATTTGGCATCGTGATACGCGAGGTTGAGCTTGTATTGGAAGAAGATCAGGCCGGCGCTGGAGCAGGACTCGCAGTAGGCGCCGTGGCGGAGGGAGTAGTCGGCGCCGAAGCCCTCGGAGGTCTCGCCGCTGCCGATGCCGCCGGTGACGTAGTATTTGCGGTTGATGAGATTGTCCCAGAGCGAGAGCACGGCGCTCTCGTAGTCGGCGTCGCCGGTCTCGGCGGCGACGTCGGCCATGGCGGAGTAGCTGTAGACGGCGCGCACGGCGTGGCCGACGGCCTCGTATTGGCGGATGGGGGGGACGTGGCTCTGGTCGTATTCCTCGCCGCCGTCGCGGGAATCGAGGAGGAACTTGGCGAGGGCGACGTAGGCGTCGCCGCGACCGCCGCCCTCCATGTCGTTCACGAAACGGCCGAAGCGGACGAGGGCCTGCTCCATTTCCTGGTGGCCGTCCCACCAGACCTTTTTGCCGGGGCCGAGGTTGGCGACCCAGCAGTCGGCGAGTTTCTTGGCGGCGTCGTAGAGACGGAGGTCGCGGCCCTCGGTGAGGGTGTGGTGGTTGATGGCGGCCTCGATGAAGTAGCCGGCGGTGTAGCCCTCGTGGTCGGCGCGGTGGGCGGGGTCCCAGCGGGCGGGCCAGTCGGAACGCTTGGCGAGGGTGTAGGGCGTGTGGAGATAGCCGTCGGGTTCCTGGGCGGAGAGGATCTTGGGAATCCAGTCCTCGAGCGTGGCGCGCATTTTTTCCTGCGACGCGATGATCTCGGCGTCGCCCTTGGGGTCGACCATGAGGGCGATGCAAATGGACTCGACGGTCTGGTGGACCCAGGCGTTGGAGAAGACGTAGCCCTTGTGGCGGGCGTGGGGTTCGCCGCGCAGGGCCTTGCCCGCCTCGACGAAGTTGTCGATGCCGCCCTGGCCCTCCTTGAGGTCGGTGCGCTCGATCATGGCGATGCAGTGGGGAATCCAGTTTACGATGAGCGCCTTGGCGCGGTTTTCCCAGAGGGGGCTGTCGATGCGGTAGCGCTTGGTGTAGACGACATCGAGACGCTGGTCGGGCGGGGCCTCGCCGACGCGCACGCGCAAGGAGGACGTGTTGGAGAGGTCGCCGGCGGAGGCGGAGAGGACGAGGCGGTAGTCGCCGGGCCTGGAGAAGGTAGCGGTGGTCTCGGCGGAGGAGGCGTCCTCGAAGAGGACCTCGCCGGGGCCGGACTCTTTTTTCCAGGCGACGTTCGCGACGGGGAAGCGGGGATTCACGCTTTGCACGCGGCCGGAGAGATAGGTTTTCCCGCCGAGGATGACGGAGCGGTCGACGCCGGCGGAGACGATGGGCGGGAAGGCGGGCGAGCGGCCGGAATCGAGGACGCTCCATTCGAGGATGCCGGTGGAGAGCTTGCCGTCGGAGACGATCTCGAGGCGTAGGCGCGTGGTGGAGATCTCGTCGAAAGTGGTGCGGTTAAACGTGTCTTTCGCGACGCCGAGGCCGGCGGCGTTGGCGACGGGTTGGAAGTCGCGGCCGTCCCAGTAGAGCAGGCGGCAGGCTTGCGGGAGGCCGACGCCCTGGCCGTCTGCCCACCAGTAGACCGAGATCTCGCGGGTGGAGACGGGGCGGGACCAGGTGTATTCGACCCATTCGGTGCCGGTGCGCGGCCAGTTGCCGTAGGCGCCGCGGCTGCGGTCGCGCGAGGATTCCGGGGTGAGGCCGTCGCCGAGCGCGGCGACGGAGGTGTCGCCGGAGTGGTAGGAGGTCGCGGCTGAGGCGGCGGGGGCGAGGTTGATGGCGACGGGCTGGTTTTCGTTGGAGGCGGCCGCCGGGGCCGCGGTCGGAGCCGGGGTTTCCGCGGAGGCGGCGGGGGCGTGCGGCGGAACGAGAAAGGCCAGGAGGGCGAGGGCGAAACAGGCGGCCGTGGAAGAACGCGGACGGAGACGGAACGGCGAGGGGAGCATGAGCGAGGGCGGGGCGCGGGAGATCAGGCGGTCAAGGAGGGGCGGAAGCAACGCGGCGCGGCGTAAAACGGTTTGTATTTTTCTGATACACGCGGGGCGCGATTGAGCGGTGGCGGGGCGTGGGCCACGGTGCGGCGATGAAGACCCTTCGGCGCGTGGCGGCGGTCGTGTTGCTTGTCCTTGGTTTGAGCGGGTGCGCGAGCGGCGTGTCGGCGGCGAGGCAGGTCGAGCGAGGGACGGGCGCGGGGGCGAAACAAGGAGAGGCGCCGCCGAAAATCGCGGTGATCGATCCGCCGGAGAGCGGGTTCTTTTCGAAGCAGCTCGATTACCACGGCATCGCGATCAAGGCGCACGCGGTGGTGTCGGACGCGGCTTTGTTCGCCGCGCGGGATCGGCTGGAGCGGATGTTGGGAAAGCTGCCCGAGAAACGCGCGAAGCTGGCGGAGCGCCGGGTGCGTTTGCACATCATCGGGAAGGATCAGGTGACGACCGATCTGCCGGAGTGGCGTCACGACAAGGGCAAGCCGCTGGAGGAGTATGGCGGGCTGACGCGCGACGAGCGCACGCGCGGCATGGGCGGGCGGGAGGTCTCGTGCGGCGAGGAGAATTTGCTGCGCCTGCGGAAGGATCGCTACCGCGGACGCGACATCTGCGTGCACGAGTTTGCGCACGCGATCCAGGGCCACGGGATGAACGACGCGGAGCGGGCGCGTTTTGCGCGGCAATACAAGGCGTCGCTTGAGAAAGGCCGATGGCTGGGCGGCTACGCGGGCTCGAACGAGCACGAATATTTCGCGGAGCTCTCGATGTGGTATTTCGGGACGCGAGGGGATCTCAAGATGAGCGGGCCGAAGCCGAAGGACGGGCCGGAAGGCTTGCGGAAATACGATCCGGAGGCGTTCGAGTTGTTCGACCGGTTTTATCGCGGCGAGAACGTGGCGGAGTAGGATGGCGGGCGGGCGGGCGCGAAGGGACTGCGTCGGTGCGCGTCCTTTGAGCGCGATTGGAGTTGCGGGGGCCGAGCGACGGGCGGAGGGACCGGGGTCGTCCACCGGTTGGCGCGCATGAAAAGACCCGGGCGTTTTGGGCCCGGGTCGGGGATGAAGCGAGGGACGAAACGGCTTCGGGTCAGCGGCGGCGACGAAGAGCAGCGAGCAGAATCACGCCCGAGCCGAGTATCGCGGCGGCGGAGGCGGGTTCGGGGACGGTGGCGGTGCCGCCCAGGACGAAGGGGAGGGCGACATTGACGCCGGCGCCGCTGTCCATGAGCGCATTAAAAATTCCACTGGAACTGAGCGCCTGGCGGGCGTTCCCGGTTATGAACTCGGTGGGACTGCTGACCAAGGGAACCCAAGGACCGGAAGCCAGGGTTCCGGTAAAGGCGAAATCGAGCCAGTAGGTGCCTGCCGGAAGGGTGAGGCCGCCGAGATCCACGTCCACAAACATGATCGGGCGATTGGTGTCGGTGTTGTCGGTGGAGGTCGTCCGGTAGATTCCGGTGAACCCGGTATCGTCCATGACGTTGGTCGTGTCATCGCCCCACACGACCGCGCCCACGCCGGGAACGTCGTCCCAGATGCGAAGCGTGACGCCGGTGATGGTGGATGTGGTGGTCGAGCCTGTTTGATAGGAGAAGAGTCGCGCCGAATCCACGGTCCAACTGCCGGCGGAAACGGTGAAATCGTCCGCGACGCGATTGCCGGCCGTTATCTGGGCTCCTGCTCCAATGGTGCCTCCGCCCACGCCGACCGCGCTGCGATCGGCGCCGTTGGTCATTCCGGCGGGATGGGTGATGAGCGGACCGTTGTCCCAAAGGACGGTGGCGGCGTGAAGGCCGGTGGCCAGGCACGAGACGGCAAGCAAGGACGCGGCGGAGCGCATGATGAAGGAGCGGGCGGACATGATATTAGATATATGATTAATAGGCGCCCTCTGTTCATTGCGGGTTTCGGGCCAGGCAAGGCTCAATTGTTAATTTTTTGTTCATACTGGCGTATGTATTGAGCAGGTAGTTGGTTGCGAGGTGACGATGGTAGGTGGTGATCGTCGGTTGCCACGCGGGTTTCACGCTCTCCGTCTCGAACCTCGCTTATGGGGCGGGAGCGTGTCGGACGGGCGAGCGTATCGGCGACTACTTGCGGTTTCGTTTCGCGGGGCCGGGGCGTTGGTCGGAAAGCGCGGGCTTTGCCGTCGGCGTCACGAGGCGATGGACCTCGCTGCCGGCGAGGAGGAAGGCGCCCACGCCGAAGGCGTCGGTGCTGCGGGCGTCGAAACGTTTCGGGTCTTCGCCGACCGGCTGGACGTGGGTGAGGCGGCCTTCGGGCGTGACGCAGCCGACGAGCGCTTGCCAGGCCTTGGTGATGACGGGCTCGTATTGCGCGCGGTCGAGGAGGCCGTTGTTCACGCCCCAGGCCAGGCCGTAGCTGATGAGGCCGGTGCCGCTGGTCTCCTTCGAGGGGAAGTGGGCGGGGTCGAGAAGGCTGGAGCGCCACATGCCGTCGGCCTGCTGGAGCGAGAGGAGTTTGGCGGACATCTGCCGGAACTGCTCCTCGAAGCGCGGGCGCGAGGGGTGGTCTTTCGGGAGGAACTGCAGGACGCGGACGAGGCCGCCCATGACCCAGCCGTTGCCGCGGCTCCAGAAGACCTTTAGGCCGTTGGTCTCGCGCTTGGTGAAATACTTGCTGTCGCGGAAATAGAGGTGCTCGTCGGTGTCGTAGAGGTAGTCGCTGGTTTTCCACCAGTTGGTGACGGCGAAATCGAGGTAACGCTGGTCGCCGGTCGCGACCCAGAGGCGCACCCACGCGGGCGGGCCCATGAAGAGGGCGTCGCACCAGGACCACTTGTCGATGGCGTTGGGGCGTTCCCACTCGAGGTTGTCGTCCTTGGGCGCGGCGAGGATGGAATCGAAATGGGCGCGCATCGGGGCGATCATGCGCGGGTCGCGTTCGTGGAGGAAAAGCTCGGCGTAGGTCTGGCCGATGCAGTGGTCGTCGGCGAAATATTTGAGCGGGCCGAGCTTCCACTCGTTGGCCTCGGCCATGGCGCGGAGGGCGTCGCGGTATTTGGCGTCGCCGGTGGTGTCGGCGAGGGCCATGACGCCGGTGTAGCCGACGGTGACGACCCAGTCGTCGGGGCGGATGCGCCAGTCGTGCGCGAGGTCCCAGTCGCCGACGCGGCGCATGGCGGCGAGCACGGCGGCGGGTTCGAGTGCGGGGGAGAGCGGGGCGTGGGCGACGGCGGCGGGGCGGTTGATCTGGAGCGAGGTCAGGTAGTCGGTGTAGTGGACGTAGCGGCCGGAGAGATTCATCCACATGAGGTAGGGCTCGCCGCGCGGGGCGTTGCGGACGACGAAGGGGCGCACGTTGGCGGCGGCGGAGTCGCGCGTGACGGGTTCGTGGCGCCAGGACTTGCCGCGGTCGGGCGTGCGCCACTTGCCGATTTCCCAGGAGTTTTTCGCGGGCTGGGAGAGGTAGACGGTGTCGATGTAGTGGGGGTCGAGCGCCATGCCGGCGGAGTAGTGGGGCTCGCGCTCCTGTTTGCCCGGAGCGGTCTGGGGAAACCATTTTCCGCCCTCGGCGATCTGGGAGTCGTGCCAGCGTTTTCCGTCCCAACGCAGGTAGTGGTAGCGGTGGTCGGTCTCGGAGGGCAGGCGGGTGTAGGCGATGGCGAACTGGTTGAAGCGCTCGGCGATGTCCCAGACCCAGGCGCGGCCGGCGGTGGCGCCGTCGTAGATGCGTTCGCATTTGGCGGGGTCGAGGGGGAGCTCGTCCATGGCGCCGACGCGGGTGCCGTCGGCCTTGGAGAACACGCCGTTCTCGTAGCGGAGGAAGTAGAGGCTGTTTTGCGCCTCGTTGCGCGGGTGGCCGTCGGTGAAGGCGAAGAAGATCCGCTTCCGGCCGTCGGTGGCGACCTTGAGGTAGGGGCGGTTGTCGGCGTCGGCGGCGGCGCCGCGGAGGAGGGTGCGCGGGGGGCTCCAGGTTTGTCCCAGGTCTTTGGATACGGAGAAGGTCGGTTTGAAGTCGGAGCCGCGCCAGAAGAGGTAGATCGCGTTCTGTTCCTCGGAGAGGAGGACAGGGTTGGCGTAGGTGACGCCCTGGCGGCCCGCGCCCTCGAAGCCGAGCGAGCGCTCGGGCGTCCATTCGCGGATGTCCTCGGGCTTGGCGGTTACGCGCAGGCGCATGTCGCCCTTGGCGTGCAGGGAGTAGAAGACGGCGAGGCGGCCGTCGGGGAGGAAGAGGAGGGCGGGGTTGTCGTGGTCGTCGACCTCGAACCTTTCGGCGAGGGTGGCGGTGCGGACCGCGCCGGTGTCGTTATCCATCACGCCTACCTGCACGGAGCCGTCGCTCGTCATCCAGCCGGCGTAGGTTTTGCCGTTGCGGTAGACGGCGCGCGGGTCGCTAACCCAGCACCAGGCGCCGTCGGCGACGAAGGTGGTGTGGGCGGCGGGCGATACGGCGGCGGGGGCAGGGGTGGAGGACGGCTCGGCGGAGGCCGCGAAGGAGACGGCGTGGGGCGCCGCCACGAACGCAAGAAGCGCGGCGAGGAACGGAAGGGCGGGGCGGGGATAACGGGGCGGCATGGGGCGTCGAAAAACGAGTCCACGAAAGGTGAAGACGTCGCCGAGGGCCGAGATAAAATTACCCGCGAAGAAGGCTTTAGCGTAGAAGCCACGCGCAAAAACCAAAGAGACAGGACCGGATGTGGTATGCGTTGTTTCGATTTCCGATCTGTGGCGGTGAGGGCGGGGGGATGGAAAACGGTGCCGATGAGCCCCAGGGTGGACGGCGGGCGGCGATGGTGGCCCGGAGGTGACGAATCGACGTGGTGGGCAGGTGGTGAGCGCGCTTCTTTAGGTCGTTTCGCCGACGGTTTGTTGGGCGGGAAAAAGCTGAGGGAAGTAGGTTTCGTGGACCTTTGCGGGGAGGGCGAGGCGGACCGGGGATTTGGGGGTGTCGGAGATGAGCAGGCCTGCGTCTGCCGCAAGCGCGAGAACGGAGCGTCCGGTGCGTTCGCTCGCGCCGACGATACGGGCGGCTTCGCCGCGCGGGAATTCCCCGCGGAGCAGGGCTTCGCGAAGCAGGAGGAATACGCGTTCAGATTCCGGTGCGACTTGCGCGTCGACTACGCGGACATAGTGCCCGATGCGACGCTCCAGGCCGTCGAGGTCGAGGAGTTCCTCCATAAACGCGATCTGATCGATCATGGTGCGCAACGTGAACTCGCAGAAGTCCCGGAGCGCGCGTTCGCTGAGGTGGCCGCGGCCGTCATCGGCGTTGGAACTGGCTCGCGGTTGGTCCGCGTTGGACAGGCGAGCGTAGTATTCCTCGCGATTTCGCGCGAGGCCTCGGGACAAGGACCAGAGCCCGCCTCCGTCGATGCCGAGTTGGCGGATGACCGTGTCGGACAACAGGCGGACGACACGACCGTTGCCGTCGCGGAAGGGGTGGATCCACGCGAGGCGGTGATGGCTCGCGCCGATGGCGACTATGCGCTGGATGCGCGACAAGTCGGGCGAGTCGTAGCGTGA
>CBINJQ010000172.1:0-9042 GCA_966251015.1 uncultured Akkermansia sp. | reverse complement strand
CTCGGGGATGGTCCATTGGCCGCTGCCGTAGAAGGCGAAGCCGGCGGGGTTATGCATCACGCGGCGGGCCATGATGTCGATGGCATCCTCCCAGGTGATGGGCTCGAGGCGACCATTGCGGCGGAGCTGGGGAACGGTGAGGCGGTCCTTGCCGTAGAGGATGCCGCCGACGTGGTAGCCCTTCATGCAGAGGAGTCCTTTGTTCACCTCGGCGGCGGGATCGCCCTGGATGGCGACGACGCGGCCGTCTTTGACGCCGACGCGGACGTGGCAGCCGGTGCCGCAGAAGCGGCAGGGGGCCTTGTCCCAACGGACGCCGTCGGGCGTGACGGTGGCGGTGGGCGAGGCGGCGAAGGCGGTGTCGCCGGGGGCGGGCGCGGCGCCGAGGCGGCGGGCGACGACGGCGGTCGCGGCGGCGAGGGCGGAGGCGCGGAGGAAGTCGCGGCGGAACATAAAAGCAGGGAGCTGGGGGGCTAGGAGCAGGGAGCCGGAGACGGAGCGGAGGCGGGGAGCTCGACGAAGACCACCTCGACGAGGCGGACGCCGGGGATGGCTTCGAGGTCGCGGAAGACGCCGTAGGGATCGGCGGAGGCGAGGACGGCGGGGAGCCAAGGGCTGCGGAGCTCGCCGAGCTCGAGGTCGGCCCGGGAAGCGAGGGCGGAGAGGGCGGCGGAGCGGTCGGCGGGCGCGTCCGACAGGGTTATGATGAGCGAACTCAGGCCGGACTCGGTGGCATCCATGCGGGGAGCGTGGCCGGCTTGGCTTACTTAAACAAGAATAAAAGAGCAATAACTCTTGAATTGAGGCGGCGGACCTGTTCGAGTCGGGGTGTGACGACCCCGCGAACCCGAGTTCTGGTGATTGGCGCGTGCCTGGCGGCGGCGGCTCTGGGCGGGCAGTGGGTGGTGGGGGCGGCGGTGGGTCGAGTGGCGGGTGGGCGTCCTGATGCTGGCGGCCGCTTGCTTCCAGATTCCGATGGGCGCGCTGATGCCTCGGTCCGTGACGCGATCTCCGGACAGCGGGCGGAGGGACCCGCCCGCCCGCCTTTGGCGGAGTCGGCGCCGCGGGTGGGGACCGGTTTGACCGACCATCATGGCGCGGAGGCGGGCGTGGCTTGCATGACTTGCCATGCGACGCGGGGGGCGAATCTCGACATGGGAAAGGGCGGGCGGGTGCCGGCGGATTTTCACCAAGGTCTGCGTTTCGCGCATGGCGCGGAGGGCGGGCAAAGTTGCCTGAGTTGCCACAACTCGGAGGACTACGACGCGCTGCGATTGGCGGACGGCCGGAAGCTCGCGTTCGCGGACGCGCAACAACTTTGCGCGCAGTGCCACGGGCCGCAGACGCGCGACTACGTGCATGGTTCGCATGGCGGGATGAGCGGGTATTGGGACAAGACCAAGGGCGGGCGCGTGCGGCGCGTTTGCGCGGATTGCCATGATCCGCATGCGCCGGCCTATCCGGCGTGGACGCCGGTGTTCCCTCCGCGAGACGGCGGGGCGCGGCAGCAGGCGGCGCGCGAGGCGGCGCATGCGGAGAAACTTTCCAACCCCCCGGCTTCCCATGAGTGAGATTTTGGAGACACCTCCGCCCCCGGCGGAAGGCGACGTGACTCGCCGGACGGCGTTGAAGGCGCTGGGCGCGACGCTCGGCGCGGCGGCCTTCGCGCAGGCGATAGCTCCGCTGACGGAGTGGACGGCGAACCTGTCGCTCGACGAGTATTTGCAGAAGCACTACAAAGAGATGTCCCCGGTGGACATGGCGCTGGTGTTGCAACGGCTGGAGGCGAAGACGAAGGCGGAGACGGGCGTGGACGTGAAGATCTCGGACCCGAAGCCGCGGGCGGGCGTCAAATTTGGCTATGCGCTGAACCTTTCGATCTGCGTGGGGTGCCGGCGCTGCGCGCAGGCGTGCCATGTGGAGAACAACCACGACCGGCCCTCGGGAAACAGCTACATCCGCGTGCTGGAGATGGAGAAGGGCTCGCTCGATCTGGCGAAGGGGAGGGTGAACTACGATCACGCGGTGCCGAACAAGGACAAGTTCTACCTGCCGGTGCAGTGTCAGCAGTGCGACAATCCGCCGTGCGTGTCGGTGTGTCCGGTGGAGGCGACTTGGAAGGAGGAGGACGGGATCGTGGTGGTGGACTACAACTGGTGCATCGGTTGCCGCTACTGCGAGGCGGCGTGTCCGTATCATGCGCGGCGCTTCAACTGGACGAAGCCGCAGGTGCCGGCGGAGGAGATCAATCCGAACCAGGGCTGCCTTTCGAACCGGCTGCGGCCGCAGGGCGTGATGGAGAAATGCACGTTCTGCCTGCACCGCACGCGCGAGGGGAAGTTGCCGGCGTGCCTGGAGGCGTGCCCGACGGGCGCGCGGGTGTTCGGCAACCTGCTCGATCCGAGCTCGGAGATCCGGTGGGTGCTGGCGAACAAGCGCGTGTTTGTCCTGAAGGAGGACGTGGGCACGCAGCCGAGCTTTTTCTATTTCTTCGATGAATAAGGCATTGCAGGCGAATGCGGCGGCGAGCGTGGGCGGCGGCGGGCCCGGCGGTCCCGCACTACCTGGGCGGCTGGCGGCGCACGCGCACAGTTACCCGCGTTTCCTGTGGCAGGCGGCGAAGGTGGCCACGGACGGGTCGCCGTGGTTCTACGCGTGGATGATCCTGCTCACGGCGCTGGCGCTGACGGGGCTGCACGCGTGGGCGGTGCAGGTGCGCGACGGCCTGGCGGTGACAGGCCTGAGCGACCATGTTTCGTGGGGGCTGTATATCGCGAACTTCACCTTCATGGTCGGGCTGGCGGCGGGCGGGGTGATGATGGTGATCCCCGCGTATCTGTATCACGACGACGCGATGCACGACGTGACGATCGTGGGCGAGTTGCTCGCGGTGGCGGCGATCGTGATGAGCATCTGTTTCGTGGTGGTGGACATGGGGCGGCCGGAGAGGTTTTGGCACATGTTTCCCGTCGTGGGCCGCTTCAATTTCCCGGTGTCGATGCTGACCTGGGACGTGATCGTGTTGAACGGCTACCTCGTGCTGAACCTGCACATCTGCGGCTACCTGCTCTACACGCGGTTTCGCGGGGAGCGGCCAAATCCGAGGTGGTATGCGCCCTTCGTGTATCTCTCGATTTTCTGGGCGATCTCGATCCACACGGTGACGGCGTTTCTGTATTCGGGGCTGGGCGGGCGGCCGCTTTGGAACACGGCGCTGCTGGCGCCGCGGTTTTTGGTGACGGCGTTTATCGCGGGGCCGGCGTTCATCATCGTGCTGCTGTTTTTGCTGCGGAAGCTGGGCGGCGTGCGCGTGCCGGATCGGCCGGTGGAGATTCTGGTCAACATCGTGCGGGTGACGCTGCTCATCAATCTGCTGATGGTGGCGTCGGAACTGTTCACCGAGTTGTATTCGGGCGGGAGCCACACGGCGTCGGGCCACTATTTGTTCTTCGGGCTGCACGGAGCGAACGCGCTGGTGCCGTGGATTTGGAGCGCGGTGGCGATGGGCGTGGTGGCGGCGGTGATGTTTTTGCGTCCCAAGGTCGCGGCGCGTCCGGTGTGGCTGACGGCGGCGTGCGCGCTGGCGTTCGCCGGCATCTGGATCGAGAAGGGCATGGGGCTGATCGTGCCGGCCTTCATTCCGTCCACCCTGCACGAGATCGTGGAGTATTTCCCGAGTCTGGTGGAGTGGCAGATCACGGCGGGGATCTGGGCGTGGGGAATGCTGATCCTGACGGTGGCGCTGAAGATTGCGCTGCCGGTGCTGAAGCAGCCGCATCCGGAGAAAGAAAACGCCTCGCACGACGCGGCCCCGACGCCTACGCATCCGCCTCACGTCGCACCATGATCCGCTTTGGCAAAACCGCGCAGACGGCCGTGTCGGC
Organism: uncultured Akkermansia sp.; assembly: GCA_966251015.1. Taxonomy (GTDB): domain Bacteria; phylum Verrucomicrobiota; class Verrucomicrobiia; order Opitutales; family Opitutaceae; genus IMCC26134_A. Next base: position 5,158 of record CBINJQ010000172.1, on the reverse strand, counting down.
CTTGAGCCTTCTGGCGGAGCTGTATGACGGCGGAAAAACGAAGCTGAGCTCGCACGAGATCGCGGCGCGGCGGGAGCTGCCGCAGCCGGTGGTGGCGAAGGTGCTCACGATCGTGTCGTCGCTCGGGCTGGTGGACGGCACGCGCGGGCCGGGCGGCGGGTATTGGCTGAAGCGTCCGCCGGGGGAGATTTCGCTGCTCGATATCGTGGAGGAGTTCGAACGGCAGGACGCGCGCGTGATGTGTCCCTTCGGGCCGAACTGGTGCGGCAAGGGCGAGCCGTGTCCGATGCATGACGAGCTTGTGCGGGTGGACTCCGAGTGGACCAGGTATTTGCGGGAAACGACGCTGGCTGTTTTTCAGCGGGGTTAAAAAACGACGGGCGTGCTTTTCACCGCTGGGGAGGCGCAGGGCGACCGTCCCCGGTTGATCTCAGGGCGTCGCCTCAGGATTTTTGCACGAAAAAGAACGTGCCCTGACGGGTCTTCATGGCACGTTTCATGGTCTTACGTAGGCTCTTCAGATCCTCACCACCCAACCTCGCATGTCCGCCGCTCCTTCCAAGTCCCGCAAATCCTCCGCCAAGCCCGCTCCCGCCTCGACCGCCACGCCGGTCGAAAGCCCGCATCGTCGCGCGTCGGATCAGCCCGTCCCGGCGTTGAAGGACGCGATCATTCGCCACCTCACCTACACCTTGGCGCGCGACCAAGGCTCGGCAACTCCCCGCGATTGGTGGATCTCGACCGCCTTCGCGGTCCGCGAGCAGATCTTGTCCCGCCTCATTCAGACCCAGGCGGTGCATAACAAGAACAACGTCCGCCGGCTCTACTACCTTTCGCTCGAATACCTCATGGGCCGTCTCATGGAGAACAACCTCCAGAACACCGGCCTCACGGAAACCGCCCGCGCGGCGCTCGCCGATCTCGGCGTCGATCTCGACGAGCTCGCCGAGGTCGAGGTCGACATGGGCCTCGGCAACGGCGGCCTCGGCCGCCTGGCCGCCTGTTTCCTCGATTCGCTCGCGACGCTCGATTACCCGGCCATCGGCTACGGCATCCATTACGAATTCGGCCTCTTCAAGCAGGAGTTCGTGCAGGGCCACCAGATCGAGCATCCGGACAACTGGATGATTTTTGGAACGCCTTGGGAGATTTGCCGCGCCGAATACACCCAGAAGGTCCAGCTCTACGGACGGGTGGAGAACATCTTCGACGACCGGGGCGGCTATCGTCCCCGCTGGGTCGATACCAAGGAGATACTCGGTGTTCCCTACGACATCCCGATCGCGGGCTACGGCACCAAGACCGTGAACCTGCTCCGACTCTGGGCCTCGCGTTCCACGGAGGAGTTCGATCTCAGCGCCTTCAACTCGGGCGGCTACGTCGAGGCCGTCCGTGAAAAAGCCGTCGGAGAGACCGTTTCGAAGGTCCTATACCCGAACGACAAGACCGAGAACGGAAAGGAGCTGCGGCTCATCCAGCAGTATTTTTTCGTCTCCTGCTCGCTGCGCGACCTCATCCGCCGCCACTTCCGCATCACCGGCAACTCGTGGAAAAATTTCGCCGACAAGGTCGCGGTGCAGCTCAACGACACCCATCCTGCCGTCGCCGTCGCGGAACTTCAGCGAATTCTCGTGGACGAGCAGCAGCTCTCCTGGGACGAGGCCTGGTCCATCGTCACCGACACCTTCGGATACACCAACCACACCCTGCTGCCCGAGGCCCTCGAAAAGTGGAGCCTGCCGCTCTTCACCAAGGTCCTGCCGCGCCACACCCAGATCATTTTCGAGATCAACCGGCGCCTCATGGAGGCGATCGAGGCGAAGTGGCCGGGCGACGACGGCAAGAAGCGCGTTCTTTCCCTCGTGGAGGAAGGCGGCGCGAAGGCCTTCCGCATGGCCAATCTGGCCGTTGTCGGATCGCACGCCGTCAACGGCGTGGCCGCGCTCCACACCGAACTTCTCAAGAAGGATCTTTTCCCCGACTTCCACGCGCTCTATCCGGGCAAATTCCAGAACAAGACCAACGGCATCACGCCCCGACGCTGGCTCCTCGATTGCAACCCCGCGCTCGCGGATCTGATCGCCGACACGCTCGGCCACCGCGAATGGGCGCGCGATCTCGACCAGCTTCGCGGCCTCGAGTTGTTCGCCGGAAACACCGATTTCCAGGAGAAGTTCATGGCCGTGAAACGCGCCAACAAGGTCCACCTCGCCGAGGTCATCCAGCGCGATTGCGGCATCAGCGTCTCGCCGGACGCCCTCTTCGACGTGCAGATCAAGCGTCTTCACGAATACAAGCGCCAGCATCTCAACCTGCTTCACATCCTCGCCCTCTATCGACGCCTCCTGCGTGATCCGCAGCTGGACATCGTTCCGCGCGTCTTCGTCTTCGGCGCCAAGGCGGCCCCCGGCTACGATCTCGCCAAAAACATAATCCGCGCGATCAACGTCATAGGCAAACGCATCAACGAGGACACGCGCATCGGCGGGAAACTGAAGGTCGTCTTCCTCCCCAACTATCGCGTTTCCCTCGCCGAGAAAATTGTGCCCGCCGCGGATCTGTCCGAGCAAATCTCCACCGCCGGCAAGGAGGCCTCGGGCACCGGCAACATGAAGCTGGCGCTCAACGGCGCGCTCACCATCGGCACGCTCGACGGCGCCAACGTGGAAATTCGCGAGGAGGTCGGCGACGACAACATCTTCATCTTCGGACTCACCGTCGACGAGGTCGACGCGCTCGACGCGAAGGGGTATTCGCCTTGGGACTACTACCATCGCGACGAGGAGCTCCGCGCCATCATCGACTGGCTCGGCAGCGACTACTTCACCCCGGGCGAGCACCACGCCTTCGGCGCTCTTCACCACAGCCTCACCGGCGGCGGCGATCCCTACAAGGTTCTCGCCGATTTCCGCGGCTACAGCGATGCCCACGCGAAGGCCGACGCCGCCTACCGCGACAAGAAGCGCTGGGCCAGGATGGCCATCCTCAACACCGCGCGCGTCGGCAAATTCTCCAGCGACCGCACCATCCACGAATACGCGAAGCAGATCTGGTCTCTGCCCGCCGTGCGCGTCGGCTGAGCCGTCCGGCGTCCCGTTCCGTTTCCCTCCCCCCGCGCCCCGAGGCCCTCGAGCCTTCGGGGCGCGTGTTTTTAAGACTGACGGGAACCCTCGAGTTTGGCGGGCTTGGGCTCGCCCCCACGATTTTCCCGATGCGTGCCACTTCTTCCGCCGTCCTTGTATGCGCCGTGTTCGCCTTCGCTTCCGCGCTTCGCGCCGAGCTCAAGTTCGAGGCGACCGAGATATTTCTTAAGCCGAAGATCGGTGAAAAGGAACTGCGCGCCGAATTCAAATTCACGAACGCCGGACTGGAGCCTGTTTCGATAAAGAGCGTTCACAGCTCCTGCGGCTGCACCGTCCCCGACAAGCCGACCGACCCGATCGCCCCGAACGCGAGCGGCGTCATCCCGGTGTCCTACAAGCCGGCCGACCGCCAGGGCCGGCAAGCCCAGGCCATCGAGGTCGAGACCTCCGACGGCAAACGGCACGAACTGCGGCTCGTCGTGGATTTGCCGGTTCGTGTCACCATCACGCCCCGGCTGGTTCTGTTCCGCGGCGCGGAGACCGAGGCCAAGCTCGCCACCGTGACCTTTGGCGAAGCCGAGGGCACCGCATTGATCGAGGTCACGGAGCAATCCCCGGCCTTTGAGATCGTCGGCGAGCCCAAGCTGGAGCAGGGCGTTCTGAAACTGTCCTTCCGCCATACCGGACCGGCCGACGCCGATGCGCGCGCTTCCGTGCGGATCCTTACTCGGGACGCCGCCGGGGGGCAGCACACCGACATCATCTACCTCCGTCACTCTCCTGCGCCGGCACCGTGAACACGTCGAATCCCGAGGTCGAGCCGGCGGCGTCCCGGTCTCGCGGGCGATCACGGGCGGCGTTGATTCTGCTGGTCGTCCCTGTCGTTCCCGCGCTCCTCACCGGTTGGTTGCACCCACGTCGTCCGGATTGGGGCGCGATTCAAACCGAGGCGGCCGCGCCCGCGCCGTCCCGATTGGATCTCGCGCAAATTCGGGCGAAATATCCGAACGCGCTGTGGGTCGACGCGCGTCCCGCGGCCGATTTCGCCGCAGGCCACGTGCCCGGCGCGGTGTCTCTCAATGAAGAGGCCTGGGACGCGGGTTTCGCCGACTTGATTGAAAAGTGGGACGCTGATCGCCCGCTGATCGTCTACTGCGGCGGCACGCGCTGTCACGCGAGCGAATCGGTCGCGCGGCGTCTTCGGCGTGAGCTTGGTTTTGAGAACGTTCACGTGCTCCATGGCGGTTGGACCGCCTGGCAGGCCGCCTCGGCGGGCAAGGATACCCGATGACCGCGACCAATCCGCCCTCCGCTCGCGCGCCGCGATTCAAGCGTCTCGACCTCTTCACCAGGACTGTGGTGGCCGCGCTTTGGCTTGCCGCGGCGATCCTCAAAATCGCCGATCCCGCAGCCTTCGCGCGCGGCATAGAGAACTATCAACTCGTTCCTTCGCTCGCGGCCGCCGTGGGGGCCGTCTACCTGCCATGGTTTGAAGTCGCCCTGGGGGTTGGCCTTTGGGTCCCGGGATTTCGGGACACGGCTCGCGCGCTCAGCATCGTTTTGCTGGCGGGTTTTTGCGTCGCGCTGACTGCGGCTTTGGCTCGCGGCCTCGATATCGATTGCGGCTGTTTCGGCTCGGGCGGTCCCGACGCCTCGGCCGCTTGGGCGCTGGCGAGAAACCTCGCCCTGATCGCGCTTCTGGCGGCCACATGCGTCAAAGCGAAGAGTCCCGATGCCGCTTCGTAGGTTGGCGGGTTGTGCCTCGTTCGGAAGCCGCGCTTGTCCGAGGTCCAGCTTGACGGCCGGGCCACATCTCCAAGTCGGCCAAAAAACTTTAGCAGTAGAACCGTAGCCGAAAGGGCGCGACCGCTGGGCGCCGCAGCGGAGAGGCGAGGACTGAGAGGCAACCCAGCGGTCCCGTCCTGCCTCGAGAGGTGACGAATACGGCCACGGCTCCTTGCAATTGCGGTCCAGCCGTGTCGGAGTGACATTTGACCAGTTGGGAAATACACCGTCCGCCTGAGGTGGTCCCGCCGGTCCCGCCCCGCCTAAAACCGCTAAATGCGGTTACGGCT
>CBINJQ010000171.1:0-9062 GCA_966251015.1 uncultured Akkermansia sp. | reverse complement strand
CGTCGCCGGCCGGGGCAGCGCCTTCTTCACCACCTTGCCGCTTTCCAGTTCCGCCAACTCCGCCTCCACCTGCGGGATCATGCGCTCCGGCATTCGCACGACTTCGCCTTCGAGATAGGCCTCCATGATGGCCGGATGGATGTAACTCTTGCGGCACACCGCCACCGTGTTGCCCAGCCGTGCCGCCACCTCTTTGATCGCCCGCACCACGGAACGCTTCGTCGGCCGCGGCTCCCTCGCGCGCTGCCTCGCGAAGAACAGCGCCGCCAGCACCGTGCCGGCCCAGGTGCGAAAATCCTTCGCGGAAAATTCCTCGCCCGCCGTCTCGCGGAGGTAGGCGTTGATCTCGGCCGAGCCCACGTTCACGACCGCGCCGTCCGCGTCGAGATATTGGAACAGCTCCTGGCCGGGCAGATCGCGGAGCCGCCGGATTATCTTCGCGAGGCGTTCGTCCTGCAGGTCGATCTCGTGAACGCGGCCGCTCTTGCCCTTGAACCGAAACAGCACGTGGTCGCCGCGCACCTTCGCATGCCGGTTGCGCAGCGTGCTCAGCCCGTAGGACCGGTTCCACCGCGCGTATTCCTCGTTGCCCACGCGGGTCAGCGTCGTCTCCAGCAGGCGCACCATCGCGGCCAGCACCTTTTCGCGTCCGAGCCCGGGGCGACGGAAATCGCGCGCGACGCGTTTCCGGATGACGGGCAGCGCGTGACCGAAGTCGAGGAGCCGCGCGTATTTGTTTTCCTCGCGGTGCGTCCGCCATTCCGCGTGGTAGCGGTATTGCTTTCGCCCGCGGAGGTCCCTCCCCGTGGCCTGGATGTGCCCGTGGGGCAGGGGACAGATCCACACGTCGGTCCAGGCCGGCGGTATTGCGAGCTTGCGGATGCGCTCGATCGTCGCCGCGTCGGTCACCGCGCGGCCCTCCTGATCGAAGAATCGCCAGACGCCGCGCCGGAGCCGGCGCGTCAGGCCCGGGCGCCGGTCGTCGACGAGGCGCAAGCCGGGCGGCGAATCCGAAGAGAGCGTGTCCGGGTCCATGTATGCAATTAGCCGCTACAGGCGGCGCGTTTTGCACCGGCGACGGTCCGTGTTCGGCGGGAGGTATGCGGGGTGTTTTTCATTAAAACCCGCCGTGCGGCAGCCGCTTGCAGGGAGCGATTCCGGTTCGGCATCCGCCACGCTGCGTCTTTCGTGCCATGAACCCCAAATCCTCCGCCCCCGATCCATCGACCGAGGCCGCGCTTATCACGGGCGCGTCGAGCGGCATCGGGCTTCACCTCGCCCGCGAGTTCGCCCGTCACGGCCATCCTCTCGTGCTCGTCGCACCGGTGCAAAGCGAGCTCGACTCCGTCGCCGCCGAGATCCGCAACGATTTCGCCGTCGGCGTGCATGCTCTCGCCCACGATCTCCGTGATGAGAACGCGACCGACGCCCTGTTCACGGAACTCGCCGCCATCGGCCTGCTGCCGGGCATCGTCGTCAACAACGCCGGCCTGGGGCGCTGGGGGCACTTCTGGGATATGCCGCTGGCGGAGGACATCTCCATGATCCGTCTCAACATCGAGGCGCCCGTGCGGCTGACCAAGCGCGCGCTCCCGCTGCTCCTTCAACGCGGCGGCGGACGCATTCTCAACACCGCGTCGATCGCCGGTTTCGAACCCGGCCCTCTGCTCGCCGTTTACCACGCGACCAAGGCTTTCGTGCTTTCGTGGTCCGAGGCGCTCGCCACCGAGCTCGCCGACACCTCCGTGAGCGTGACGACCCTGTGTCCCGGTCCCGTCGACACCGACTTTTTTCCGAAGGCCGACATGATCGACACGGGGGCTTTCCAGAAGGCTCGCGTGATGGCGCCCCAGGACGTCGCCGCCGAGGCCTACGCCGGTTTGATGGCCGGCGACAGGATCGTCGTTCCCGGAGCGGTCAACAAAGCGATGGTTTTTTCGCGTCGCATCCTGCCCGAGGCGGCGCAGGCGAAGATCAACGAGAAGCTCTACCAGCGCACCGAGCCGTCCGAACGCAAACGCGAGCGCGGGGACCTCGAGGCCGAGGCGGAAGCGAGCGGCGGCCGGGCGGGCTGAGGGGGCGCCGCCTCACTTGCGTTTCGCTTTTTTCGACGCCGCGACGATCGCCACCACGACGATCACGCCAAAAACGATAAAGATGGTTTCAAGGCCCATGCCTCTCAGCTTAGCGGCGCGGGTGCCTCTTTGGGAGCGGGCGGGCGGGCGAGGCCGATGCCGGGCGGCGCCCCCGGCGGGCGAGGCGGCTCCCCCCACGCCCCGCTTGGGGGCGAGCCTGATTTCAGCCGTGTCCCGGGAGCGCTAGCATCGCGGCATGAGCCACACTTACATCGACAGCCAATCCGCCCGCATCCTGCGCCACGGAAGGCGCGCGGATGAGATCACCGAAGAGGCGATCGCGCAGCGCGCCCGTGAGCTTGCGATGATCGACGGACGTTCCCCGCGCGACATCACCGACGAGGACCGGCGACACGCTCTCGCGGAGCTCCGCGGCGAATCGTTGCCCGAGACGTCCTTCGACGACGATGAGACGAGCGCCAGCCTCACCCGGGATCCCTCGGAGCCGCTCTCCGTAGCCGGCGAGCGAAAGCCCACCCGCAACGAACCGGAGGACCAGGAGGTGCAGGAGCGCCTCGTCCTCGAGGGCGTGGAGGAAGCCCAGCACGACCAGATGCTCGCCGCGCGTCGTCGTCGCGAACCGTGAACCCCCGGCCCCGCCTTCCTATGCAAACCCCCGCTCACGCCCGCTCCACCGCATCCGCCTCCGCCGATCTCGGCGGCGCCGAACTGCCCGTTCTCTATGTCAAAGCGAACTGCCCATGGTGCGTCGAGGTCGTCGGCTTCCTCGACGAGCATGGCATACCGTATCGTCGCATGGACGTCGCCGAGAATCCATCGGCCCGCGCGGACATGGAGCGGTTGTCCCGCCAGGGCAAGGTTCCCACCCTGGATTGGCGGGGGGAGATCCTGGCGGACTTCGGGGTGGATGAGCTGGTCCCCTTTCTTCGCTCAAAAAACGTCAAACTCGAGGACAGTTAGCCATGGCACCGCATTACATCATCACCGTTTCCGAAGGGCGCTTCCGCGTCCTCGAACGTTTCGCCCGGCCCGGCCACATCACGCCGACTCTGCGCGAGATCTCGAACCACGACTTCATGCCCGCCGCCAGCGCGTATTCGGCGCGGGAGATAAACCAGATCGGGCACGGGTCCACGAATCTTCTGCGCCACGTCGCGCAGGGAGGCGGGGCCGCTCCGGCGCAGGACGACGAACACCGGCGCACCGTCGACTGGCTCGCCGAACAGATCGAGCACTTCCTGATCGCCCGCCCGGGGCAGGCGTGGGCTTTCGCCGCCGGCCCCAACCTGCATAACCAGATTCTCGAGCGGCTGCGTCCCTCGGTTCGCGGCTCGCTGGTCGAGTCGGTTCAAAAGAACCTGGCGCTTACGCCGCCCGCCGAACTGGCCACGCACTTCAAGGTGCGAGCCTGACCCGTCGATTCGGCGAACTCCCGGCGCGGGCTGGCGTCGGGCGTTGGCGGCGTATCGAAAATCAAATACGCTGACGACATGTCGTCGGCCGCGTATTTGAATTTTCATATCAATCCCGGCCCGCCGGGACCGACTCGGAGTGGAAGCGGTGCAGCCGTCGCTCGTAGTGCTCGTCCCACGGGGCCTCGGGGTCGTAGGGAGGGGCCGACTTCACGGCCTCCCGGGTGAGGTCGATGTAGACGCGAGATTGGGCCCAGCTGACCGAGCTTATCCAGTCGGGGGAGACCACCACCTTGCGGCCGGGGAGCCAGTTGCCGGGGTCGACCACCAGGTAGCGGACGGCCCACGTGAGATCTTCAAACATCAGATCATCGATATGGCCGACTCCTCCGTCGGTGGCCTCAAGCCGGTATCCCAGGACGGCGCCCGCGCGCCGCAGCCTCGGGTCGCCATTCGGCGAGGTGCGGACGGCCGGGGTCCCCGCGAGGGCGACCTGGGCGGTGGCCGGCATCGGCGGATAAACGGGCGCGTTGATCATCGGGAGCGGAGCGGCCAACGCGCCGCCGAAGTGGTCGCCGCCGGCCCAGTAGGCCGGCCAGCCATAGTGCGCTTGGAGGCCGGCCTCATGTTCGCGCGTCACCGCCTCCTCGGTGTCGATGCTTGGGCTTCGGCGCACCTGCTCGGTGGTGAGATTCACGGGCAACATTCCTCCCTCCCAGTCGGGCGCGTCGAGCACCGAGGTGGCGATGAGGACCTTCCGGCTGTTCAGCCAGGTGCCGGTCTCGACGATGAGGTAGCGAATGGTCCATTGCTCGTCGTCGAAGTAGAGATCTTTGACCCGGCCGAGCACGCCGTCGCGTGCGCGAAGCTCGAGGTGGTGAAGGGCGTCGGAGGATCGGATCATGGCATGAAGGGTTGATGGTTGAGACGGGCGTCGAAGCCTTCCGGATCTTACTCCCGCGAGCCTCCGAGAGGGATGGGGCGGAAGAACGGGGCCGGCCTGAAGAATGTCTTTACGGCGTTTCCCCGGACGGAAATCGGCCGCTTTTCTCCCACGCGTGCCACGCCGGATCCGGGCGGGGTGACGCGGTGGATGGGCGCTTCATCCAATCCCCCAGGCACGCGCGCCCGTCGTGGTTGACCAACTACATGGCCCGGTGCGCCCCGCCGAATGCTTCTCCCGAGGTGTTTGGCGGGATGGCCCCGGTCCAAATCCATCACACCATGAAATCCACAAACTCCTCCACGGTTACCCAGGACTGCATCGATGTCTGCAACCGCCTCCTTCGCGGCGAACTCTCCGCGGTCGAAACCTACCGGCAGACGATACAAAAGTTCGAAGGCGACCCGGCTGTCACGACGCTGCGCCAGATCCAGTCGGAACACGAATTCGCGGCCGAGCTTCTGCGGAACAATGTCTTGGAAATGGGCGGCGATCCGTCGACCGATTCCGGCGCATGGGGCGCCTTCGCCAACACCGTCCAGGGCGTCGCCAAGGTCTTCGGCGAATCCTCCGCGCTCAAGAGCCTGCAACAGGGCGAAGAGCACGGTCTCGACGACTACGAGGACGCGCTCGAGGACGACGACGTCATGCCCGGCTGCAAGGACATGATCCGCTCCGAGCTGATGCCCCGCGTCAGACAGCATATCGCTTCGCTCCAGGATCTGTCCGCCCGGCGCTGATCCGCGTCCATCCCTGCAAACAACTCCCACATCATGAAACCACTCGATTTCAGCGCAGGACGTTCACTCGCACTGGCCGCTCTCGTTCTCGCCCCCGCGGTCCTCCTGCCCGCCGCGGAACGGGGCGCCATGGACGAGAGCGTGACCCGGGCGACGGCTGCGGAGTCGCTCCGTCGCGATTCCCAATCCGCCTCCCGCTTGATCGGCTCGGCGGTGAAAACCGCCGACAACGAAAAGGTCGGCACGGTGGAGGATATTTTCGTCGATCTCGAAACCGGCCGCGTTTCGGGGGTGATCCTCTCCTCCGGCGGTTTCCTCGGCATCGGCGACGCCCTGAGCGTCATCCAGCCGAGGGACATCAGCCGCGGCGCGGAGGGCGACCTCCGTCTGGAAATATCGAAGGAGAAGCTCGCCTCCGCGCCGCGCTATGATCGCGGAAATCTTGGCGAACGTATTCAAGAGCGTTGGTCGGACGCCACCGGCGGTGACACGAATCGTCGCCGTGAGCGGGGCGCCGTGCAGACGGTCGGAGACCGTGTCGACGACCGCGATCCGGAGCGTCCTTATCGACCGGTCGACGCCGACAACACCGCGCGAAACCGTCGGGACCGCGATCCGTCGCTCACCTTGGACCCTCTCGACCAGGGCAATCGTCGCTCCGATGTCGAAACCACCGCGCGCATACGGTCGGCGCTCGTCGAGAACGACCGGCTCTCCACCTCGGCGAAGAACGTGAAGATTATCACGCGGGAAGGGCAGGTGACCCTTCGCGGTCCGGTGACCACCGAGGAGGAGAAGCGCATCATCGCCGAGGTGGCCGCTCGCAGCGCCCCTGGCCGGGTCACCAATCAACTCGAGGTCGAGCAACGCTAGACGCTCCCGCGCGCCTCTCTCCCCGACGGAAATCCAACAACCAAAACCCCCAACCATCATGTCCAAGAAATCTGTTTTCGCCATCGCCACCACCCGCTCCCAAGCCGAAGCCATCGTCTCCGATCTCAAGGACGCGGGTTTCTCCAACAACGACATCTCGGTCCTGTTCCCGGACGAGGGCACCACGCGCGACTTCGCGCACGAGACGAACACCAAGGCCCCCGAGGGCGCGGTCACCGGCGCCACCACCGGCGGCGTCATCGGCGGCGCGCTCGGCTGGATCGCGGGCATCGGAGCGCTCGCCATCCCCGGAGTCGGACCCTTCGTCGCGGCCGGGCCCATCGTCGCCGCGTTGAGCGGCGTGGGCATCGGCGCCGCCGTGGGCGGAATCGCCGGCGCGCTCATCGGCATGGGCATCCCCGAGCTCGAGGCCAAGCGTTACGAGGGCAAGATTCGCAAGGGCAACCTGCTCATCTCGGTCCACACCGAGAACTCGGACGGCGTGGATCGCGCGAAAAAAATATTCCGCCAGGCGGGCGCGGACGACATCACCACCGCGTCCGAGGCGTCCGCTCCCGGGGGCGACTTGCGATCCGAGGCCGAGCCCATCGGCACCACGCGCCGCTATTGACCCGGCTTGCCTCCGGACTCCGAGGTCTCTCTCTCGATCCGGCCCCTTCGCGGGGCCGGGATTTTTTTTGCGCCACGTTCCCGGGTAGGATCTGCGTAAGCACGCCATCCCGGAGAACCCGTTGAAAAAATCCGTGGGGGAAAGCTCCATGTTCACACGCGGGGAAAGCGGCTAGATTCACCATGGGAGAAATCACTGCGCGCCGGTTCGCGGGCCGGCGCGGTTTCTCTCCACGTCACCCAATAGCCCTTAGCAACCGCATGAGACTCCTTGCCCGCCTGCCCCTTTTCCGGGGTGTTTTCAACCGCGCCTCCGCCAAGACCGCGCGCCGCTCCGCCGTCCTGCTCGCCGCGCTCGCCGCCGTCCCCGCCTTGTCCGCGCAGACGAAGCTGATGACCAACGGCGACAGCATCACCTTCGGCGTCGGCGCGTCCGACGTGAATACCCAGTGCTACACCGCGCAGCTGGGCCGCATGCTCGGCGGCGCCTACTACACGCAGCGCGACGGCACGGGCGGCGCGACTTTGCTCAAGAACGGCACCGTGCCGTTCTGGAACACGCAGGGCATCCGCATCACGAGCGAGATGAACCCGAACATCATCTACATCATGCTCGGGACGAACGACTCGAAGCCGGTGAACTGGATCTACAAGGATCAGTTCATTCCCGACTACCTCGCCCTGGTCGACATCTACCGCGCGCTTCCCGCGAAGCCGCAGATCTATCTCGGCCTGCCGCCTCCCGCCACGGCCAGCGCGGGCGACGTGAACGGCCCGACCGTGGCCAACGAGATCATTCCGCGCATCCTGGAGGTCGCCCGTCAGCGCAACCTCAAGGTCGTCGACGCGCATTCACCGTTCCTCGATCCCTTCCGCAGCGTGCTGCCGGACGGCATCCACCCGAACGACGCCGGACACGGTATCATCGCCACGCAAATCTACAACGCGGTCGTCCACGGGAAGGTCTGGAACCCCACGCCCGTGCAATGGCAGCGCGCCGATATCGGCTCCACCGGCCACGCCGGCTCAGACGCGCTGGACGACGCGAACGTTTTTCAGGTCATCGGCGGCGGCGCGGCCATCGGCGGTGTTTCCGATTCCTTCCACTTCGTCCACCAGACGATGAACGGCGACGTCGAGCTGACCGCCCGCGCCCTCGGCCAACGTAATCTCGATCCGCTCGTGGCGACGCGCGCCGACTCCTCCTCGGGCGTGATGATCCGCGAAGGCCTCGGCGCCGACGCGCGCCAGGTCTCCGTCCTCGCCACGCCCGGCTCCGGAGTCTCCTTCCGCTGGCGCGACGCCAACGGCGCCGCCGCCGGCTCCGCCACCGTGACCGGTGTCACGCCGCCGGTCTGGGTGCGCGTGCGCCGCAGCGGCAACACCTTCGCGGGTTATTATTCCACCGACGGCTCCTCCTGGACCCAGGTCGGCGCCTCGCGCTCCATCGCGATGAACACGGCCACCCGCGCCGGCCTCGCGGCCAACAGCGCGCTCCCGGCCACGCTCAGCCACGCCCGACTCGAGCGCGTGCAACTTTCCGGCACCGTCACCGGCGCCATCCCCGACGGCGGCTCCACCGGAGGCTCGACCGGCGGCACCGGCTCGACGGGAGGCTCCGGATCGACCGGCGGGTCGACCACGAGCCCCGTCGCCGTGACCGCGGGCTTCGACACCTCCGCCGGCACCTCGCGCACGATCACCAACAACGCGTTCGCCGCGCTCTTCGATCCCGCGCAATCGGTCTGGCGTTTCACCAGCGAGACGGCCAACCGCCCCGCGCTCGGCGTGCTCGGTTCCGGCGGCGCTCGCGAGGCGGCCGGTTTCGACGGTCTTCGCACGATGGTCGGTCCGCGTTCGCAGGATTTGTTCACGCCCGATGTCAGCCAGGATTTCGGCTTTGTCGGCACCGTCCGCATTCCCGCCGCCGGCGGCAGAGGAAAGGGGCTCCTGCTCTGCATCAACAAGAACGACGTCGAACCCTCCATTGGCCTCGGCTTTGACTACGGCGCCAACCGTTTCTACGCCGTCTACACGCAGGCGCTGAACGGTGCGCCTTCCGAAATCACCGGTCCCGTCTCCGCTCGCGGCGTCACCTACGTGGTGCGTCTCCAGAAGACCGGCGGCGTCGTCCGGCTCCGTATCGACGGCAACCTCGCGGCCGAGACCAACTCCGCCCGTCCGGCTGTTCTCGCCGCCGGCCAGGGCGCGCCGATTACGCTCGGCGGCCTGCGTCCGTTGAACCCGCAGTTTGTCGGGCAGCTCGGCAAGTTCCACCTGCGCAACGGCGCGCTCGGAGACACCGAGGCCGCCTCGCTCGAGTCGGCTCTCCGCGCCTGGCTCGGCGCGACGTCGTCCGGCACGGGCG
>CBINJQ010000170.1:0-9065 GCA_966251015.1 uncultured Akkermansia sp. | reverse complement strand
ATGACGGAGCCGCTGCCCGTCTTGGTCGGGCCGTCGCTTAGCTGGTAGCCCTTGGCGGCGGCCTCGGCGGCGAACTTCTCCAGGTTTTCGACCTCGAAGGCGAGGTGGGTGAGATCGGACTGCACTTTCACCGGTTCGGAGGCGCCGACGGGCATCTGGCAAAGCTCGATCTCCTCGGCGCTGTTCGGCGTGGAGAGAAACACGAGTTGCGCGCCGCGCGGCGAGGTGTGCCGGCGCGAGACGGTCAGGCCGAGGCACTCGGTGTAGAATTTAACCGAGGCGGCGAGGTCGTTGACGCGGTAGCGGGTGTGGAGGAGACGGGTGACGGTGGGCATGGGAGTGGACGAACGGTAGATGCGGTCGCGGGCTTGTCCAATCCGCGGCGCCGGCTGTGATGGTCGTCCTATGGAGGGCGAATTGCCGGGTTATTGGACGCTGCTCTCGCTCGTGATGCCGGTTTTCGCCGTCATCGCGGCGGGCGCGGGCGCGCGTCGCCTCTCCTGGCTCAGGCCCGAGGCGGACGAGAGCCTGCTCAAGCTGGTCGTCAATTTTCTCTATCCCTGCCTGATTTTCGACAACGCTCTCGGCAACGAGGCGCTGCGCGCGCCGGGGAATCTCTTCGCGGCGCCGGCGCTGGGGTTTGCGACCATGGGCGGGGGCATTCTCGTCGCCTACGCGGCGGCGAAGCGAACGGGCTTTGGCGTCGGCGGGGGGCTGCGAACCTTCGCGTTCAGCGTAGGGATTTTCAACTACGGATACATGGCTATCCCCCTGGTCGAGCAACTCTTCGGACGCGAGTCGCTGGGCGTGCTTTTTGTGTTCAACGTCGGCTGCGAGGCGGCGATCTGGACCGTCGGCATCGTGATGCTGGCCGGCGTGTCGTTGCGCGAGGGAGGCTGGCGGCGGCTGCTCAACCCGCCGATTTACGCGCTGGTTCTGGCGGTGCTGCTCAACCTGGCGAACGGCGAGGCCTGGCTGCCTGCGATCCTGCGGCAATCCATCAAGATGGTGGCGGCCTGCGCGGTGCCCCTCGGCTTGCTCGTGATCGGCGGGACGCTGGTCGAGTATTTCGCGGCGCCGCGCGCGCTGGTGGATCGCAAGGTGACTCCCTTGGCGTGCGCGTTGCGCCTCGGCGTGATTCCGCTGGGAATGCTCGGGCTGGCGGTGGCGCTGCCCGTTCCTCCCGAGTTGAAAGGCGTGCTTGTCGTCCAGGCGGCGATGCCGGCGGGCATTTTGCCGATCGTGATCGCGAAGCACTACGGGGGCCAGCCTCTGGTCGCGGTTCAGGTCGTGCTAGGCACCACGGCGGTGGGGCTTTTCGTGGTGCCGCTCTGGCTCCGCGTCGGGCTCGGGTGGATACACTGAACCGCGCCGCAGGCGCGGTTCAGAATGACCAATGACCAATGACCAATGACCCGAAGCTTTTGGGATTGGGATCGAGGGCGCGACCGCCGGGCGCGCCGGTTAGGTTGCGATACTCCTTTGTTGATCGCGGCGGGCCCAGCGGTCCCGCCCTACCCCGAAACATGTGATTCGGCGGCGGGGTGGGGGCCCGTTCGGGAGCGGGCCGCTTACGAGGCGGCGGCGATCACGGCCGGGGCGCGGCGGGAGGCGACGGCCCAGCCGTAGACCTCGGCGTATTTGCGGGCGCTGATGTTCCAGGAGAAATCCCGGGCCATGCCGCGGAGGCGCAGGGCGTGGAGTTCGTCGGGCCGGTCGTAGTAGGTGGCGCAGGCCCAGCCGATGGTGTTGTAGAGCGCGGGCGCGGTGGCGTCCTGGAATCGGAAGCCGGTGCCGTCGCTTTTGCCTTCCGCGAACTGGGCGACGGTGTCGACGAGTCCGCCGGTCGAGCGCACGATGGGCGCGGTGCCGTAGCGCATGGCATACATCTGCGTGAGACCGCAGGGCTCGGCGCGGCTGGGCATGACGAAGAAATCCGATCCTCCCTGGATGAGGTGGGCGAGCGAGTTGTCGTAGCCGACATGCACTCCGACGCGGCCGGGGAAGGCCTCGGCGGCCCAGCGGAAGCTTTGTTCGAGCCCCGGGTCGCCCGCCCCGAGGAGCGCGAATTGCACGTGCATGCGCGGCAGGATGTGCGGAAGCGCTTCGGCGAGGAGATCGAGGCCCTTCTGGCTGGCGAAGCGGGAAACGACGCCGAACACGGCGATGTGCGGGTCGGCGGTCAGGCCGAGACGCTCCTGCAGCGCGGCCTTGGCGACGGCCTTGCCCGCGGCGAGCGAGCGCGGGTCGTAGGGGCGCGGGAGATGTTTGTCCATCGCCGGATTCCACGCGGCGGCGTCGATGCCGTTGAGGATGCCCACGAGGTCGGCGGCCCGGAAACGAAGGACCTCGTCGAGCCCGAAGCCGCCGGCCGCGGTCTTGATCTCCTCGGCGTAGGTGGGGCTGACGGTGGTGAGCTTCGTCGAGTGGTAGAGCCCGGCCTTCATCATGTTGACCGCTCCGACGCTTTCGAGGCTGTCGGGGCGGAACTCGGAGGGCGGCAGGTGGGCGAAGTCGACGACCCGACGGTCGGAGTAGCCCTGGTGTTCCAGGTTGTGGATCGTGAAGACCGAGGCGGTCTGGCCGAGCGGGGTGTTGCGCAACGTGGTGTTGAGCATCACGGGCAGCAGGCCGGTGGTCCAGTCGTGCGCGTGGACGACGTCGGGGATCCAGCCGAGCTGGAGGCAAAGGTTGAGGGCGCCGCGGCAGAGAAAGGCGAAGCGGAGATCGTTGTCGGGGAAGTTGCCCCAGGCGCCGGCGTAGACCTCGGGGCGTCCGAAGAACTCCTCGTGTTCCAGCGCGTAGACGGGAACCTTCGAGCCGGGGAGCATGCTTTCCCACGTCCGGGCCCAGCGGGCTTCGGAGCCGACGTCGACGCCGAGCGGATCGGGAAGAGCGTGCCAGGCGGAATCCAAGCGAAGTCCGCCGTAGGCGGGGAACACGACGCGCACGTCGTGTCCCAGGGCGGCGAGGGCCTTGGGGAGAGAGCCCACCATGTCGGCCAGGCCTCCCACTTTGACGAACGGCTCTGCTTCGGGCGAAACGAAGAGGACTTTAAGTGGCACCACGGCGGGGAGGAAAACGCGGCCCGGGGGAGTGCCGAGAAAAAAGACGCGCTTTGCGCAAATTGGCGGAGGCTCCCGTGTCCGCGGAGGGCGGTCCGCCGGAGCGGCTTGCGGGAGCGGATGCCCATGGAAATGGAAAGGCCCCGACCGGAGGGGTCGGGGCCAGACACGAGGCGGGTGTTTATGCGCTCATTTCGCGGAGCGGCGTATGGCGATGGCGGCGAGCCTTGAAGAGCTCCGCGCGGCGATGAAGCGAGCGGTCGAGCTTGTCGATCAGGAGATCGACCGCCTTGTAGGCGTCCTCGGAGGCGACGCTGGCGAGCAGATCGGGGCCGCCGATTTCAACATGGCCCTTGGCCACGAAGACGGCCCGGCCTCGCGTGGTGTCGTGTTCGAGATCGATGCGAACGCGATCGATGTCGGGGGCGTGGCGGAGGAGCTTTTCGGCTTTTCCGCGAAGGGTGTCGCGAAGGGCGTCGGTGAGGGTGAGGTGGATTCCGCGAAGAAGGATCTTCGCGCCGGTGTTAGAAGGACGGGTTTCAGTCATTGCACCAAATTCCGACCGGCGGCGTCAGGGCGGGTGCCGTATAATGAGGCCGGGGATTTGGAGGCGGCTTACGTTTGACTTACGACCCGAGGGGGCAGGGAGGGGCGGGCGCTTCCGCAGGTCGGAAAGGCGGCGGGCTCCTCGCCACGGTGTCGGGGCATCGGGGCGTCGATGGAGGATATCGAGGGGAGGGGCGGGCGGCGTGGCGCTTCGCGGACGCCGGGGACGGCGTCCCTCAAGGGATCGGACTCAGAAGCGAAGCGCGAGGCTCGCGCCGATGCCGGCGGTGCCGGACGAGTAGTCGTAATCGGCGCCGGGCACGTCGACGCCGGAGGATTCGCGGATGTCGTAGGTGGCGAAGGCGCGGGCGACGCCCCAGTCGGCGAAGGCGTAGCTCACGGTGAGCCCGAGGGAGGCGGTCAGGTCGTCGCGGTCCTGGTCGTTGAAGCCGGCTTCCTGCCAGTGGAGGTAATGGCCGTGGGTGACGCGGAGGGAGGGGGAAAGCGTCCAGGGGCCTTCGAAGGCGTAGAGGGCGGCGGAGAGGCTGGCGTCGACGCGGTCGTTGCGATCCTCGCGGTAGCCGAGGAGGGCGGGCGCGGGCACGCCGTGCAGGCTGGCGTCCGTATCTGAATAGCTGATACCGCCGCCGAGGGAGAGGAGGAGGCCGTCCGACAGGCGGGTGAGCTTGCGCAGGGCGAGCGCGGGGGTGTGGTTGCGGTAGAGGAGCTCGTGGGACGGGCCGTCGCCGATGGAGTAGAGGGAGCCGACGGAGAGGCTGGCGGCGGCCTCCCAGCCGCGGCCCCAGTGGTAGGTGGCGCCGAGGGGGAGCGAATAGCTGTCGAAGTCGAGATCCTCGATCGCCTGGTCTGAGGTGGCGAGGCCGTGGAGGAAGCGCTGCCAGACGATGGCGGCGGAGAAGACGAGCCGTCCCTCGCCCACGACCACGGGAAGCGTGTCGGCGCCGAGCGCCACGGTGGTGGTGGAGACGAGCGCGCCGGTGTCGTTCACCGGGTTGTCGTTGGCGGTGAGGAAAACGTTGGAGGCGACGTAGAGCTGTTCGTCGACGGAGGCGTTGAAGCGAAGCGGCAGGCGGCGCGGCTCGGCGACGCGCTGGGTGCCGGCGTCGGTGTCGGCGCCGGGCGCGGAGGGAGGGGCATCGAGGCCGGGCGCCGGGGCGGCGGGCGTCGGGGCGCCCTGGTTGGCGCGGTCGATGATGGTGTTGGTGGTCTGCGCGGTCGCGGGCAGGGCGGCGAGGAGGAGCGCGGAGAGGAGCGAGGAGCGGGAAGCGGGAAGCATGGCGCGAAGGAGGCTGGGTTGCGTTTATTGCACGTTCAGGAGGCTCCCGGCCTGCTGCGGGGGGGTGTAGGCGGGGAAGGGGGCGGGATTTTGAAGGGTGCCGATGACGATGTTGCCGCGCGAGTGGAGGTCGAAGGTTCCCTCGCTGTTCATGATGTTTTGCGCGCCGCCGTAGGAGACGTTGTAGAGGAAGTTCACGCGGCCGGGGATCGAGGTGCCGTCGAAGTTCGGGTAACGGTTGTTTGTTCCCGTGCCGCCGAGCTTGGAGTTGAGCGAAACGACGGTGCCCTCGGGGAAGTCGAGGTTGGCGAGGTTGATGGTGGCGGCCTCCATCTTGATGGCGCGGGCGCGCTCGGCGAAGGCGATGCCGTTCAGGTCGATGAGGGTGGAGGCGCGGAGGTAGATGTCGTGCTCGCGGTCGCCGGGCACCTCGAAGGTCACGGGGTATTCGGAGCCGTAGCGGAAGAGCGCGAGGCGGCGGACGGCGCCGACGTGGAGATCCCCGGGGGAATTGAAGCTCACGTTGTAGCTTGTCGTGTCGTAGCCGTCGTCGGAGGGGAAAAAGAAGCTGCGGCCGTCGAGCGCCTGGTTGTAGGCGTCGTAGGAGTCGAGCTGGCGGGTGTGGACCATCAGGTTGCCGACGTCCGGGTCGGCGTCGTCTTTGTCGAGCTCGGAGTAGGCCTGAAGCAGGCGGGAGAGACCCTCGTGATCGGAAAGGAAGAGGCCCTTGCGCTCGTTGGCGTGCGAGGTGATTCCGAGCTCGTTGAGCATGTTGCGTTGGCGGGCGCTGAGGTCGTTGCCGACGAACGAAAGGAAGGCCTGGAGGTCGGAGGCGCTGATGAGGCCGCCGTCGCCGGTGGTGCCGTAGAAAAGGGCGGAGCCGGGGCGAAGCTCGCGGAGGGTGGTCAACTGATCCTCGGAAAGGGAGGAGAGAAGGCCGTCGATCGCGGTCAGCGAGTAGACGGAGTAGGTCTCGCCGCCGGTGGCCAGGTCGAAGAGCGGGATTCCGGTATGCTCGTGGGCGAGGAAGTCGCGGGTTTTGGGATCGAGGCTCGCGAGGGTGTTGAGCGCGGAGCCGAGGGACTCGGGGTTGAGGTCGAGATCGCCAAGGTAGATGGACGAGAAAAGGCCGAGGTCGCGCGCGAGTTCCTGCTGCGTGGCGTCGAGGCCGGAGTAGAGGCCGAGGAGGTATTCGAAGCGGTCGCGCACCGGGGTGGAGCTGTCGCCGACGTAGATGGTGCCCTGCGCGGCGTGGCTGAGGAGTTGATGGCCGAGGTCGAGGTTTCGAATCGTGTCGAGCTCGGTGGCGTCGAAGCTGCGCGCGAGGGCGAGCGCGTCGGAGATGAGCTCGGCGTAGATCGGGTAGACGTAGGTCTCGCTGCCCTCGTCGTAATGGCCCTGGCCGTGGAGAAGGAGGATGCCGTCGCCGGGGGCGAGCTTGGCGAGCAGGGACCGGTCGGCGGCGGAGAGCGTGGCGAGGTGGGCGAGGTTGGCCTTGGGGTCGGGGCCTTCGTAGCGGGCGGGCGACTCGATGGCGGCCTGCACGGAACCCTCCGGGTAGCTGTTGATTTGGGAGAAGGCGTAGGGAGAGATGCCAAACTCGCGAATGACGCCGCGCTGTCCGGCGGAGAAGTCGTCGGCGTCGGCGATGAGGGAGCGGAATTCTTCGCGGGCGAAGTAGTCGGCGAAATAGCGGCCCCAGCCGGCCTCGTTGATCGCGGCGCGGGTGGTGGAAGGAAGCGTGGCGTCGTAGTCGGCGAACGCCGCCTCGATGAAGGAGGCGCTGTAATCGAAGAGGCCTTCGGCGGCGCCGAGGTTGACGATGCGGCTCTGCGTGTCGGAGGAGAGGGTGGTGAAGGAGTTGCGGGTGCGGGTCCAGGCGGCGTCGCTCCAGTCGTAGGGGCCGGGGGCGGAACTCAACTTCGAGTAGGTGGGGCCGCCGGCGAAGGTTTCGAACAGGATCTGGTTTTCGGGGGAGAGGGCGAGGAGGGCGCCGATGTTGCGGCGGAGGTCGCCGTCGGTGGGCGTCGACTCGAAGGCGGAGCCGCCGAGGACGGAGGCGGTGAGGCCGGGTTTGGCGACGGAGGCGAGTTGATCGCGGATGTCGGCGGGACGGGCGAGGTAGTCTTGCCGGATCTGGGCGCCGGACAGGGCGAGGTAGTGTCCGAGGGTGGCGTCGGAGTAGGTCACCGCGCCGCCGGAGTCGCGGGCGAGGAGGAGGGCGGCGAACTCCGCGTTCGTGGCGGCGGTCTCGCGAAGGCCGAGGGGGCGCGTCTCGAAGACGGGGCGGTCGGCCGGGTCGAGGCCGGCGTAGTAGAGGATGGAGGCGTGGCTGTTGAGGTTCCCGCCTTGCTCGTTGGAGGCGTAGGCGAAGGCTCCGAGGGCGGTGTCGGCGGGGTTGTCGACGAGCACGGTCTGGACCTTGGCCGGGAAGCTGAAGAAGAGCGGACGGTTCTCGGTCGGGAGCTCGATGGCGTAGTCGAGCTGAGCGGTGGTGCGGCCGGCGGCGAGGGCGTAGGTGGTGAGGCCGGGATCGTTGATCTCGGCGAGGGCGCCCTGGCGTTCCGCGTCGAGGTTGCGGAAGGCGCCGCGCTGGCCGGAACCGAGCAGCTTGAAATAGCTGACCAGATAGGGGTCCGGGTAGGACTCCGGGGCGTTCGTGGTGAGCGCGTAGTCGCGCAGACCGGCGTCGGACGGATGCGAGACGAGGAGCTCCTGGATTTCCTCGGGGCGATCCATGAAGACGGCGCGTTGGACGGGACCGAGCTTGCCCGCGTAACGGATGGAGGCGACGGGGCGGGACTGGCCTTCGCCGTAGGAATCGAGGCCGTAGGAAGTGTAGGACGATTCGTTGATCGTGACGAGCGAGCGCTGGACGTCTTCGGGGAGGGCGTCGAAGGCGGCGAGCTGGGCTTCGGTGAGTCCGGAGCGGTAGGCCTCGCGGGCCTGGGCGTAGTCGTCGACGGGGTGCGGGGGCGGTTCCTCCTGCGACTGCTGGATCTCGGTGACGATGTCGCGGTTGTCGGGGTTGGCGGGGTCCCAGCCGACGAGGGTGTCGAGCTGGGCCTGGAGGCGTCGTTCGACGAGCAGGTCGCGGGCGCCGTCGAGGCGGGCCTGGAGGTCGGCGTCGATGGGGATGCCGAGTTCGTGGGCGGCGCGGATGGCGTCTTCGAGGGCCTCGGGGTCGATGTCGACGCCCTGCTCGATGGCTTCGGCGAGGGCTTCGAGCGTCGCCTCGACCCAGTCCGCGGCGAGAGCTTGATCCCCGGCGGAGAGTTGCGACGCGGAGGTGACGGCCTGGGTGCTGCCATCGGTGTGGGTGACGGAAATCTGCCCGGGGACGAGGCTGACGACGCGGCCGTCGGCGAGGGTGACGGAGATCGTGCCGTCGGCGACGATGATCGCCTGGACGCCGGCGACGTCGATGGCGACGGTGTAGGTGGTGCCGCGCGCGCCGGCGAGTCCGCGGGCGGTGCGCACGCCGTAGTCGAGCTCGACGCCTTCCTGGCGTTTGAGGTCGGTGGTGACGGCGCCGGTCTTCAGATCGAGAACGGCGGAATGCACGGCGGTCTTCGTGCCGGAGGCGGCGGAAACGGAGACGCGTTCGATGACCACCTCGGACTTGGGCGAGACGATCGAGTTGACGCCGGGCAGCGGGGTGAGGATGACGCGCGCGCCGTCGCCGGTGACGATCTTCGTGCCGATGACGATGGTGTCGCCTTTTTTCACCGCGCGCGGGGCGGCTTCGCCGGGAGCCTGGAGGGTGGCTTCGCCGCTGACGCTGAGGACGCGGACGGTTTGGCCGGTGAGGGAAACGACAAGCGTGCACGCGGCACCGAGGACGAGGAGGGGGCGAAGGATGCGCATGGGACGGGGCGGGGAAACGCGGAAAGAAGCGAAGTTGGAACGGCCGGCGCGGCCGATTTTCAGGCAACCTTTTCGCTCTTGGCGCTTCTGACAATCGTTTTCAACGTCGCGAAAATGTCCCTGCAGCTCTGGCGAAAAATGGGTTCCAACTGGCGGACGCGGGCCTTGTTGACCGCGGCGATCTTCGGGCTGGGGGCGGGGGCGGCGCGGCTCGGTTTCGTGCAGGTGCTGGAGTGGAAGACGGAGGATGCGCGACTGAAGGTGCGGGCGGGGTGGTCGCCCGCGCCGCA
>CBINJQ010000169.1:0-9066 GCA_966251015.1 uncultured Akkermansia sp. | reverse complement strand
GTGCTTGTTGATGATCGTCGGCGGCGTCGCGGGGGTGAAGGGATTCACACCCGCCGAGGGCGGCTCCTGACTCGGAAGATCGGGCGCGGAACCCGCGGGGCCGTAGCCCGATGCCCAAAGGCGCGGGCCGGCCCCCCCGTGTCGGCGCCCCGGGGATATGCTCCTGATCGCCCGGGGCGGGCTCCTGTGCGTGCGCCCCGGAAACGCACGTCGCGCCATCGCGTCGTAATTTCCGGAAACGAGCTGGGGGCGGGCGGTTGGGTTGGCGAAGAAGGCGGCCCCCCCACTCAGTGGGGGCGTGAACTCCCAAGCTTCTTTCGCGCGTGTCGCGCCCCATGCGGGGCCGGCTGATCTCGGGGTGGCGAACTATGAGACGAAGCCCATGCCGCCCCCGGCCTGGACGAAGCGCGTCGGGGTCTTGCCGGACGCGTCGGTGCCGAGGCTGTTCGAGCAGGTGGCCGCCGCCCGCCCCGAGGCGCCCGCGGTGTGCCTGGCGGGCGAGACTCTGAGCTATCGTGAGCTGAACCGGCGGGCGAACCAGCTCGCGCATTTCCTGCGCGGACGAGGCGTCGGCGCGAACACGCCCGTCGCGATCTGCACGGAGCGGTCCATCGAGCTTGTCGTGGGTCAGCTCGGCATCCTCAAAGCCGGCGGCGCCTACGTCCCGCTCGACGCGTCGTCGCCGCCGGAGCGCCTCGCGATGATGCTCGCGGACGTTGGCGCGTCTCTGGTGCTTACGCAGCGGCACCTGTTGGAGCTCTTGCCGGCGGAGGCGCGGACGGGCGCGGTTTGCCTCGATGTGGACTGGGCGGGGATCGCGCGTAACGAAGACCATAATCCGCCGACGGTGTCTGGCCCGGACGATCTCGCCTACGTCATCTACACCTCCGGCTCGACCGGGCGGCCCAAGGGCGTGGCGGTGCCGCATCGCGGGATCGTGCGCCTGGTTCACGGGCAGGACTACGCGCCCTTCGGGCCGGACCAGCGTTTCCTCGTGCTCGCGTCGCCGGCCTTCGACGCGATCGTCTTCGAGTTGTGGGGAGCCCTGTTGCACGGCGCGGCTTGCGTGATCTTTCCCGACCGCCGGCCGGATTTCGCCAAGCTGGAGAAAGTGATCCGCGAGCAGCGCGTCACCTGCCTTTGGCTGACCGCCGGGCTGTTCAACCAGATCATCGACCATAGGCCCGAGACGATCGCCTTCGCCCGCCACGTCCTGGCCGGCGGCGAGGCGCTTTCGATCAAACACATCCGGCGCGCGCGGAAACTCCTGCCGCACGTCACGATCACCAACGGCTACGGCCCCACCGAGTGCACGACCTTCGCCTGCACCTACCGCGTCGGCCCGGCGTCGGAGTGGGCGGGCGGATCGATCCCCATCGGCCGGCCGATAAACAACACCGAGTGCCACATCGTGGACGAGAAGC
Organism: uncultured Akkermansia sp.; assembly: GCA_966251015.1. Taxonomy (GTDB): domain Bacteria; phylum Verrucomicrobiota; class Verrucomicrobiia; order Opitutales; family Opitutaceae; genus IMCC26134_A. The sequence continues at coordinate 7,642 of CBINJQ010000169.1, read as the reverse complement.
TGGCGCCGGTGCCGGTCGGCGAGGCGGGCGAGCTCCTGCTCGGCGGGGCGGGTCTCGCGGCGAGCTACTTCCGGCGTCCCGAGCTGACCTCGGAAAAATTCATTCCCAACCCGTTTAACAGCGACCCGGGCTCGCGCCTCTATCGCACCGGCGACCGCTGCCGCTGGCGGCCGGACGGGCTGATCGAGTATCTCGGGCGCGTCGACGACCAGATCAAGTTGCGCGGCTTTCGCATCGAGCCCGGCGAGATCGAGGCGGCGCTGCGCAAGCTGCCCGGCGTGCGCGACGCCACGGTGTTCGCGCGCGAGACCGGGTCGGGGGTCGCGAGGCAGCTCGTCGCCTGCGTCGTGCCGGAGGCGGGTGGCGCGCCGGTCTCCGCCGGGCTGCGCGCGCAACTGGCTTCGGTCCTGCCCGACTACATGGTCCCTTCCCGCATCCGTTGCGTGGAGCGGTTTCCCCTCAACGGAAACGGCAAGGTGGACCGTCGCGCGCTCGGCGAACTTTTCGCCGCCGACGCGGCGGCCGAGGGCGCGGCGCCGACCCTTCCCCCGTCGGGCGTCGGCGCGGACGCGGTGCTGACGAGCCGTCTGCTGACCTTGTGGCGCCGCGTGCTCGGCGAGCCCTCGTTGCGCGCCGACCAGAGCTTCTTCGAGCACGGGGGCGACTCGTTGCTGAGCATCCAGCTCGCGCTGGAGATCGAGCGCACCTTCGGCCGGCGCGTGTCGATGCAGGCGATCTACGAGCACCCGAGCGCGGAGGCCTTCGCGCGGCAATGGCCCGACCGCGACATGGGCGGCGACCGTCTGGCCCTGTGCGGCAGCGGCCCGGGCGCGCCCTTGTTCCACGTTCCCGGCGTGGGCGGCGTGGAGAAACTCAGCCCCTCGCGTGTCGCCGTCCTGAAAGGCAGGCGTCGCTATTACGACGAGCTGTCCCATCCCGGCGCGGGCGACGACGCGCAACCGCTCGTGACGGTGGACGCGCTGGCGGAGGAGATGGCGCGCCAGATCCGCGCGGTGCATCCGGAGGGACCCTGCGTGTTGAGCGGCTTTTCCTTCGGCGGCATCCTCGCCTACGAGACGGCGCGCAAACTCCGAGCGTCGGGCTACGGGGTGGAGCGGGTGGTGCTGTGGGACTCGATGTGCGACGACCTGATCGTGCGAAAGAGCCCGCCGCAGGTGGTCCGCGATCTGGCGAGAAAGAGCGCGCGCCATTTCTGGCGCACGGCGGCGCGCGGACGTTTCCGGGAGTTTTTGTTTCCCGAGCTCACGCCCGTCCAGCGCGTGCTCTGGCTGAAGCTTCTCGACCGCCTGCTTCCGCGCCGCGTGCTCGGGCCGCGCATGCGCGGCCTGCTGCCGCACCGCGACAAGATCTGCCTGGCCAACCTCCGCGCGTTTCACGCGTATCGACCCAAGCCTTACGACGGCGACGTGCTGCTGTTCCGCTGCACGAGCTACGACGTCGGCGTGTTCCACCGCTTGAAGCCGACCCCGGCGCACAACTGGGAGCGGCATGTGCGCGGCACGTTGACCGTGCGGGAGCTGCATTGCGCGCACGAGGACATGATGGACGAGGCGGTCGCCACGGTGATCATGGAGAAAACCTGCCGCGCGCTCGAGGAGGCGAAGGCGCGGCCGGGCGAGGCCCCGCCGTAGCCAAAGGCTCCTTGCCGCCGCGGAATTCCTGGCGAACCTAGCCAACCATGAAGACCCCCGCTCGCCCCTGGTCGTGGCTGCTCGGCGGGGTGCTTGTCGGGTGCGCGGCGGGAGTGGGGGCGGGGGCTTTTGTTTCGGGCCGGGGCGCTCCGTTCGAGCCGGGCCGGGTCGCGCCGGCTTCCCGCGCGCCCGTGCGGCTGCCCGAGACCTGGTCGTTGGACAAGGCGCCGCCGACCGACGAGATCTGGGCCCGCATCGCCTCGTGGCGCGCGCTCGACCCCGCGAAGATTTCCCACGCGGAGCGGGCGCTGGGTTTGCGCGCCCTTTTGCTCGTGGCGAACGCGGAGCAGGCGGCCGATCTCGCCGAGCGGCTCGCGAGGCGCGGCGGCGAGGACGATCCGCGCTGGTTCGCGTCGGTCTTCGCGCGCTGGGCGGAGCTCGACGCGGAGGCCGCGGCGCGCTGGACCGGCACGCCGGCCGCCGCCAAGCGACGCCTCGACGCGGACGTCTGGGCGCGGGCGCGCGAGCGGGCGGCGCTCGCGTGGGGGAGGACCGCGTTCGCGCCGGCCTACAACTGGGGTCTCGGCGAGGCCGATTCGGCGCGTCCGGACGGGGTGGCGGCGCGTTTGCTCGCGTGGCTGGCGGAGACGGAGCCGTCGCGGGCCGCGGCGCTCGCCGAGGCCCGCGGGAGCGGCGCCGCGGCCGCGACCCTGCGCCCGGTTTTCGACGCGTGGGCGAAACGCGACCCGGAGGCGGCGTTGCGCGCGCTCGCCCCGCGGTTGCTCGCCGCCGACGTGAGCGTTTACGAGCTCTCGGATTCGCTGAAGGCCTGGCTGCAAGCCTCCCCGGACCAGGCGCTGGCCTGGATGGGCGAGCACCCGAAGCTCGCCCGGTTTCGGACCCAGGGCTTCACCTCCCGCCTCGCGAGCGATCTCGACCGCGAAAAGTCGCTCGCGGCGGTCATGCGTCTCGGCGACCCCGAGCTGAAGTATCGGATGCTGAGCGGTCTCCTCGCCCAAGGCTGGTCGAGCGACACGGAAGGGGCGGCCGGCGTGGTCGAGCGGATCGAGGACCCGGAGCTCCGCTCCCGCCTCGTGGGGGACGCGAACCGGATCACGTTTCCCGACCACACGGAGAAGAACCTGCCTTTCGCGCTCCTCCTGCCGCCGGGCCCGGAGCGCGACGCCCGCCTGACCGAGCTGGTCTCGGGCTGGGCCGACCGCGATCCGGTGGCCGCGCTCGATTGGGCGAAGAAACACGGCGACCCCGCGATCGTCGCGGCCGTGGAGTCCGCCGCGCTGGGCGCCATCGCGCAGGACGAACCGCTCACGGCGGTCGCGACATGGGCCGCCATGCCGCCCGGCCCGGTTCGCGACCAGGCGGTGGACGCCATCGCCAAGGGCTGGGCGCGGCAGGACCCGGCGAAGGCGGCCGACTGGTGGGCGGAGCAGGACGCCGCGCGGGAGTCGAAACACGAGATGCCGTGGGAAGTCTCGCGCGCGATCATGGAGACGTGGACGAAGAGCGACGCCGACGCGGCGCTCGTCTGGGCGGAGGCCCGGGCCGCCGCCGTCCGCGACCAGATTCCGTTGTATGTGTGGGCGCAGAATCTTTCCGAACGGCTGCCCGCCTCGCAGGCGGCGGACCAGATCGCGCGCATCCGCGACGGCTCGGCGCAACGGCAGGCCCTTTACAACCACGTTCATTCCTGGCTGCGCGCGGATCCCGCGAGCGCCGAGCGATGGTTGACGGAGCAGACCGTCCTCGCGCCCGAGATCGCGTCGGGCTGGATCGCGGAGGCGCGCAAGGAGACCGCCCGTTGAGATACGCGCATACGATGAAACGGGAACTCGGCCTCCTCTGTCTCGGTGTTCTGGTCGGCGCGTTCGGCGGTGTCGCGCTGCGGAGTTTCCTGACGCCCGCCGGGGCGAATTCCGCGTCGGTCGTGCTCGACGGCGAGGACGAGCCCTTGCCGCCTCCCTCGCCCTGGTCGCTGCCGCGGCCGCTGGCTCCGGCCGACGCGGACGCGCGCCTCGTTGCATGGATGGCGAACACCCCCGCCGATCTCGGGGCGTTGCGCCGGCTCCTGCCGATGTGGCCCGCGGAGCGGTTCGCCGCGCGGGTCGAGACCCTGCTCGCCCGTCGCGGAGAAGGCGCGCGCGAGGCGTTTCAGGCGGCGTTCGACGTGTGGGTGGAGCGCGATCCGGCGGCGGCGGCGCTCTGGGCGGGAAGCCTGCCCGAGTCCGCGCCGCTGAACGGCAAGGCGCGCCGTTTGCTGCGGGAGCAGGCGGGCCTCGCCTGGGCGCGGGACGATCTCGCGGGCGCGCTGGCGTGGGCGCACGGGCTGTCGGACGCGTCGGGGGAGTGGGGCGCGGCGGCGCGGTTCTACGGCCAGCTCGCGGAGCGCGATCCCCGGGGCGCGTTGCAGCTCGTGCGCGCCCTGGGCGACGAGGCGTTTTTCCAAAAGGCGGCGCGACGCGTCTATGACGGCTGGTCGACTCGCGATCCGGCGGGCGCCCTGCAGGGTCTCGGCGACACGCTCCTCGGCGGGGGATTGAACCTGCTCCACCTCTCGGACGACATCGGCCGCTGGATGGCCCGCGATCCCGACGAGGCGCTTCGCTGGGTGCTTGCGCGGGACCGCGTCGACGCGACGTGGACATCGAGTTTGTTCGCGGCGTTGTCCGAGCGCGTCGACGCGGCGCGGCTCGTTCCCGCCTTGCTGCGGGCGACGGGCGCGGAGTCGCGCGCGGATTTGTTTTCCGAGCCGTTGCAGGCGTGGATAAAGTCCGACCCGGCGGCGACGAAGACGTGGCTGGACGGCCTCGATGCGGATCTTCGCAACAAGCTCCTTCTTCGCGCGGCGGGTTCGCACACGGTGGGCCGACCGTGGGAGAACCTGGACCTCGCGCTCTTGCTGCCCCCGGGCGCGGAGCGGAACCGGATCGTCGCCGCCCGGGTGAACGATTGGTTTGATCTCGATTCCGAGGCCGCGCTCGCGTGGCTGACCGAGCATCAGGAGCCGGCCGCCACCGCCGCCGTGCAGGCGAAATTGATCGGCCAGCTCGCCGCGACCGACCGCGCGGCGGCGCTCGCGCGGCTGGCCCAGGTGTCGCCGGGGCAGGAACGGCGCGGCGCCACGCGCGCGATCGCGGCCGCGTGGGCGAGCGGTTCGCCGCAGGAGGCCGCCGAGTGGCTTGCCGCGGCGACGCGTTCTCCGACCGAGAGCTACAACCACCAGGACTGGGGCGCGGTGGTGGAGCCCTGGTTCAGGAAAGACCCGGCCGAGGTGCGCGACTGGGTGGACGCCCAGCCGGACGCGGCGCTTCGGGAGGAGGCGGGGACGGCGTGGATCTTGCAGGTGTTGAATTCTCCCCTGGGCCACGCCGAGCGCGCGGAGCTGGTCGCGGGCGTGAAAGAGGAGGCGCGCCAGCGCCAGGACATGCTCAACGTCGCCGCGCATTGGTTCGGCGTCGACGAACCCGGGGCGCGCGCGTGGATCGAGGCGAGCACGCTGCCGCCGGAGACGAAACGTATCGTGATCGAGGCCTACGGGAAGAAGGCGCCGACGCGGTGAGGCGGGGTGGGGCGGGAGGAGAGGCGTATCCGAGCGGCGGTGCGTCCGGCCTGCGCGGGGCGTGATCGGAGGCGCCCGGGGATGGTTGCGACATCTAAAACGCCGGCGGCATTTCAAGTGGTTAAACCGGCGCCGTTCTTGGCTCCGGGGGCGGGGCGGGCCCGCCGCGAGAGCCTGAAAAGGAACCGCCACTCCGACGCGGCGCGCGCGGCGGTCGCGCCCTTGTTGCTACCTGGTTAGGCCGCCGGGGGCTCGACCCACTTGCCGTGCTCCTTGATGAGGGCGACGAGGCGGTCGTCGGCCTCGGCCTGCGGGATGTTATACTGCACGCACTGCTTGCCGACGTAGAGATTGATCTTGGCGGGGGCGCCGCCGACGTAGCCGAAGTCGGCGTCGGCCATCTCGCCCGGGCCGTTCACGATGCAGCCCATGATGGCGATCTTCACGCCCTTCAGGTGGCCGGTGCGCGCGCGGATGCGTTGCGTGGTCGTTTGGAGATCGAAAAGCGTGCGACCACAGCTCGGACAGGCGACGAACTCGGTCTTCACGCTGCGCGTGCCGGCGCCTTGGAGGATGTTGTAGGATAACTTCAGGGCGCGAACGGGGTCGGTCTCCGTCTCGACGCTGACGAGGTCGCCGAGGCCGTCGCAGAGGAGGGCGCCGGTGAGGATCGAGGCGTCGAGGAGGCGCGAGAGGAAGTCGGGCGCGGGCGCGATCTGCGTGGCGGCGGTGTTGCGAATCCAGAGCGGAGCGCGGCTGCCAAGGGCGCGGAGGGCTTCGGCGAGGGCGCGGTAGCGGCCAATCGGGTGGGGAGAGGAGGAGCCGGCGGCTGCGGTGGCGGAGTCGTCGAGCGTGAAGATCAGGCGCGCGTCGCCGAGCTGGCGGAGGGTGGCGGCGAGGGGCGTGGGGGGATCGGCGAGCGCGGCGGCGGTGGTGGCGATGGCGAGCGCCCAGTTTTTGGTGCGCGCGAGCTTCGCGAAGCCGGCGAGCGTATCGGCGTCGGAGGGCGTCGCGCCGAAGGCGCGGACCAGCGTGATGGGCGCGCTGGTGTTGAAACCGGCGAGATCGGCGGGCGTGAGCTCGGGCGCGAGCTCGAGGAAAGGGACGGAGCCGACGGGGAAAACCGCGGCGGGCGATTTGAGTGCGGCGAGATCGGCGGCGGAGCGGATCGGCACGAGCAGGCCTTCGACAGGCGTGTCGGCGAGGCGGGCGGCGGCGAACTTTTGCGCGGCCTCGCCCAGCGCGGCGACAGAGGAGACGCGGGTGACGACGCGCGGCGGCAGCTCCGCGCCGAGTCCGACGGCGGACGAAAGCTCGAGCGGGGTGATTTCGCGCTTGGTGTAGACGTAGGGATCGACCGCGTCGGCGGCCGACGCGGAATGACGAATGTCCAATGACGAATGCGGAATGGCGGAGGCCGGATCGGGCGGCGTCGACCAGTGCGACATCGCTTTTCTCGCGAGGGCCTGGGCGACCGGGACCTCGTAGACGCTGTCCTCGGTGAGGGAGACGCGGATGGTGTCGCCGAGGCCGTCCATGAGGAGCGAGCCGATGCCGATGGCGGACTTGATGCGGCCGTCCTCGCCGTCGCCGGCCTCGGTGACGCCGAGGTGGAGCGGGTAGTCCATGCCTTCCTGGTCCATGCGGGCGACGAGGAGGCGGTAGGCCTGGATCATCACCTTGGGGTTGGAGGCCTTCATCGAGAGGACGATGTCGTGGAAGCCGTGGCCGCGGCAGATGCGGAGGAACTCGAGGGCGCTCTCGACCATGCCGAGGGGCGTGTCGCCGTAGCGGTTCATGATGCGGTCGCTGAGCGAGCCGTGGTTGGTCCCGATGCGGAGGGCGCGGCCGAGTTCCTTGCAGCGGAGGATGAGCGGTGTCACCGCTTCGTGGATACGGGCGAGCTCGGCGTCGTAGGCGGCGTCGGTGTATTCGAGGACGGCGAACTTCTTTTTGTCGGCGTAGTTGCCCGGGTTGATGCGGACCTTCTCGACATGCTCGACGGCCTCCATGGCGGCGGAGGGGAGGAAGTGGATGTCGGCGACGAGGGGGATGTGGGCGAAGCCGGCGGCGGCGAGTTTTTCGCGGATGGGCTTCAGGCAGCGGGCGGCCTGGACGTTGGGGGCGGTGACGCGGACGATCTCGCAGCCGACCTCGGCGAGGGCGATGGCTTGGCGGACGGTGGCGTCGACGTCCTGGGTGTCGCTGGTGGTCATCGACTGGACGCGCACGGGGTTGGCGCCGCCGACGCGGACGGGGCCGATCGCGACTTCGCGGGTGCGTCGGCGGATCGTTTGGAAGCGGGAGGCGGCGTAAGGAAGCGTCGGCATGGAGGGCGAGGCGAGCCGGACACCTTGAGCGGCGAATCGGCTGGCGGCAAGGGGGGCGGCGCGGTGGAGTGCGGGCTCCTTTT
>CBINJQ010000168.1:0-9079 GCA_966251015.1 uncultured Akkermansia sp. | reverse complement strand
ACTCTGTGCTCTCCGTGTCCGCGCTCCGTGTCCTCCGTGGCTAAAAATCACGTCGCGAATTTCCCCATGTCTCTCGACCCGCTCCTCAACCTCTCCCACCAGCTCGGCCGCGAAGAGCGCCGGCTCGCGATCCTCGGCGAGGGAAACACCTCCATGCGGCACGACGCCGGGACGTTCACCGTGAAGGCCTCCGGTTCCAACCTCGCGACTCTCTCCGCCGCCGGCACCGCGACCTGTCGCTTTGACGGACTCCTTCCTCTTCTCGCCGCGGAGAGCATGAGCGACGCCGCCGTCGACGATGCGCTCTTCGCCGCCCGTGTTTCGGCCGAGATGAAAAAACCTTCGGTCGAGGCGATCTTTCACGCGTATCTGCTCACCCTGCCCGGCGTGAACTTCGTCGGCCACACGCACCCGATCGCGGTCAACCAGCTTCTGTGTTCGAGGCATGCGCGCACCTTTGCGCGCCGTCGCCTGTTCCCCGACGAGATCGTGTGCTGCGGAGTGGAGAGCGTGTTCGTCCCCTACGCCGATCCCGGCCTGAAGCTGTCCCAGGCGATCAAGTATTCGACGGAGGACTACATTCGGCGCCTGTCCCGTCCGCCGCGCGTCGTTCTGCTGGAGAACCACGGGTTGATCGCCCTCGGCGCCACGCCGGAGGCGGTGCTCGCCGCCACGCTGATGGCGGCGAAGGCCGCCGAGATCTTCGTCGGCGCGGCGGCCGCCTCGGGCGGCGCCGAACCTGTCTTCCTCGCGCCCGCGCAGGTGGAGCGCATCGCGGGGCGGCCCGACGAACACTACAGACAGAAGGCGCTGGGACTCTGAAGCTCCGAACGGGGCCGACCGGCGTGGAGCCGGAGCGTTTTTCCATCCGGAAAACTCGCAAAAAAAGAACCGGCCGAGGCCGGTTCTTTTCGTGACCTTGCGTTGTCCGCGGGTCGCGGCACGCGTCACGGCGTATAGGACACGCGTTCTATTTCCTGTTCTCCGACCAGCGACTTCAGCTCGTCGCGCGAGAGATCGACGCGAAGGGAGTCCCCCTCACGACGAAGCTGCGCGGCGGGGATCGCCACGAGCGCGTCGCCCGCGTCGAGCGAGCGGGAGGGACGGATGAACACGCGCGCCTCCTTGGCGTCGCCGGAGGCCTGGCTCCAAGGCTGGGAGAGGCCCGAGGTCGAGGAGGCGCCGGTGCCGTCGGAGCGGCTGTGAGCGACGGCCACCCGGCCGTCCTTCTCCTGCGGAGCGAGCTGCGGGGCGAGCGCGGTCAGGCCGATGTCCTTTACCTTGCCGATTTCCCGGCCGTCGCGATCCACCACGCGGGTGCCGATAAGCTCGCTCGCGGTGAGGCGTTGCTCCATCTGGTCCTCGTCGAGCCGCTCTATCCCCGCGGTCGACACGGCCGCCGCGCCGGAAGCGGCCGACGAGGTGTGCGCCATGTGCGGGGACGTGTGCGGGCTGTGCGGTTCGTCCAGGTCGGAGCGGCGTGACGGATCCGCGGTCCGGTCGTGTGTGTCGTTCATTCGTGCGGTGGGCGGTCCGCTGCGCGTCTCACTGGGCCGCGGGTCGTAGGCCTCGCGTTGGATGCTGTAGCGGGTGGTGTCGTCACCCCACGCCGCCAGAGGCAGGATGGTGCCGACCGCGATCAACGAGATGAGATGTTCTGTTTTCATGATGATGTCGGGCTGGGGACGGTGTGAGCGTCCCGGGTTTTGTTGGGCGGGGTCGCATTCCCGGCAGGGCGCGCCTCGCACGGTGTTCACAACATAGCCCCGCCCGGCACCCCTCGCCATGGGGCGAACGTCCCAACGGTTCGCGGGACCGCTCGCCCAGGTCCCGACAGGATTCTCCCGTCGGGACCTGGGATACTATGCGACGCGCCCGACGCTCCGGGATTTCGGTGGACGGGCGGTCGCTCCGCCCGTGGTGTGCGGCGCTTCGGATTTGCGGATCACTCGGGCGACGCGGGCACGAGGCGGACCACGCGGCCGGGGCCTTCGAGGGTCGCGTAGAGCAGCCCGTCGGGGCCCATCTGCACGGCGCGTATACGACCTATGCCGCGGAAGAGCACCTCCTGCGATTTCACCTTGTCGCCCTCGAGGACGATGCGGCGGAGCTCCTCTTGGGCGAGCGAGCCGGCGAAGAGGTTGCCCTTCCACTCGGGGATGCGGTCGCCGTCGTAGAAGGCGAGCCCGCACGTGGCGGTGGACGGCGTCCAGTGGAGGACGGGTTGTTCGAGGCCTTCGCGCGCGGTCTCGGCGCTGATCGGCGTGCCGTTGTAGTTCATCCCGTAGGTGATGAGCGGCCAGCCGAAGTTGGCGCCGCGCTTGATGAGGTTGAGTTCGTCGCCGCCGCGCGGGCCGTGCTCGGTTTCCCAGAGCTGAAGGGAGTCGCCGGTGGTGCCTGGACGGGCGGCGAGGCCCTGCGGGTTGCGGTGGCCGTAGCTCCAGATGGTGGGCAGGGCGCCGGGCGTCCCGACGAAAGGATTGTCCGCGGGCACCCGGCCGTTGTCGTGAACGCGGTGGATCTTTCCGTTCGGGCGCGTCAGGTCCTGGGCGTCGTCCTGCGAGCCGCGTTCGCCGATGCCGAAAAAGAGAAAGCCTTGGTCGAACACGAGGCGCGTGCCGAAGTGGACGCCGCCGCGTTTGTAGAGGTGTTTCGGGGCGCGATAGACGTCCTCCTGGTCGATCCATTTGCCGTCGCGGATCCGGCCGCGGACGACGGCGGTCATGGCGGTGCCGCCTTCGCCGGGGTCGCTGAAGGCGAGGTAGATCCAGCCGTTGTCCGGTTTGGCGTAGTCGGGGTGGGGGGCGATGATCATCAACCCGCCCTGGCCCTGCGCCTGGACCCTCGGCGTGTCGGCGACGGGCTCCGGCAGGCGCGTGCCCTCGCGAACAACCACGACGCGTCCGTCGCGCTCGGCCACGAGGATGTCCCGCGTGCCGGGGATAAACGCGATCGACCACGGGATATTAAGCCCGGCGACGACGGTCTCGACGCGGAACGTGGCGACCTCGCTCTTCACGATCTGGTTCCCGGCGGGCCTGGCGTATTCGGTGCCGCGCTCCTTGGCGCGGATCTCGGCCTCGCGGATGAAAACGCTGAGCGCGCGGATACGGGGGGCGTCGAGCACCTCGCCGAACGGCGGCATGCCGACCTCGGTTTTGCCGGCGGCGATCATTTGCGCGAGAAACGCGTCGCCTCCGTCGCCGTGTTTCCAGACGCCGTCGATCAGGCTGCCGCCGGCGCCGCCTTCGAGCTTCTGGCCATGGCAGGCGGAGCAGAGCTGGGCGTAGAGCTTGGCGGAGTCTTTCGGCAGCTGTTGCGCGAGGGCGTCGGACGCGCAGGCCAGCGCGGCGAGGGAAGCCAGAAGAGCGAAACGGGGGGAAGAAGGCATGGCGGAGAGGGATAGATGCGCGCGCTTGCTCCGCAAGGCGAGGAGCGCCTGAGTGACCGACTTTTCGCGATGCTCTCCAAACCCATTCCCGGCTCCACCGGCGAGGTGTTGACCTGCCTGCCCTCGCCCTACCTGCCGCACCCGGCGACGGGTCTGCTTTACCTGCCGCGTTTCCTCGCGAAGTGCCGCTACACCAAGGAGCACGGGTCCTTGCCGAAGAGTTACGCGAAGAACTACAAGCGCGGGCTCGACCGTTTCCTGTCGATGCACCTCGGCATCGATCCGAACGCGGTGGAGAAGATCGTGCACGAGAGCGCCGGTGAAACGGAAGTGGAGGAAAAGCTAAAAGCCATCCTGCCGCCGGACGTGCGCGCGCAAAAGTGGAACCGCGAGCTGGTGCAAAAGGGCATGAGCGAGGAAGGCCGCAAGTTTCTCGCCGAGGCGTTGACCGCGATGGGATGCGCCGACCGCATCGGGCAAATCATCAGCGTGCCGGACCTGATCGACTTCGACGAAGGGCGCATCGAGTGATTGGCCGGGGAAATCAAACCGAAGCACGCGTCGCCGCCATGTCCGAAGCCATTCGCAACCCGAAAGAACGACCGCACCTGCTCGGGCTCACGCGCGCCGAGCTGACGGAGCGCGCGGTGGAGTGGGGCTTCGCGCGCGTGCACGCGGCGTCGCTCTGGAACGAGCTGTATCTCCAGGGCCGGCGCTCGCCTTCGGAATTCACGCCGCACGATCAGATGCCGGCGCGGTTTCTCGACCGCGTGTTCGCCGAGTGCGATTTCGATTTTCCGGCCGTGGCGCGCGAGACCCATTCGTCGGACGGGTTCACGCGGAAATATCTCCTCGGTCTGAAGGACGCGCACCGGATCGAGACGGTGCTGATGCGTTACAGCGGGCGCACGACGGCCTGCGTGAGCTCGCAGGTCGGCTGCGCGATGGGCTGCGTGTTTTGCGCGACGGGGCAGATGGGCTACACGCGCCATCTCACGGCGGCGGAGATCGTCGCGCAGGCGCTCCACGTGGACCAGGTGTTGCGCACGACGGCGGGGTCCGATCCGCAGGTCGGCGGCGCGACGCCCGCGCTGGCCGAGCCCGACCACGCCTCGCCGCATCACCGGCACGAGCGGCTGCGCAACATCGTGTTCATGGGCATGGGCGAGCCGCTGCACAATTACGACGCCGTCATGCAGGCGATCGACATCCTCCGTGATTCGGCGGGGCTCGCGCTGGGCGCGCAAAAAATCTCGGTTTCGACGGTGGGCGTGGTGCCGGGCATCCGCAGGCTCGCGGCGGAGCGGCGTCCCGTGCATCTGGCGGTGTCGCTGCACGGCGCCACCCAGGAGGAGCGGGCCGCGCTGGTCCCGGCGGCGCGGAAGTGGAAACTCGACGAGCTGATGGACGCGTGCCGCGAATACACGACGACGCTCGGACGGCGGATCTTTTTCGAGTGGACGCTGATCGAGGGGAAGAACGACGGCGCGGAGCACGCGCACGCCGTGGGGGCCTTGCTGAAGGACATCCCGGCGCAGGTGAACCTGATCCCGTTGAATCCGACTTTTGGATACGACGGCCGGCCCACCCGGCCGGCGGGGGCGCGCGGGTTCCAGGACGTGCTGGCCGCGTATGGCATCCCCTGCACGGTGCGCCAGCGACGAGGCATCGACATCGCCGCCGGCTGCGGGCAACTGGCGGTGGCGGAGCGGTGAGGTAGATTCGTGGAGGGACCGGCTCCGTCCGGTCCGGCGGAGGTAAAACGGCGGGCACGGAGGCCCGCCCTCCAGGCGCGAAGAGGATGCTACGATTGCCGCTCCGGCGCGCGGAGGTCCGCCGGATCGACGCCTTCGCGGACCTTGATCGTGGCGAGGACGCGGGGGACGTAGAAACGGGTCACGACCGGGAGGTGGCGGGCGATGGCCGCGAAGGTGTCGGCGTCGCGGCGCCTGAGTTCGAGGGCGACGCGGCTTTCGCCGGCGTTGTAGGCGGCGAGGGCGAGTGGCCAGTCGCCGAAACGGTCGTGCAGGTGGCGCAGATACGAGGCCGCGGCGCGGGCGCTGCGCACCGGTTGGACGCGTTCCTCGGGTCGCAGGCCGAGTCCTCGGGCGGTGTCGGGCATGAGCTGGAACAGCCCGCGTTCGCCGGAGGTGCCGCGGGCGCGGGGATCGAAGGCGCTTTCGGTTTCGGCGATCCAGACCAGCTCGGGCGGAATGCCCTCGGCCGCGAAGGCGGCCCGGAGACGGGGAAGATATTCGTCGGCCCGGCTCGGACGGGGACGTTCGGCGACGCGTTCCAGCCAGAGCTCGTAGTAGGGCACATGGACCCGCGGCGCGGGTGGAGGCGGGGGCGGGACGAACATCGGCGCCGGGCGTTTTCGCGCGGCGTCCGCGGCCTCGGCCTCGTCGAGCCGGTTTTGGAGCCAGACTGCGTAGTCCTCCGAACCCGGCCGGGCGCGGAGCGACGCCACGGCCCGGCGGGCGGCGGGGGCGAAGGCGGCCAGCTCGTCGAGGTCGCCGGATTGCCCGACGGAGCAGAGACGTTGAACGAGCGTGGCGAATTCCTCCGGCGGAAGCAGTTCGTGTTGGGCGGCCGGAGCGTCAGGCGCCGGATCGCCCCAAAGCGACTGGGCGAGGGTGTGTAGCCTGCCGGCGTTGCCGAGGGCGGGCGCGATTTCCGGGATTTCCGGGGAAGGATGCCGGGCGGGAACGGGTTTGCCCGGCGGTGAGAAGGTGACGGCGCAGAGGATGGCGCCTGTTTCCGCCTGGAGCGGGGATGGCATCGCGTCCAAGGCAAGGCACAAAAAAATCCCGGCGACCGTCATGTGGGTATCGCGGGAGTGCATGGCGCGGCGTCATTTCCGAGCTGGAAGAAGCGACGCGGCCTGCGCGGCGCTTGGACGAGGTCGTGGCGGAACGAAGATATTGCCCGGTCGAGGTCGCGGCGGGAACTGGGCGGCCTTCAGTCGGGGCCGTCGGGGATTCCACTCCCGGCGCAAACCGGGGGTTGCGGAGCGGCGAAAGGTTCCGCATGGGTTCCCGTTCACCGAATGAACCGCGTCTACATCAAGACCTACGGTTGCCAGATGAACGAGCGCGACAGCGAGGCTGTCGCGGCGATGCTGCGCGGCCGGGGCTATCGTATCGTCCAGAGCGAGGACGAGTGCGACATCATGCTTTTGAACACCTGCTCGGTGCGCGACGCGGCCGAGCAAAAGGCCTTGGGCAAGGCGGGTTACGCCGCCCAGCGCAAGAAGCGCAATCCCGACTTCGTCCTCGGTATCCTGGGTTGCATGGCGCAGAACCGCGGCTCGGAGATTCTCGAACGCCTGCCGGACGTGGACCTCGTCATCGGCACGCAAAAGTTCCACCAGGTGCCGGGTTACTTGGACAACATCCGGGCGGCGCGCGAGGCGGGGTTGCCGATCGGCGCCAGCATCGTCGACATCGCGGAGGAGGAGGGCTCGCAGAACACGATCCGCGACCATCTGGAACCCGACGCGGAGGGGAACGGCGCGGACGCGACCCCGCAGGTCTCGGCCTTCGTGTCGATCCAGCAGGGCTGCAACATGGACTGCGCGTTCTGCATCGTGCCGAAGACCCGCGGCGACGAGCGGTCGCGGCCGATGGAGGACATCGTGGCGGAGTGCCGGGCGCTGGCGGCGCGCGGCGTGCGGGAGATCACGCTGCTCGGGCAGATCGTCACCTCCTACGGGCGACGCGACTACACCCACACCGACGGCGTCTCGCCCTTCGTGCAGTTGATCGAGAAGATCCACGCGATCGACGGCATCGCGCGCATCCGCTTCACCTCGCCGCATCCGCGCGGCTTCAAGCAGGACCTCGTCGACGCCTACGCGCGGCTGCCGAAACTGTGCCCCTACGTCCACCTGCCGTTGCAGAGCGGAAGCAACCGCATCCTGAAGGCGATGAACCGCCCGTATTCGCGCGAGCGTTACAAGGAGATCGTGGACGCGCTGCGCGCCTCGCGGCCGGGCATGTATTTCTCGACGGACGTGATCGTCGGCTTCCCCGGCGAGACGGAGGAGGAGTTTCTCCAGACGAAGGAGCTGTTCGAGGCCTGCGACTACGACATGGCCTACATCTTCAAATACTCGATTCGCACCGGCACGCCGGCGGCGGAGCTGGGCGACCAGATCCCGGACGAGGTGAAGGAGCGTCGCAACCAGGAGCTGCTCGACGTGTTGAAGCGCAACTCGGAGCGGCGCACGGCGACCTTGGTGGGCACGGTTGAAGAAGTGCTGGTCGAGGGGCCGGACAAGACCGGCGAGCGTTTCACGGGCCGGACCCCGGGCAACCGCGTGTGCGTGTTCGACGCGAACCCGCGTCTGGTCGGCCAGCTCGTGCCCTTGATGATCACGCGGGCCAGCGTGAGCACGCTTTACGGCGAGCTGGTGCTCGGCGAAGTCTGAGGACGCAAACCGTCCGCCCGCGAAAAATTTCCCGCTCCATGTCGCTCTTCAACGCCATCCTCTTTGTCGGCATCGCCTTCTTTGTCCTCGGGCTCGCACTCGTCGCCGACACCTCGGCGCTGCGCTCGGCGCTGAAGGCGTTTCCGCGTTCGAAGACGGCGTCCTACGTTCTCTTCGGCGGAGCGGCGGTGTGGTTCCTCACCCGTGTGGCGGTGCTTTCGGAAGCGGACTTCGGGCAGTATCGAAACGCGCTTTTCATCGGCTTCGCGTTGGTGGCGCTGCTCTCGTTTTTCTACGTCGCGGAGTTTCTCGCCGTGCGCGGGTTGGCGGCCTTGATCCTCCTGGCGGCCGGGCCGCTGCTGTATGCGGGCTACGGTTCCTATGGCGTCGCGCTGGTTTACAAGGTCGCGGTCTACCTCGCGCTGACCGCCGCGCTCTGGCTGGGCGCCCAGCCGTGGCGCATGCGCGACGCGATCACATGGCTGCATCGCGTGCCGGGACGGGCAAGGGTCGTCGGCGCGGTGTTCTCCGTCGCGGGCGCGGGAGTGGCCGCCACGGCGTTTCTCCTCTGAACGGGGTCCGTTTTCCTCCAGTCCACCGCCATGTCCGCAGGCACTTCTTCGACGCCCGTTTTGCTCGTTCTCGCCGGTCCCGCCGGTTCCGGAAAAACCACGCTGTGCGAACGCATGGTCGCCGAGATCCCCGGTTTCACGCGGGTCATCACGAGCACCACCCGCGATCCCCGGCCGGGCGAGGTGAACGGTGTTCATTACCACTTCTTCACCCCGGAGCAGTTTGACCAGAAGGTCATGGCGGGCGCGTTCCTGGAGTGGGCCTGGGTCCACAAGAAGAACCGCTACGGCACCCTGGCCTCGTCGGTGATCGATCCGCTGGCGGCGGGGCGGAGTCTCGTGATGAACGTCGACGTGCAAGGCGTGGACAACTTCCGGCGCGCGGCGGCGGGCAATCCGGTGCTGGCGCGGCATTTCACGGACGTGTTTATCGACGTGCCGATCCCCGAGCTGCGCGCCCGGCTCGGCGGGCGTGGCGAGAGCGAGGCGGAGATCGCGCATCGCATGCAGACGGCCGAGGTGGAGCTGCGCGAAAAGCACAAGTTCAGCCACGTGATCGTGAGCCGGGACAAAGAGCATGATTTCGCGGCGCTGCTCGCGGTTTACGAGCAGGCGAAGGCGCGGGTGGGCGCGACGCGCGCGGCTTGAGGGCGTCCGCGAAACCTAAAACGAAGAGAGTCGACG
>CBINJQ010000167.1:0-9102 GCA_966251015.1 uncultured Akkermansia sp. | reverse complement strand
CTCAAAAGGAGCGCAACCGGCCGTTCGCCCAATCGCACCGAGTCCGATCAATAAGCGACTTCCAGGCGGGCTCCGCCGCTATCCTCGAAAATCAAGCGTCGCTCGGTTTTGCTATGTCCGACCAGACGCAGCCCGAGCGCGGCGTCCACCAGGTCGCCGTCCAAAAAGAGCCGGCCGTTCACCAAGGCCCTCACCTGCCCAGTCTCGCTCTCCCGCACGCCGCTGATCCGGGAATTTCTCGCCCAGATGCGAAACGCCTCGGACGGTTCCTTGGCGACCGGCTCCACCGCCGCAGGCGTGGCCGAGGCCGACGAAGCGACGGGCACGGAAACGATCACATTGCCGTCCGTTTTCCCGCCCGCGTTTCGCCGCCACCATTCACCGGCGCCAAGCAAGGTCGCGATCAACAGCAGAACAGCCACGGCCGGCCACATGGACCGCTTCCGGGGTGCTCCCTGCGCCGGCAAAAACGCCTGCGCGCCCGACGGTGCGACGGGGATTGGAGCCACGCGAAGCCCGGGCGGCTGCACCGGCCAAGCTGCTCGCGTCCCGGCCTCGGGGCGAGGAGGCGTCGCCGCGACCGCGGAAAGAACCACTTTGGGCTCGGGGATCGGCAACATCGGCGATCCCATGTCGGACTCGTTCCACGAAGGCACCGGGGCCAACGGCGAGGAGGGCACGAGCGGCGAAAGCGGAGACTCCGGCATCGGCGCGCTCGCCGCTCCCTCCGGAGTGCTCGACGCCATGACGAACGGCGGCGTGCTCGCCCGCGTCGCGATCCGCAGCTTCGCCTTTGCCGGCGAGGGCGTCGGCGCCGATGTCGCCAACGCGGCGGGGGCGGCGGGCTGGGCGGGCACGGGCGCGGTGGCGGCGGTTTTCGAAACCGGCGCGGACTGCGGTTCCGGGGCCACGGTCATCGCCTTGCGTTTCGCGAGCGTCGGACTCGCGGATGCGACGCTCGTGGATGCGACCTCAGCCGGCCCGGTCCACGGAGACTCTTTTCCGGCGAGGGCTTGCACAAGGGCCATGCGAGGAGCCACCCCGGAACGCGCCTCGCGCCGCACGTAGGCGTCGAACACCTCGCGGCCCGGCGGCTTCTCCGGCGCATTGGTCGCGCCCCCCGGCAACACCACGAGCGGAAACGGCGCGGCGCCGCCGAACGGAGCGACCGTTCCGGCGGAGGGCGCGGGCCCCGAAGCGGGTTGTTTCCTGGGAAGCGAAAGCATGTGGGGCTTTTTAGAGCGTGGAGAGATTTCCCTATAACGAGCCGAAGTGCTAGCCCCTTATGCTGGGTAATTACCCGGCGCAAATATCATTCATTAAGCCTCCGCCGCTCCGAGCCGCGCCGGCCTCACGCTCCGGCCATAGGGCGCTTCGCCCAACGCCCCGCCAGCACGCTGCAGATAATGAGCTGAAGCGGGTGATAGATCATCAGCGGCAGCAAGATCAGGCCCATGCTCGGGTGCGCTCCGAAGATCAACTGCGCCATCGGAACGCCCGAAGCCAGGGTCTTCTTGGAGCCGCAAAACACCGCGGCGATCCGATCCTCCTCCGAAAAACCCAGACGCCGGCTGACCGCGTCCGAGATCCGCATCACGGCAAAAAAAATCACGGTCGTGCCGACCAAGGTCCAGAGCAGCGCTTGCCAGCCCTGACCGGACCACACGCCGCCCGCCACCGAATCGCAGAACGAGGTATAGACCAGAATCAGAATCGTCCCGCGGTCGATTCTCGCGACGAGCGCCTTGTGCGCGGCGATCCAGGCCCCCGTCAGAGGGCGGCTCAATTGACCGGCCACCAAGGGCAGCACGAGCCAGACCAGCAAATCCAGCAGCACTTCCCCCAGGGGCAACGCATCCCCCGAGGTCTTTAGCACCACGCCCACCCACAACGGCGTGAGCACCACTCCGATCAAACTCGAGAGCGTCGCGTTGAACACCGCCGCGGGCACGTTCCCTTTCGCCGCCGCGGTCAGCGCGACCGAGGAGGACACCGTCGAAGGCAGCGCGCAGAGGTAGAAAAACCCCAGCCCGAGATCCCCCGGCGCCAATCGGTTCAGCAGAAAAAACGCGGCGAACCCGATCACGGGAAACACCAGGAAAGTGCAGGCCTGCACCACTCCGTGCAGCCGCCAGCGCAGCGCTCCCGCGCGCATCGCCGCGAAAGACAGGCCCGCCCCGTTCAGGAAAAAAATCAGCGCGACGCCCGCCTTTGTCAGCAAGTCGGGCTGCATCCATCCTCCTTTTGCGCCCGGCCCGGGAAACATAAACGCCAGCCCGGCCGCGACGGCCAGGCCGCACAGGAAAAGATCGACCTTCTTTTTCATCCTCGTCGGAGCCGCGAAATGAGGGAGCGCAAAACCATCCCTTGCTTAAAAACGCGCCGCGCCCCCGCTGACAGCCCAAAGCCCGGTGTTTTCAATCAGACAAACGCGGACCTGAACACGGCGAGGCCCATTGTCCCGGACTTGAAACCCGGGGACTTGCACGCGGACAAACTCGGGACTTGCGCGGTCCGCCCCGCTTTAACAAGTTCCGCGTCCCGTCAGTTCAGACGGCGCGATCGCCAAGTGGTAAGGCCGAGCTCTGCAAAAGCTCTACCGCCGGTTCGATTCCGGCTCGCGCCTCCAATTTCCCGCCCGCCCGCCGCGCTCTCCCAAGCCGGCGGGCGCTTTCGTTTTCGCCCTAATCCCGACCCCGCCGCGCTTGCCCATTCGACATTAGGCATTCGTCATTCGTCATTCCCGCCAAAATGCCCACCACCGTTTTCACCATCGCCAACCAGAAGGGAGGCGTCGGCAAGACCACGACCGCCGTCAATCTCGCCGCCGCGCTCGCCGAGAAGAAGATCCATACCCTGCTCGTCGATCTCGACCCCCAGGCCAACGCCACCTCCGCCGTCGGCGTCGAGAAACAGGAGGGTCGCTCCCTCTACGGACCGCTTCGCGGCGAGGGCACCGCTTTGGAGATGATCACCCCGACGCCCGTCGACCGCCTCGCCCTCATCCCCAGCGAGGAGGATCTCGGCGCCCTCGAGATCGAGCTCGCCGGCACCGAAAACTACCTCGGCCGCCTGCGCGCCATTCTCGAACCCGTCCGCGCCTCCGGCCGCTTCGGCGCCGTCGTCATCGATTGCCCGCCGTCCATGGGCATGCTCTCGATGAACAGCCTCAGCGCCGCCGACCACCTCCTCATCGCCCTCCAATGCGAATACATGGCCCTCGAGGGCCTCGGCGCCATCCTGCGCAACCTGGAGCGCATCAAGGGCGCGCTCAACCCGAAGCTCACCCTCGGCGGCGTCGTCATGACGATGTTCGACATGCGCACCAACCTCTCCCGCCAAGTCGTCGAGGAGGTCAAAAAGCACCTGCCCGACCAGATCTTCAAGACGGTCATCCCCCGCACGATTCGCCTCAGCGAGGCCCCCAGCTTCGGCAAGACGATCTTCGCCTACGACAACAGCTCCCCCGGCTCCTCCGCCTACCGCGCCCTCGCCAAGGAGGTCATCGAGCGCTTCCACCTCGGCAAGTAGGCCGCGCGCTCGCGCCCCCCCCCCGGCGTTTGCCAACGCGCCGGAAACGCATCGCTTGCCGGCTCCGTTCCGGCGCCGCCCTCCGTCGCCCTGTTTTCCATCGCTCCGTCGATCTTTCGTCCGCCCGTGTCCGCCCTCGCCAAATACCGCCAGGTCTTCCTCACCGGCCTCCAGACGAACCTCGTCTACCGGTGGAACTTCGCCATCCGCGCGGCGTTCTCCCTGCTCCACCTCGTCTACGTCTTCATCCTCTGGGGCGCGGCGTATTCAGGAAAGCAGGACATCGGCGGCTTCCCGCTTTCCGCCACGCTCGCCTACTTCACGCTCCTGCTCGTCCTCCAGTTCTTCCTCAGCGCCGCGAACGACGACTACGAGATTTCCGAGGAAATCCGCAACGGTCTCATCAACCAGTTCCTCACCAAGCCGATCAACTATCTCGGCTACCGCCTCAGCCTCTATTTCTCCGCCCGCCTCGTGATGGGCGGACTCGCCCTCCTGCCCGTCGTCCTCGCGCTCCCGCTCATCTGGCCGCAGCTCGCGCTTCCGGGCTCCGAACACTGGCCGCTCTACCTCGTCGCCATCCCCGCGCTTTTCCTCTCCGCGCTCATCCAGTTCACCATCGCCTACTGCTTCGGCATGCTGACCTTCTGGTTCCTGGAGATCCAGTCCTTCATCATCCTCTCCCTCGCCATCGAGGCGGTGCTCGGCGGGCAGATCTTCCCCTTGGATCTCATGCCGGCCTGGTTCTACGAGATTTCCCGCTGGCTGCCCTATTACTACCAGATGTATTTCCCCGCCGCGTTGATCACCGGCCGGATCTCCGACCTCGGCGTCGCCCTCCAGGGCCTCGCCATCCAGCTCGGTTGGACCCTCCTCCTGCTCGGCGTCGCCACCGCGCTCTGGCGCCGCGGCCTCCGCCGCCACACCGCCGTCGGAGGCTGACCACAAACCTTTAGAACCGCTGATAAACACGAATGGACGCCAATAAAATTCCAGCGGCTATTAGCCGCCCATCGAACCCCGCCGCATCGGCGCCGCCGCCGATGCGCATCCTCCAAGAAGCGGGCATTGCCCCGCTTCCTTAGCGGTTAAATTCAGAACCGTCTTCATCTCTCGTCCCCGTTCCGATGATCGCCACCACCACGCGCTACGCCCGCATCTGGTTCGCCAGCATCCGCTACTCGCTGGTCCGCGCGATGATGTTCCGCGGCGACTTCATCATGTGGGCGCTGGTCGAGCTCTTCTGGATGAGCGTCAACGTCCTCCTCGTCGGCGTCGTCTACAACCACACCGACAGCATCGCCGGCTGGTCCAAATACGAGATGCTCCTGCTCGTCGGCACCACGCTCCTGGTCCAACGCCTGCTCATGGCCTTCTTCTGGAGCAACCTCTTCGAGATGGGCCGCAACGTCCGCAGCGGGCACTTCGACTTCTTCCTGGCCCAGCCCGGCTCCCCGCTGTTCATGGTCTCGACCCGCAAGTTCGACCTCGACGGCCTCGTCAACGTCCCCGTCGCCCTCGCCGTCATCGTCTACGCCGTGCACAAGCTCGGCCTCGATCCTTCCGCCGCGCAGATCGCCACCTACGCGCTCTTCGTGATCTGCGGACTCGTCCTCCACTACGCCACGCTGCTCACGATCATCTCGCTGGTTTTTTGGCTCCAGAGCGCGAAGGGCATCGAGGGCGGCTACTTCGGCCTTAGCGAATTTTCCCGCCTCCCCCGCGAAGCGCTCCGCGGCGTCGCCAACATCGTCTTCGTCTACCTCCTGCCGGTCACGATCGTGAGCAACTTTCCAGCCCGGGCGCTCATCGACGGCTTCGACGCGCTCCACGCCGTCTGGCTGACCGGCGCCACCCTGTTCTGGCTCGTCGTCGCCATCATCGTCTTCCACGCCGGCCTCCGCCGCTACGCCAGCGCTTCGTCCTGATCTGCGGCGAAAAATTTCGCGCTTCCGCATTCGAACACATCATGCTCACAATCAGCCACTAACCGGCGACAAGCCCATCCCCGTCGACGGAATTTTCAGGATTTTTTCCGGCCGGCCGTAAGATTTCGCCGTCTCGCGTGTAATCCAGATGAGCCCTCTCATCTGAATGCGACGCCATCCCTACCCTGCCTTCGGCCTCACCCTCATCGTGAACCACGCGTGCAACCTCCGTTGCACCTACTGTTACACGGGGTCGAAATTCTCCTCGCCCATGTCCCGCCCCGTGGGCGACCGCGCCATCCGCCGCGCCCTCGCGAGCATCGCCGACGGCGGCCATCTCTCGCTCGGCTTCTTCGGCGGCGAGCCCCTCCTCGAGGCCGACTCCATCCTCCACTGGATGGACTTCGCCCGCCGCATCGCGCAAACCGCCGGCAAAACCGTCGGCTTCCACCTCACCACCAACGGCACCATCACCACCCCCGCCGCCCGCCAGGTGATGCGCGCGCCCGACCTCGACCTCTCCGTCAGCGCCGACGGCACGCCCGAGGTCCACGATCTCCATCGCCGCAACCGCTACGGCGCCCGCACCGCCGCCGTCGTCGAAAGCACGATCGCCGATCTCGTCCGCGACCACCGCGTCTTCACCGTCGTCACCGTCGTCCGGCCCGACACCCTCGAACACCTCCCCGCCGGCCTCGCCCACCTTCGCTCCCTCGGCGCCTCGCGCTTCACGCTCTCCCTCGATCTCTGGACCAACTGGAGCGCCGAGGACCTCTCCCTCCTCGAACGGACGGTCGACTCCCTCGCCGACCTCTGGCGCTCCTGGCTCCCCCACGCCGGTATCGACTGGTTCGATACGCGCGTCGCGTCCCTCGCCCGTCTCGTCTCCTCCGCGCCCTCCACCCGCTGCGGCTTCGGCGAGGGCGAGCTCGCCGTCGCCCCCAGCGGCCGCCTCTACCCCTGCGAACGCCTCGTCGGCGAAGACCAGCCCGCGAATCCGATGCGTCTCCCCGGCGTGCTCGACGACTACCTCGATTTTCTCGACCTGCGCGCCCCCTGCGGCGTGGGCGACGATCCCGTCGCCGCCCCCGAGGGCGGCTGCCGTTGCAGCAACTACGTCCGCACCGGCTCCACCGTCGCGACCGACATCCTCCTCCGCTCCCTCGACCACGCGGCCAACCGCGCCGTCGAACGCATCATCAAAACCACCGGCCGCTTCGTCGTCCCGGTCAAAACCCATGCCTGCGTCGCCTGATCCGTCCCTCGAGGACGATTTCCACGCCGAACACGAGCGCGTCCGCGCCCTCGCCGAACGCGAGGAACGCACGGCCTCGCTCGCCAAAGGCGCCCTCAACCTCCTCCTCGTCGCGGGCGGCGCCGCCGCCGTCGCCGCCTTCATCGCCCCCACGCGCGTCGCCGGCGCCTCGCGCACCGCCTTTCTCGACTGGCAGGCCCGCGAAGCCGAGATCGAGCGGACGGTCGCCGTCGGCTCGCGGTAGGGCGGGACCGCCGGGCCCGCCGCGAGTTCACGCGAGCAACGATCCCCCTCCGCGCGAGTTCAAACGTGCAATCGTTCCCGCTACCCCGCGACCCGCCGACCCGACCGCCCTTGCAAAGCGGCCCCCGCCCCCGATCCCGCCTCCGCCTACGCTTCCTCTTCCGCGCCTTCGAACGCCTCCTCGCCGTCGTCGGTCTCTGCGCGCTCGTCCGCCACGCCTGCCTCGACTACGCGGTCATCGTCTCCGGCTCCATGGCCCCCGCCCTGCGCGGCGAAAACGCGGCCTCCGGAGACCGCGTGCTCTTCGAGAAAATCACCCGCCATCTTCGCGCGCCCCGACGCTGGGAGGTCCACCAGTTCCACACGCCCGAGGGCGTTCTCGTGGCCAAGCGCATCGTCGGCCTGCCCGGCGAAAAAGTCTCCCTTCGCGACGGCGTTCTCCACATCGACGACGCCCCGCTTCCCGTGCCCGACCATCTCGCTCATCTCCGCTACTTCGCCTACGGCAACCTCGCCCGGAATCGAACCGTCGACTGCGGCGCCGGCTACTACGTCCTCGGCGACTATTCTCGCGACTCCGCCGACAGCCGTTTCGACGGCCCCGTAACCCGCGACCAGTTCCTCGCCCGCGCCTGGTATGTCGTGGCGCCCCCCGCCCGCCGCGGTTTCGTCCGCTGATCCGTTCTCTCCGCCCAGGAGGGACGCCGTCCCCGGCGTCCGCACCCGCCTCCAGCCGCCGCCTCCCGCCCGGACACGCGGTCCGCACCTTGCCCTTCCGCGCGCCCGCGCCATGCTCCGTGCATGGCTCCCACCCTTTCGGCCCTCGCCGCCGCCGCCGGTTGCGGCGCCCTGATCGGCAGCATCCGCCAGTGGAGCGAACAAACCCTCCATGCCGACCACGGCCCCGACTTCGGCGGCGTGCGCACGCACACCCTCTGGGCTCTCCTCGGCTGCCTGGCGGCCGGCTTTCCGTGGGCGCTTCCCTCCGTCCTTCTCCTCGTCGCCGCGCATCTCATCGCGCTGCGTTGGAACCCCTCCCCCGGCGCCGACCGCGCCCCCGGCGGAACCGGCTTCACCGCCGCGCTCATCACCATCCTCGTCGGCGCGCTCATGGCCGCCGACGAGTCTCGCGCCGCCGTGCTCGTCACCGCGCTCACCGTCGTCCTTCTCGGCCTCAAGCAGCCCATCCACGACTGGACGCGTCGCTTCACCGCTCACGACATCCGCGCCGCCCTCCAGTTCGCTGCCATCACCGGCATCGTGCTTCCCCTCGTGCCCGACCGGGCCCTCGATCCCTGGGGCGCGCTCAACCCCTTCAAAATCTGGCTGATGGTCGTCTTCATCTCCGGCCTCGGCTTCGCCGGCTACGTCGCCATGCGCCTGCTGGGCGCCAAGGCCGGCCTCACGCTCACCGCCCTCCTCGGCGGACTCGCCTCCAGCACCGCGAGCACGCTGGCCTTTTCCCGCCGCAGCCGTGACGAGCCCGCGCTGGCGATGCACCACGCCTTCGCCACCGTCACGGCCTGCACCGTCATGCTCCCGCGCGTGGCCCTCGCCATCGCCGTCTTCAGCCCCGTCCTCGCCGTCGAGCTCGTCGCGCCGCTGTCGCTCATGGCCGCGCCCGCGCTCGTGTTCGCCGCCGTCTTCGCGCTGCGCCGCCCCTCCGCCCGCGAAGTCGAGGCGCCCGCGGTCGCCAATCCCCTTGGCCCTCTCACCGCGATCAAGTTCGCCGCGCTCTACGCCGGCATCGGCCTGCTCGTGAAGGTCGCCCTGAAGCAGGACTGGCAGATCGGCCTGCTGCCGCTGAGCTTCGTCTCGGGCCTGACCGACGTCGACGCCATCGCGCTCAACGTGGCCCAGTCCGCGCGCGACGGCGGCGTCGACCAGGCCGTCGCCGTGCGGTCGGTGATCCTCGCCGCCGCCGCCAACTCGCTGCTCAAGGCCGGTCTCGCCTGGGGCGTCGGCGCCCCCGCCTACCGCCGGCCGACCGTCCTCGTCCTCGTCGCCACGGCCGCGACGGGCGCCGCATGGACGCTCCTCACCTGAGCCGTAACCATGCAGTCGAAAGCGGAGCAGCGAGCTGAGATGGCGAGTGCATTTCAGAGGCAAGCGACCGAGGACGGAGCGAAGCGGAGATGGCGGCAG
>CBINJQ010000166.1:0-9105 GCA_966251015.1 uncultured Akkermansia sp. | reverse complement strand
CACGCCGCCCTCGTCGCCCGCCAGATGGGCAAGGTCTGCGTCTGCGGCGCCGCCGGCGTCGCGATCGACTACGACGCGAAGACCACCACCATCGACGGCAAGGTCTTCAAGGAAGGCGACTACCTCTCCATCGACGGCACCTCCGGCCTCGTTTACGCCGGCCAGGTCAAGACCGCTCCCTCCGAGATCATCTCCGGCCTCCTCAACGGCGACAAAGCCGCCCAGGCCACCGAGAAGTTCAAGAACTACGTCCAGCTCATGAAGTGGTGCTCGCAGGCCACCAAGCTGTCCGTCCGCACCAACGCCGACACCCCCGAGCAGACCCGCCAGGCCGTGGCCTTCGGCGCCGTCGGCATCGGCCTCGTCCGCACCGAGCACATGTTCTTCGAGGGCGACCGCATCGACGCCATGCGCGAGATGATCCTCGCCGACAACCTCGAGGCCCGCGAGGCCGCGCTCGCCAAGCTCCTCCCCTACCAGCGCGACGACTTCTACGGAATCTTCAAGGCGCTCAAGGGCTTCCCCGCGACCATCCGCTTCCTCGATCCGCCGCTCCACGAGTTCCTCCCCCACGCCAAGGAGCAGCAGATGGACCTCTCCCGGAAGCTCGGCATTCCGGTCGAGAAGATCATGGCCCGCGTCCACGAGCTGCATGAGTTCAACCCCATGCTCGGCTTCCGCGGCTGCCGTCTCGGCATCAAGTATCCCGAGATCACCCGCATGCAGGCTCGCGCCGTCCTAGAGGCCGCCGCCAAGGCGAACAAGGAAGGCCTCAAGGCCAAGCCCGAGATCATGATCCCCCTCGTCGGATTCAAGAAGGAGCTCGATCTCCAGGTCGCCATCGTCCACGAGGTCGCCGCGCAGGTGCAGAAGGAGACCAAGACGAAGATCGCCTACTCCGTCGGCACGATGATCGAGATCCCGCGCGGCGCGCTCACCGCCGACGAGATCGCGCAGACCGCCGAGTTCTTCAGCTTCGGCACCAACGACCTCACCCAGACCTGCCTCGGCATGTCGCGTGACGACTCCGGCTCCTTCCTCGGCGCCTACACCGAGAACGAGATCGTGAAGAAGAACCCCTTCGCGAGCATCGACCAGACCGGCGTCGGCCAGCTCGTGAAGATCGCCGCCGAGAAGGGCAACCAGACCCGCCCCGGCATCAAGCTCGGCATCTGCGGCGAACACGGCGGCGACCCCGATTCGGTGAAGTTCTGCCACAAGGTCGGCCTCACCTACGTGTCCTGCTCGCCCTACCGCGTGCCGGTCGCCCGCCTTGCCGCCGCCCAGGCCGCGATCGAGGAGAAGCGCTCCGCCGCCAAAAAGAAGTAAGCGGTCAAAGCATCCTTCGCGTGGCGGATCGAGTCCGTCGTTTCGCCACGCAGAAAATTCAAAGGCCCGCGCACCAAGGCGCGGGCCTTTTTCGTGCCGGGCGTCGATGAAATGAAAGCCCGGGCGATTCCTACGCCGATCCCGGACTCCGCGCAGGGTCGCGCGGTTCAGCTCGAAGCCGTCGATGACTGGTGCGCGATGGTTGCCAACAGATCCTGGAGAAGAACACCCCGGCCCGGCGCAAAAATGAAACGGTCGCTGCCCAGCTTGTCGTAGGCGCCGCGCAGAATCTCAAGCGGGGGCTTGCGCATCGAAAGCAAGGCGCGAACGTTCGCGGGCAAGCTATCCGACTGCGCGAGCTCAAGCTCGAGTTTTATGAGCCCCACCAAGGCGGATTGGTTCAAGGGATCCGACCGCACCGCGCGCGCAAGCACTTGGCGCGCCTGATCTTTCGCCCCGACGCTCACCAAACGGTTCGACACCGCGACAAGATTGTCCGCGCGAACTCCCGCCTGGTTCAAAAAGTTGTCCAGAAAGAGCTGCCCCGATTGCGCGTCGCGCAGCCCGAAATGAGCGATCGCCTGAAGACCGTCGAACACCGATGCAAAATGGCGGCCCCACTCCGGGTTGTCCTTGATCATCTGGCGACAGGCCTCGATCGCGGCCTTGTAGTCCTTTGCAACTACATAGGCCTCGACGGTCATCAACGCCGGCCCCTCCCAGGGAAGCGAGTTCGCCTTGCAATGATCATAGACTCGACGCGCCAAAACGGGGCGTCCGCTGTTCGCCGCAAAATCCGCCAAGGCCAGCAGGGTGCCCGCGTCCTCCGAAAAATCGGTGAAAATCTCCTCGATACCGTCGTGCACGTTGGCCTCGTTCCCGTCCCTGCCATAGAGATAGAGGAGATCGATTCTGGCGCGCGCCCGCTCCGGATAAGCGATCTGCCTCAAAAGGCACAGACGGCGCAGCTCGTCATAGCGCCCCAGTTCGCGGAGATAAGCCGCATATTGCCCGTAAACCTGCTCGTTCTCGGGCCACTCCTCCGACAACAGCTGAAGGCGCACCAACGCGGTCTCCTTTCCGCCGCGCTCCCACTCGATCCGGATCTTGAGCAGTTGGCCGTCCGGCGTATCCGCAAGGCGATATTCGCGCAGCACATCCTCCGCCGCGTCATAGTTTCCGCGAAAGAAAAGCGCGGTGGCGCGGGCCGTCGCGATCATCCGGATGAGCGCCCCTCCCTGGTCAGGCCGGCTATCAGCCAACAGACGGCCGGTTAGCGCGACCACCGTCTCATCCGCCTGGCGCTGGAGCAGAAAGCTGAAAAGCCGCTCAAGATACTCCGGGTCAGACTTGTGAAGGTCGGCCCCGGCAATCAGGTGTTTTTCCGCCAGGTCGGCGCGCTGCCTCACGACAAAATACTGGGCGAGCAACATCCGCCCGTCCCGGTTCCCGGGGGACAAGGTCGCCGCCTCCCGGAGCAAGCCGCCCGCCTCGCCTATTTTTCGCTCCTTCCACAGAGCCTTGGCTTGATCGACAAGGAAGTCGCCGCGAGCGACGCGCGACTCGTCCTGCATCCACGGATAAAGCAGCATGTGACCGAATTTCACCTCCGGGAATCCCCGCTTGTATTTGATGAACAAATACAAACCTGCGGCCGCGAAAACCCAGGCGGCCAGGGCCAAAACGCCCAAAAGAACCAGGAGTTTCCCCCGCTCCACCTTTATCCGGATGCCTGTTTCGGTGCGAAGCATCCCGATCGGCCCGAACCATCGCCACTCCGTCGCGACGATTGCGCGAAGCTCTTTGCGACCGAGCTTGGCAAAAGATTCCGAACGAGACTCAGGGCCGGGGGCGGGGGCGTGATCGGGCATTGGACCCACGCGTAGTGGCAAAAACACCGCTGCCGTGGCAAACTCGCAAATTAGACGAATCTCCCCTGCAGCGTCGCGCAGATCTCAATACCCCTATCATCAAATAATTAACGCACATTCGCATCAACTATGCATTTGACCACCGCTGCAAAAATCACCTTGTTGGGGGTTTACTCGCCCCTCACCATGGTAAACTCTCGGTAATTTGGCCCAAAGTTAGCTTGCCACCCATTTTCAATCCAATCACAGAAGTCTTCACCGTTTTCAACCTATGATCACCAAGCGTCGTCTGGCCATCCTGTCCGCCCTTTCCGCAACTCCCGCTTTCGCCGCGCCCTTTTTGGCCATCGGCGACAATGCCGAGCTTTTCCTCACCGCCCGCACGGAAGTGCGTTACGAGGACAACGTCACCTTCGCCAGCGACACGGGGCCCACCCCAACCAACCCCCTTGGCGATCCCGCGCTTGAGGACGAAGTCTTCGAAGTCTCACCTGGAGCAGAGATCGTTTTCGGCAAAAATTCCCTGACCAAGGGCGCCTTCGGAGCATTCGAGAAGATCACCTCTTATTCCGATAACAATGATCTTAACAGCAATCTAACCAATCTGCTGTTTAAATCGAATTACGACGGCGCGAAGCTCGACCTGAATGCCAATGCGTCCTTCCGGGAGCTCAACCAAAACTCGCGCGATATTCGTGGCCCCGTCTTGGTGCGCCGTGACGTATACGCGGCCGGCTTAAACGGAGAATACTCCGTAACCGAGAAATCCAAGGTTGGCCTCGGCGGTCACTACTATCGCACGCAATATAAGCCCGCTGGCTTCATCGATCAGAAAAACTACACCGTTCCAGCCGACTACTACTTCGCCGTGACCGAGAAGGTTGACCTAAGCGCCGGTGTTCAATATCGTAAAAATGAAGTCAATCTCGCAAACGGCGACTCCGAGGACTACTATTTCAACGTGGGCGCCCGCGGTGAATTCACCCCTAAGCTAAGCGGCAAATTTACCGTCGGCTACGTCATGCGCGATGCCGAGGCAGCAGGGGTCGACACCGAAGGCAGCGTTGGGTTCAAGGCCGGTCTTGCCTATGCATACTCGCCCAAGACTACCTTCACGCTCGATTTGAGCAACGATTACGAGACCGACGCCTCGGCGTTCAGCACCGAGACCTCTTCAATCTCCATCGGTGCCTCTACCGCGCTGACCGCCGCTCTCCGTGCGACCGCGATCATTGGATACTCCCAATACGACTACATCAATTCGGCGCCCGGCACCGTTGCCCGCGAGGACGATTATCTCGTCGGAGGCATCTCGTTCAACTACATCCTGAACGAGCACGTAAATTTTGACGCGGGCTACTCGATCAACGATAACGACAGCAACGTCGGGGCCTCGTTCACTGCAAACGTGGTCCGTATCGCTGCCAACTTCCGCTACTAAGCGAGAAGCCATCGGACCGCCCTTCCCATCTAGGAACAAACGGGAGAAGATTTCGGTCTTCTCCCGTTTTTGTCTCTATGCGCACCTCATCTCTGCTTTTCTTTCTGCTTCGGACCGTGGCAACACTGGTCGTCTGCATCCTCCCAACTCTGTCCCCCGCCCAAGAGGCGACCACGATAGTATCGCCCGAGCTCCCCGCTGCGGGGCCGTCGACAGCGGACTACATGCTTCGCCCGTCGGACATTCTTCAAATCAAGGTGTTCCAAGAGGAGGATCTCACGCGTGAGGTGTCCGTTTCTCGCGAGTTCGCCATATCGCTTCCCCTTATCGGAACGGTCGACGTAAAAAATCGAAGCGTGCGTCAGGCCGAAGAGATGATCCGTCAGCTCTACGACCGCGACTACTTGGTTAACCCCCAGGTAACAGTTATCGTCCTCAAATATGCCGAACGCGCGGTAAACGTGATCGGTCAGGTTAATGCACCACAGGCCGTTCCTTTTCCTGCAGAACGTGGCCTTACCCTTTTGGAAGCAATTGCTCGCGCGGGAGGATTCAACCGCCTCGCTGATCGTTCCAAGGTAAAAATCACCCGCACAGACGACAAAGGCGTAAGTAATACCTTTACCGTGAACGCGGAGAAGCTCCTTGAGAGCCAATCTGCAAATCTCTGGTCTCTTCAGGTGGACGACGTCGTCTTCGTTCCCGAACGTGTCTGGTAATGTCGCCCCATCTGCCGCCCTCTCTCATGGATTCCCAACCCAAGCAAGCGCCTGGCTCCGCCCCGGCTGAATATGGAGCATCCGGATACGGATATGGCTACTCTGCAACAGGATACGGGGAAAGCTCCGCGCAGCGAAGCCTAAATGACTACCTGCTCATTTTACGCGAACGCGTTTGGTATGTGGTCGTCGTCTTCTTGGTGGTGCTTTCGTCAGCTCTTGTCTACACGTTCAGCCAAACGAAGATCTACGAGTCGACCGCGAGCGTTCAGGTCCTTCGCCAAGACCCCATCGTCATCGAAGGTAAACCCGTTCTCGATACCGCCGTCCGCTCAGTGGAGGATCTCAACACGATCGTTAAGATCATGGAGAGCAATACGATCATCGAGCGCGTAAACCAGCGCATCACCGGTGACGATCTCAGGCAATTCATGGCGCCCTACGAAAAGGGCCGTTGGGGCGATCCGCTCACCCCTCGAGAGGTGCTGGGAGAAAATAGGAAAGTTACTCCGCTCCGCCTCTCGCTGGTCGTCGCTGTTACCTACAGCCATCCGGATCCGATGATCGCCGCTCGCATTGCTAACATGTTCGTCGACGAACTGATGCAATGGAACTCGAGAGTTCGCATCGACGATACATCGGGTGTCGCGCAAGATCTCCAGGTTCGCGTGGAACAGCAGCGTAAGCTTGTAGATGATCTGGCCAACGAGCTGGCGGCCTACCGGGAGAAAAACGACATGGTTTCTCTCAACGAGAAAACCGACGTCGTCACCGACACCCTAAAGCAGCTTAGCCTCTTTGTTTCACAGGTTGAAGCCAAGCGTAACGAAACCGAAACTCGCTGGAAACAGGCGCAAAGCCGAATCGATTCGAAAGAAGAACTCGCGAGACTCCCGTTCATCGCACAGCTCCCGCTTGTAACTCAGCTCACTCAACAGGTAGCCGCCCAGAAAATCGCGGTCGCACAGATCCGGGAAAGGTATCGCGACAAGCATCCTCGAATGATCGAAGCTACCAACGCATTGGCCCAAGCCGAGCGCGAGCTCTCCCGGGCACTGAGCGACGCAGCCTCTTCGCTGGAAGCTGATTACGAGAATGCGAAAGCCAATGAAGCTGAAGCTCGCGCAAATTTCAAACAAGCGCAAGAAACCAGCCAAAATCTTGGCCGCCTAGCGGTTCAATACGAATCAAAGGAGCGTGAGTTCAAGATCAATGAGCAGATCTTGGCCGTCCTCGTAGCCCGCATGCAGGAAACCAGCATGATCGCCACGATGGACCTCAATAACGTTCGAAAGCTCGATATCGCGGCGCCTGCCCTCCCCAACCGATATGCCTCCCCGAAAATCACGCTCAACATCGGTATCGGCTTGGTGGGCGGTCTTGCTTTGGGCTTGGCCTTTGCGTTTTTCGTCGCCTTCATCGATGATCGTGTAAAGAGCTCATTCGACATCGAGTCGGTGGTGGGACTGCCCCTCTTGGGCATTATCCCGCAAATCAAGAAAATGGAACAGCCGGACAAGGCTCAGATCGTCGTGAACAACGCTGATCGCCAAGTCGCCGAAGCTTTCCTGACTCTCCATTCCAGCCTCCGCCTCCGCGACGACGCAAAGGATGCCAAGGTAATCCTGACCACCTCCACGATTCCTGGAGAGGGCAAATCCTTCACAACAACCAACCTTGCGTTGGTCTACGCAGCCCATGGCGACCGCGTTTGCGTGATCGATTGCGATCTGCGTAAACCGAATATTCACAAGTCGTTCCGCCGTGAAAATCTCAAGGGTGTAATTGATGTGTGCTCCGGTGCCTCCAAACTGGACGA
This sequence comes from uncultured Akkermansia sp., assembly GCA_966251015.1. Lineage (GTDB taxonomy): Bacteria > Verrucomicrobiota > Verrucomicrobiia > Opitutales > Opitutaceae > IMCC26134_A. Next base: position 1,926 of record CBINJQ010000166.1, on the reverse strand, counting down.
CGTGATTCTTCGCGATGTCCATCCTAACTTGGATGTGATCCCCACCGGGGGACGCGCTAAAAATCCCACGCAAATCCTGAACAACAAGGCATTTGAGATTATGATCTCAGATCTTAGGAAACGTTATGATCGTGTCTTCATCGATACTCCGCCACTAGCCGCCGTTTCGGATGCTTTGGTCGTTCTTCCACTTGTGGACGGCTCGATCTTCACGATTTTCTTCAACAAGGTTCGCCGTAAGGCCGCTCAAGCCGCCGCACGACGCCTGCTCGATTCAAATGTCACCTGTTACGGTGCTGTTCTCAACGGCCTAAATCTCGCGGTTTCCGGCTATTACTACGCCCAATACTACGACAAATCCTACAAGGACTACTATGTCGTGGCCTCAGGTGACGATGGCGACGCAGGCTCCGCCGAAGACTCCAAATCCCCTACAAAAATCTCCGCCTAAAAGATCCAGTGTCAACGGCATCGGTAGAATTCCCCGTCTTTTTTGTCTCCGATCCGATCAACCGTTGACACCGCGATTTCGCCTTCGATTTAATCTTACCTTTTTCAACAATGAGCGTCACCGAGACCACCACAACCCAATCCCTCACTCCCGAGGCGTTCCCGTTCACCCAACCCGAGCTGATGGTTCGGTATGTCACCGATACTGGAAAGATCCTTCCCCGGAAATACACCCATCTCTCCGCCAAGCAGCAGCGCCGCGTCACCAAGACGATCAAGCGCAGCCGGGCCATGTTGCTCGCCCAGTAAGTTCGGTGTGATCTCTAGACCGGGGCCGCGTCCAGCCGCCCCGGTCTTTTTATGCCCGTATTCCAACAAACTCCCCATATACTGCGGCCAACTTCCTTTAACTTGGCCCGCATCGCGGCGGCCCTGCGCCGGGGTGAGATCGTAGGCGTGCCCTCCGAAACCGTCTACGGGCTCGCGGCGGACGCGCTGTCGGAACGAGCATGCGCGGGAATCTTTGCCGCAAAGGGACGGCCCACGACCGACCCGCTCATCGTTCATCTCGCATCCGCGAAAGAGCTCCCCCAAGTCGCCCAGACAAGTTCGGCCGCCCTCAAGCTCGCGAAGTCTCTATGGCCTGGCCCCCTAACCCTTGTTCTCCCTAAAAAATCTGCGGTTCCGGAGATCGTAACGGCCGGAAAACAAACGGTCGCCGTCCGCGTCCCCGCCCATCCGCTTTTTCGAAAACTCATAAGACTGGTCGGCGGGCCTTTGGCGGCACCTAGCGCAAATCCTTTTGGATACGTGAGTCCCACCACCGCAGCTCACGTGCGCGACGGTCTCGCGGGAACGAAACTCCGCTACGTTCTCGACGGCGGTGAATGCCGCGTAGGAGTCGAATCCACTATCATCGATCTCGTGGATCCGACACGCCCGCAGCTTTTGCGACCGGGGGGGCTCGCAGTGGAGGCAATTGAGGAGACGTTAGGCGTCAAAGTCGAGCGACCCCGACCCGTGCGGATTCGCAAAAATATCGCCGCGCCCGCGCCCGGAATGCTCGCGCGCCACTATAGCCCGCGCACGCCCATCGTCTTGCATCAGCGCTTGGATCAACAGGCCCTGGAAACACTACCCATCAACGAAGCCGTGCTCCTTCTGCGCCGTCCCGCACCGACTGCGGACACAAACGGGCGACGTGTAGTGTGGCTCAGCGAAAACGGGCTCCACGAGGAAATCGCCCGCAACCTTTTTTCACTCCTGCGCCGGCTGGACAACGGCGATTGGCGTCGCATCCATGCCGAGCTCCCCACCGGCATGGAGGGCCTTGCGCCCGCGATACGTGATCGCCTCACGCGGGCTGCAGCCCGCCGATAAGCGGAAACCGCAGCCCTCCAACTCGCCGCGCTCTGATCAGCCTATCGGCGCCCGCCGCGCGTCCCGCGCATCAGACGACCGGCCGGCTTGGGTGCG
>CBINJQ010000165.1:0-9156 GCA_966251015.1 uncultured Akkermansia sp. | reverse complement strand
TCGGAGGCGGTGATGACCACCGGCAGCACCATGAAGGCGAGGGTGAACCAGCCGGAGACGAGCGAGACCTTCAGGTCGAAATAGATCACGAACATCGCGTAGCCGAAGAGGCCGAAGACGATGGAAGGCACGCCGGCGAGATTGAGGATGGCGAGGCGGATGAAGCGAACAAAGGCGGAGTCGCGCGCGTATTCGCTCAGGTAGATGGCGGAGGACACGCCCAGCACGAGCGCGATGGTCATGGAGCCGACGACGAGCAGGATGGTGCCGACGATGCAGGGCCAGATGCCGCCCGCGGCGTAGACATAGCTGGAGCTTTTGAACTTGGGCGCGGGCTGGCCGGCGGCGGCGGCCTTCGCGGTTTCGGCCGTTTGAAACGCGCGAAACTCCGCGTCGCCCATCTCCTTTTTTTGGCCCTCGTGCTCGAAGACGTGAAGGGTCTCGGGCGCCCTAAAAAGGAAGGTGTTGGTGAAGTAGGGAAACTGGTCGGTGGCGCGGAAGCCGGCGGCGACGGTCGGCGCGCCTTTCCAGACGATGTTGGCGAAGATGAAGAGTCCGCAGACGAGGACGAGGTAGGTCGCGACACGGAAAACCCAGGCTACGGCGGTTTCGGCCCGGCGGGCGCCGCCGGGCCGGGGGGCGAAAGGATTGGAGCCAGGAGCAGGGAGCGAGGAGATGGGAGCCTGAAGCTCGGATCCGGAGGCGGAAGAGTTGGCGGAGGAGGACATGGCGGACGCGGCTCAGCCGATGGAGAGTTTGTATCTGCGAACGATCTTTTGCGCGAAGAAGTTCAGCAGAAGCGCGATGAAGAAGAGGAGCAGGCCGACGACGAAGAGCGCGCGGTAGTGGATGCTGCCCGGGACGACCTCGCCCATTTCCTGCGCGATGATGCCGGTCATGGTGTGGACGGGCTGGGTGACGACGCCGAGGCCGACGGAAAAGTCCGGGATGGAGATGCGGTTGCCCGCGCAAAGAAGCACGACCATGGTCTCGCCGATGACGCGTCCGAGGCCGAGAAGCACGGCGGAGATGATGCCGGAGAGCGAGGCGGGGACGATGATGCGGATGATCGTCTGGAGCCGGGTGGCGCCGAGCGCGTAGGAGGCCTCCTTGAAGGCGCGGGGGACGTTGTTGATGGCGTCCTCGGCGAGGGTGAAGATCGTGGGCACGGCGATGAGACCGAGCAGGCAGCCGGCGGTCAGGGCGTTGAGGCGTTCGGCGAAAGGGAAGCCGGGGACCCAGGACAACCAATCCCAGCCGGAGGCGCGGCGGAGGAATTCGCCGAGCACGGCGATGCCGAAGAAACCGAGCACCACGGAAGGGATGGCGGAGATGAACTCGATGGCGGGCTTGATGGCGCGCTGCTCGGCGGGCTTGGCGAGCTGGTTGACGTAGATGGCGGCGCCGACGCCGAGCGGAACGGCCAAGGCGAGGGCGATCATCGACACGAGGAGCGAGCCGGTGAAGAGCGGGACGACGCCATACCAGTCCTGCCAGAAGCTGGCGGTGAGCCATTGTTTGCCGAAGACGAAAGCGGTGAACGCCTGGCTGAAGGGGACCGGTTTGTTCGGGTCCCACGCTTTCATGGCGGCGGTCGTCGCGGGGAAGCCGGCGATGTAGTCGCGGGTGAGCTCCTGGAAGCGCGCCATGCGCGCGGCGAGCTCGGGCGAAGGGACGGCGGGCGGGGCGGCGATCAGTTCCTCGAGGGATTTGGCGAAAGCGGCGGCGCTCTCCTCGTAGAGGGAAAAGGTGCCGGTGATGGCGGCGAGCTCGGCGGCGAAGTCGATCGGCTCGATGGCCACGGCGGCGGCCTCCTCGATTTTGCCGACGGAAAGGAGCTGGGCGCGTTTTTCCTCGAAGTTGAGGTTGTTCTGGTGGCGGGTCTTGATCGCGACGGCGACCTCGCCGAGTTCGGAGACGAGGCCGCGAATCGGTTCGACGGCGTCGGAGTAGCGTCCGGCGAAGTCGTCGAAGGCGGCGAGGCGGGCGTTGGCGTCGGCGAGGGAGAGGTTTTCGGCGTCGGTGTGGTGCCGAAGCGTGCGAAGGCGGAGGTCGGAGAGGTAGCGGGTGAGCGCGGTGTGGTCCTTCTCCTGCTGGCGGATGAAATCCACGTATTCGAGACCGGCCTGTCGGTAGATGGTGAGGTTGTCGCGGTTCTGCTCGAAGAAGGTGGAGCCCTCGCGGAAGAGGAAGAGCGTGATGAGCCCGAGGATGATGACGGCGACGAAGGCGTTGCCCCCGAAGAAGCCCTGGATGCATTCGTCGAGCGTGAGGCCGAGGAAGCGTGTCCTTGCCTTTTGAATACGGAAGACGGGCGCGGCGGTGTCGTCGGCGTTCGGCGTGGTGGGCTCGGGCGGCATCGGGCGTGGGATTGGGTAGAGGGCAGAGCGACCCCGGGAGACGGTCAAGCGGGGCTCTGTGACAAAAAGGTTACGCTTTCGTAAGCGGTCGCGATGCAGGCGAATGGAATGTTACGATCCCTTGGGGATTGTGACATTTTCCGAGTCCCGGCGGAGATGGAGGAACAAAAAGCCCGGCTCGGTTCCCTGGACGGGGCCGGGCCGGGCGAGTTGCAGGACCGCGGGCGGGACGCCCGTGCCACGTTTTACTTCGCGGCGGGGATGAAGCCGACTTTTTCGACGACGGCCTGGCCGGCGGCGCTGAGGGTGAACTCGATGAACTTGGCGGCTTCGCCGGAGGGCTCGCCGTTGGTGTAGTAGAAGTTGGGGCGGGCGTAGGGATACTTTTTGCTCAGCACGGACTCCTTGTCGGGCAGGCCGCCTTCGACGGAGACGACCTTGATGCCGGGCTCCTTGATGTAGGCGAGGCCGACGTAGCCGATGCCGTTGGGGTTGTTGGAAACCTCGGAGACGATCTGCTCGTTGCCGGCCATCTTTTGGGAGGAGGCGGCGTAGTCGCGCTTCTTCATGGCGAGGTCCTTCCAGTCGGAGTAGGTGCCGGAGGAGGTGTTGCGGGTGTAGATCGAGATCGGGCCGGGCGTGCCGCCGACGGCGGACCAGTCGGTGACGTCGCCGGTGAAGATCTGCTCGACCTGGCGCTTGGTCAGGTCCTTGAGCGGGTTGTCCTTGTGGACGACCACGGCCATGCCGTCGAAGCACACGATGAGAGGCTTCATGTTGACGCCCTTCGCGGCGGCGGCGGAGAGCTCGGTGGGCTTGGCGCGGCGGGAGGACATGCCGATGTCGGCGGTGCCGGCGGTGATGGCGGCGATGCCGGTGGTGGAGCCTTCGGCGGCGATCTCGAAGGAGACGCCGGGGTTCTTGGCCTTATACTCTTCGGCGAGCATGGGCACGAGCTTCGCGCCGAGGGTGTCGGAGCCCTTGATGACGAGCTTCTGAGCCGAGGCGGAGAGGGCGGTCGCGAGGAGCGCGGTGGTGACGAGGAGGAGTTTTTTCATGAGAGCGTGCGGTTAAGATACACGATGCCGGGCGGCGGTTGCGTGACGTTCGGGTGACGTAAGATGGCCAAAGGCCTTAGAATTTCACGTTGAGGTCGAGCTGGAAGAGGTCGGAGGAGTCGAGGTTCGCCACGCCGGGGCCGGCGCCGGGGAGGGCGTCCTTCTCCTTGGTGTTCATGTAGGTGGCGTTGACCGAGGCGAAGTCGGTGAGGTTGTAGGCGGCGGAGATCTTGAAGCCTTCCTGGTTGAGGCGGCTGAAGGCGAAGTCTGAGTCGCTGATGTTCGGATCGATGGAGCCGAGGCCGATCTGGCGGTAGTCGGCGGAAATCTTCCAGTCCCCGGCGGTCTTGCCCGCGCCGTAGCCGTAGCTGAGGCCGACGAGCCAGGCGAGCGGGTCCTCGTCGACGGAGGCGGGCTGGGCGTAGGCCTCGCGGACGCGGTCCTCGGCGGTGGTGTTGTAGGCGACATCCCAATACGCCTTGAGGCCGTGGCCGGCGCCGCCGACGTCCTTTAAGGAGAGCTCGCCGGGGAGGACGACGACCTTGAGGTTCTCGGTGGTGCCGTTGAACGCGGCCTCGTTGCCGAGACCCGCGAGGGTGGACGCGTTGTAGAGGAAGAAGCCGGGGGCGGCCTTCAGCTCGACACGGGAGCCGATCTTTTGCGAGAGCTCGGCCTGCTGGTAGAACATCCAGGCGTCGGTGGCGCTGGTGGTGGGGCCGGAGAACTCGTTGTTGTCGTCCATCAGGAGCTGGCCGGCGCGGAAGGTGACGGAGGTCTTGTCGTTGACGGCCCAGAGATACTGCTCGGTGAGACCTTGCGGGTTGATGTCGCCGTCCCAGACGAGGTCGGTGGTGTAGAAAACGTTCTTCTGCTTGCCGCCGACGAAGGTGAAGTCGCCGTTCGTGTAGCCGACGTAGGCGCGGGCGAGGTAGATGGAGTAGTCGTCGCCGCCGTTTTCGAAAGTCTGGTTGCCGGAGTCGGCGGCGGACGCGGTTTCGAGGGCGAAGCCGGTGCTCCAGCCCTTTTGGAGGTCGAAGTCGCCATTCAGGCGGAAGCGGAGGCGGGTGCGGCTGCGCTCGTTGGAGATGTCGGTGTCGGCGCCGGGGGTCTGGGACTCGAATTGCTGGCGGAGGCGGATGTCGCCGCTGAGCTTGAAGCGGGTGATGGAAGAGGAGAGGTCGACCTTGCCGGGCGAGCTGGTTCCGAAATCGCGGAGAAGATCGGCGCGGATCTCCTCGGCCTCCTGGTCGGTGAGGATGCCCTTGCGAACGAGGGCGTCGACGAGCGGGCCGCTGTCCTGGGCTTGGGCGAGGGAACTCGCGCCTGCGACGAGGGCGGCGCCGAGGGCTAGACGGGAAACGGTGGATCGGGTGGTCATGGCTGGTGGGAGGTTTGCGGGTGTCGCGCGGGAAGCGGCGTGAGCGGCGTCGAACGACCGTAACAATCTCCACCATGAATGTTACGAACCCATGACTGTTGTGTTACGACGGGGTGATTCCGTTATAATTCCCCTGCTGGTGAGCGCCAACGGATCGAAAATCGATCCAAGCCACTGCTCATACGCGGCGCGCCCGGCGGTCGCGCCCCACCACGATCAGGGAATGGCGGTGACGGCGCCCAACGTGGTGCCTGCTTTGCGGGCGGTCATTTCGACGAGGCGTTGGATCTCCAGTTCCGCGTTTCGCTTCTGAACGCGCGCCTCCTCTAGGGCCTTGGCTGCGTCGAACACGGATTGGTTCCGCGAGTCTTTCTCCACGCGGAGCGCGGCCAGCTCGGTTTCGACGCGTTGCAGTTCCTCGGAGTATTTCGCGGCCTGCGCTTCGTAGGTGGCGGTGTCGGTGGCGATCTGTTGGCCTGCGGCTGTCCATTTCGCGGCTTTTTCCTCTTCCTTGCGGGTTTCTTCGGCGAGGCGTTCGGCGGCGCGTTTGTCGGCGTCCGCCTTGGCCTGGCGCTCGGCGTCGGCTTTTTTGGCCGCCTCGGCGTCGGCGGCCTTGGCCGCCTCGGATGCGGCGAGGGCTTGCCGGGCGGCCGAGTCTTTGGAGTGCATCACGTAGACGCCGCCGAAGGCGAGGGTGAGGATCAGGGGGACTATGACGTAGAGCTTGTTCATGGAGCGGTGCGTGGCGGCGGTGGCGCGGGCCGGGTTATTTGGCGGCTACGGTGGCGGACGCGGGGGCCTCGAGTTTGGAGAGCAGGCCTTGGAGGGCGCGGACGTTGGTCTGGGCCTTGGCAACGAATTCCTGGAGGAAGGCCTGCTCGGCTTCGGCGGATTTTTTCTCGGCGACGAGTTTGGCGATGGCGGCGCGCTCCGCCTCGATCTCTTTTTTCACGCGCTCGATCTGCCTGGCCAATTTTTCCTGTTCGCGGAACGCCTTGTCGCGAGCGTCGAGGGCGAGTTGGCGAGCCTCTTTGTCGGCCTTGTCCCTGGCCTCCTTGGCGGCCTTCTCGATCTTGCGTTGTTCGGCGGCCTTGATCGCGTCGGCCATGGCGGCTTTGCGGGCGGTCTGCTCGGCCTCGAGCTTGGCTTGGAGCGCGGCCTCGGAGGCGGCGGCCTTGGCGGCCTCGCGTTCCTTCATTCCACCGCGGTGGGTGGTGTAGAGACCGACGAAGACGAGAAGGGCGGCGAGCGGGCCGAAGAAGTAGGCTTTGTTCATGTGCGGACTTGAGATCGAAGGTGCGTTGGGCGGCGGATTCAGCCGGCGGTGCGGTTGGCGGCCTGACGGACGGCGAGGGCGTCGCTGATGGCGCGATCAAGCGCGTCGATGTTTCCGGCGGGGACCTCACCGGTCGCCCGGGCGGCGGCGATCCATTTCGCGGCCTCGTCGTAGCGCTGAAGTTCGTAGGCGAGGTAGGCGAGGAGGACGTGGGCTTGCCCGCGTTTTTCGAAGCCCTTTTCGAGGGCGGAGTTCGCGTGCCGGTAGGCGGGCTCGACATGGCCCGCGCCGTAGTGGGACTGGGCGAGGCCGAACTCGAGGGCGGGGTCCTCGGGGAAGCGGGTCACGGCTCTTTGCAAGGCGTCCAGAGCTTCCTTTTCGCGGTTGGTCTGCTGGTAGGCGGAGGCGAGGAGTTCCCAGTTGCGCCGGCTGTTTTCGATCAACCCGTCGGCAAGGCCCTTTTCGAGGAGCGCGGCGGCCCGGGTATATTGCTGGAGGTTGAACAAGATGGCGACGCGCGTGTAGTGGTCCTTGGGGGTGTTGAGGCGGCCGAGGGCCTGGGCGCGGTCGAGAACGGAGAGGGCGCGGAGATTCTGCGCGCGGGATTCCTCGGGCTTTCCGGCGTCGGCGGCGCGGGCGAGATAGATCGATTGCAACTGCGACCAAGTGGAGGCGCTGTCGGGATCGCGGAGGGCGAGCGTTTCCAGGAGCTCGGCGGCGGGGCCGTGTTCCCCGAGTTGAAGGTGGCAGCCGACAAGAACGAGCGTGAGCTGGGCGGGCGGGTTGACCGCGAGGAGCATGCCTTCTCGCGCCTGGCCCATGGCCTCGCGCAAGCGGGCGGCGTCGATGTTGGCGGAGTCGAGGGTGCCCAGTTGATAGAGGAGCGACGCGGCGAAGAGCCGAGACTCGGCGGTGATGCGAGGGCTCCGCTCGAACCAGCGTTGGATGTGGGCGAGCGCCTTTTCATAGCCCGCTTTTTGGAGCGCGACGCCGGAAGCCTCCGCGCCCTGCTGGTAGAATATCTGCGCAAGCAGGTAGAGCTGCTCCAAATAGGTGGAGGCTTCGTGGAAGGCGGGATTTTCCTCCGCGAGACGCAGGGTGGTTTCGAGCGGGGCGACCGCCGCGGCCAGTTTGCCCTGGGTGAGGAGAATCTGCGCCTGGACCTGCGAAAGCAGGTAGCGGTCGAAACTGGCGGCGCCGGCCCGCGAGAGGAGCGCCTCGATCAGGGAGACGGCTCCGTCGTAGTCCTTCGCGTCGATCAGCGGGCGGAGTTTCCCGAAGCCTTCGGAGGTGGCTTCGGTGAGTTCTTTTTTTGACGGCGCGGGCGCGTCGGGCTGGGCGCGCAGCGCAGGCGTGAGCACCGCGGAAACGAGGAGGCCGAAGACCAGGGAGGAGAGAATTTTTTTGCTCATCGATCGGTCTTGAGGGTGAACGGAATCACGATCTGGACGTTGCGGGTGTTGACCTTGGCGCCGCCTTTTTCGCCGGGGCGGAATTTCCATTTGGCCAGGGCGACGAAGACGGCTTCGTCGAAGGCCGGGTTTGAAGAGCGAACGATGACGGGTTCGCGGACGTTTCCCTGGGCGTCGACGATGAAGCGCACGTGGACCTCGCCTGAGATGCCGGCGCGCTTCAGCTCGACCGGATGCTGCGGCATGGCCTGGAAGGTGGGGACCGGTTTTTTGTCCAGCGCGGCCAGGTCGAAAAGATTGGCCATTGGCTTGGCCGCGACGACGGGGCGGGTGTTGGTCGGAATGACGATTCCCGCGGAGGACCGGTTCAAATCGGGGGGCGGCGGGGCTTGGATCTGCTGGACGAAGGCCGAGTCGATGACCGCCGAGGGCAGGTCGTTCTGCATGGGCGGGGCGAGTTCCGCGACCTCGGCGGGCGCGTCGGAAACGACGTTGTCCACGAATTCCGGTTCCTCGGGTTCGGGAGGCGGGGGAAGGTCGAGGGCGATGGTCGGCGTCTCGTCCGCCTCGATCGCGACGGCCTCTTCCGCGGGCATGAGATAGCCGCTGAAGGCGACGCCGGCGTGGAGCAGCAGGGAAAGGAAAATGGCGATGAAGGCGTTCCGGCTCATGTTGCGTGCGGGGATCAGCGGCCGGAGGCGCGGTAGGCGGTCTCGATCGTGACGGTGGCGATGCCGGCGAGACGGACCTCGTCGAGGACGCGAACGACCGCGCCGTAGCGGGCGCGGTCGTCGCCGGAGACGAGCACGCGAGGGCTGGGCGTGGACGACTTGTAGTTTGCGAGGCGCGGGGCGACTTCGGCGAGGGAGATGGGCTCCTTGTTCCAGAAGGCGGTGTCCCCTTCGGAAAGCTGGATGACGACCGAGGTGTCCTCCTGGTCCTTGGGCGCGGTCGCGCTGGCCTGGGGCAGGTCGACGGGGACGGACTGGATCTTGTTCAGCGAAAGGGTGAACAGGACGAAGGTCGCGAGCAGGAAAAAGATCACGTCGATCAGCGGGATGATTTCGACGCGGGCTTTTTTCGCGGGCGCGATTTGGATGGGACTGAACAAAGACATGGAAGACGGGCGATGGCAGATGGAAGACGGGCGATGGATGATGTGAGATGGATGGTCGACGGGAGCGGCGGGGGGCGGCGTGTGTGAACGGCCGTTCCATCACCCATCATCCATCGAACATCGGACATGCCGCTCAGCTCGCGGGGCGGATGCGGGTCTCGATCAGGACCTTGGTGAGGCCGGCCTTGCGGACCTCGTCGACCACGTAGCGCACTTGGGAGAACAGCGCGTTTTCGTCGCCGTTGATCAGCACCTTTCCGTCTGGCTGGGTCTGTTTGTAGGCCTGCAAGCGAACGAGGAATTGGTCGAGGGTGATGAGCTCCTTGTCCCACCCCAGGGTGCCGTCCTCCCGGATCGAAAGCGTGACGGAGCTTCCGGGGTCTCGGGCCTGGCTGGTCTGGGTGGATGGGAGCGTGACCGGGAGGCCGCCGCTTTTGTTGAGGGAAAGCGTGAAGAGAACGAAGGTCGCGAGCAGAAAGAAGATCACATCGATCAGGGGGATGATCTCGATGCGCGCTTTCTTCGGGCCGCCGCCTCCACGATTACCGCCGCCGC
>CBINJQ010000164.1:0-9175 GCA_966251015.1 uncultured Akkermansia sp. | reverse complement strand
CCGTCGAAGGTGTCGGTGTGGATGCTGGTGCTCGAGACGGTCTTGGAAACGAGCAGGGTGTCGGGGAAGCCGGGCGTGAGAAGGTAGAGGTTGGAGGCGAGGTCCAGGGTCGTGGCGCCGGTGCGGGTGATGACGAAATCGACGCGATACGGAGTGGCGGCGAGGAGCTTGTCGGTGAAGGTCGAGGTCGTCAGTGATCCGATGGTGGTCGCGGCGGGATTCCACGAGGTGCTGAAAGTGAGGTCCTGGTTGTTGGCCGAGGTGTCGGCCTGGACGGGGCGAAAGAGGATCTGGTGGGCGCCGCCGCCATACATGATGCGGTCGATGTAGCCCTGCCAGCCGGCGGCGTAGCCGGCGAGGGCGGCGCCTTGGGTGCCGTTGATGCCGCCGGGTTTGGGCTGGGTCTGGTTGGCGTTGTGCAGGCCGACGCAGAGCCCGCTGTTGGCGTAGTCCACGATGTCGGCGACCGGGGTGAAGGCTACGCTGAGTTGCACCGAGTCGCCGGTGTTGGCCAAGGTGACGGGATATTTGGTGAAGAGCGCCTCGATGCTGGTGAAGGCGGAGCTGGTTCCGGGCAGGCCGAAGCGAAGCGCGCCGGCGGCGGCGGAGACCGGCTGGAACGCCTTGCCCGAGAGTTGTTGATAAGCGGTGGCGTGGAGCGAGGGCGTGGCCGGGGTCGGCGTGGTGTTGTTGATGGTGGAGCCGTCGCCGAAGGTGTCGTCGAAGACGGTCGAGAGTTCGGCGCGCGCGGCGCAGGCCAAAGACAGGGCGGCGAATATCGCCCGGGGGAAGGGTGGGGTGGGGAACATGGAAGAAGCAAATGCGGCGCCCCGCAGAAAAGGGGGACGCCGTCGATGAGCAGGCTGTCGGCGAGGTGTATGTCGGGGCTATTGGGCGAAACGTAGCTGTTGAGGGTGGCGACGGGATTCGGCGACGGCGGCGATGTGTGGCGACCAAAGAGGACGCCGAGCATCGTGCGTTCAGGCATGTAAGCGCCGAGACGACTTCTTTCATAGCCGGAGTGTTCCGTCATCGTTGAGTTGAGGTCCATCGCGGCTTGTTCACGCGGGTCGGCCCGTTATCCGTGACGAGGCTTTCGTTTCCTCTCCCCCCCCTCACCCCGTGTCCCGGGCTCCGGCATTGCAGGACGTGGCGGCGCGCGCCGGCGTCCATCGATCCACGGTCTCGCCGGCCTTGCGCGAAAGCCCAAGCGTTTCGCCCGCGATGCGCGAAAAGGTGCGGCGCATCGCCGGGGAGCCTGGCTATCAATGGACCGGGCAGCTCGGTGCGGAGGCCGAGAGGCCGGGCATCTTGGGCGAGTCGACGGCGCGGAAGTAGAGGGCGCGTTCGAGAAGTTCGCCGAGGGCGAAAAAGACGAAGGCGAAGAGCGGCTCGCCGAGGGCGAAGAGCAGGATGGCGAAGCCGGCGGCGGCGAAGCGGGCGGCGAGGTGTCCGAAAAGCGGGCCGCGCTGGAGGCGGGCGGGGTGCGAGGAGCCGAAGAGCGAGAGGGATTCGAGGGCGAGCTTGGCGGCGAGGGAAGCGGCGGCGAGCGGGGGCGAGACGAAGGCGAGGGCGGCGACGGCGACGGTGCCGCCCATGCGGCCGAAGGTGAAGGCGGGACGCCAGAAGCGGCGGCGGGTGTCGATGTAGATCATGGCGCTGCTCACGACACCGAGCGTCGTGAGCACAATCGCGGAATGACCAATGACGAATGACCAATGACCAATGAAGGTGGCGAGCGGGGCGGGGAGGGGGAAGGGAAGCTCGGAGAGGCGGGGGATGACGGCGTGGAGGGCGACGAAGGGGAAGGCGGCGCCGAGGAGGACGGCCTCGCGGGAGAGCCAGGATTTGCGCAGGCCGAGGAAGACGCGCCAGGCGCGGAGGGGCTGGCCGAGGTGGAAGACGCTGGCGGCCAGACCGGCGGCGAACAGCGCCGCGGCAGCCGCATTTATGATGGATGATTTATGATGTATGATTTGGCCGGTGACGAGGAGGCCGAGGGAGAGTTGGGTGAAGGCGAGGAGGAAAACGAGCGCGGCGTGGGCGTGCTGGGGGCGGAGGGTGTCGGCGTCGGCGGCGCGGAGGGCCGCGGGTATCGGCTTTTTGGATACGTAGCGGGTGGATGGACGGGTGTAGGCCGAGTCGGTGCCGCTGATGGCGGCGACGCGGGCGTCGGGTTTGACGTCGGCGGAGACGGTGACGATGCGGATGGCCTGGGTGGGGCAGGACTGGACGCAGGCGGGGGCCTCGCCGTCGGCGAGGCGGCCGTGGCACATGTCGCATTTGCGGACGATGCCGAGGCGCTCGTTATACTTGGGAACGTCGTAGGGGCACTTGAGGACGCAGTAGCTGCAACCGATGCACTGGTCGTCGAGGTGGCGGACGATGCCGGTGGCGGGATCCTTCTCGTAGGCGAGGACGGGGCAGCCGTTGAGGCAGCCGGGATCGGCGCAGTGGTGGCAGGCGGTGGTGATGGTCTGCTGAAATGGATGCGGTGCGATGGATGATGTTTGATGGTGACGATCCGACGATTCCGACGGCACGGGGGCGGCGAGGGCGGAGAGGCCGTAGACGACGCCGATGTCGCGCCAGGTTTCCTCCTGGTCGAGGCCGTTGAGGGAGTGGCAGCCGGAGACGCAGGCCTTGCAGCCGGAGCAGGAATCGAGATCGACCTCGAAGGCGTATTGCTCGCCGGCGGCGGGCTTCGACAGCGGGACGAGTTCGCGGAAACGCTCGGCGCGCCAGGCGGAGGGCTGGAGCGAGTGGACGGCGGCGGCGCGGGTGACCGGCGTCTGGAGCTTTTGCTGCTCGGAGAGGAGCTCGGCGAGGTAGGCGTCCAGGGAGCCGGGGGCCGAGGACTTGGGCGGCGCTGTGAGCAGGGATGACATCGGGGATACAGGTCCTATGGGCCCTATGAGACTTATCGGACCTATGATCGGTGCGGTTTAGTAGACGTCGCGCTGGTAGCGCTTGGCGGACTTGAGGGCCTGGACGTAGGCGGCGGCTTCGGCCGGGGTTTTGTTGCCGGCTTTTTCGATCACCTGGTGGAGGGCGGCGTCGACGTCCTTGGCCATGCGGGAAGCGTCGCCGCAGACGTAGAAGGAGGCGCCTTGCTCGAGCCAGGCCCAGAGCTCGGCGGCGGCTTCGAGCATGCGGTTCTGGACGTAGATTTTTTCCTTTTGATCGCGGCTGAAGGCGACATCGAGGCGGGTGAGGACGCCGGAGGATTTGAGGGCCTCGAGTTCCTCGCGGTAGAGGAAGTCGGTGGAGGCTTTTTGGTCGCCGAAGAAGAGCCAGTTTTTGCCGGTGGCCTTGGTGGCGGCGCGTTCTTCGAGGAAGGCGCGGAAGGGGGCGATGCCGGTGCCGGGGCCGACCATGATCATGGGGGCTGCGGGATCGGCGGGCGGGCGGAAGGCTTTGTTGGAGTGGACGAAGACGCCCACCTTTCCGAGGGAGAGGGCGCGCTCGGCGAGGAAGGTGGAGCAGGCGCCTTTGCGGGCGCGGCCGTTGAGCTCGTAGCGGACGGCCCCGACGGTGAGGTGGACCTGTCCGGGGTGCGCCTTGGGCGAGGAGCTGATGGAGTAGAGGCGAGGTGCGATGGGCTTGAGCGCGGCGACGAAAGCGGCCGGAGAAATTTGAGATTTGAGATCTGAAATTTGAGATGCGCGCAGCGCCAGGGCGTCGATGACGTGGTGCGGCGCGGGCGCGGCGCCGACGAGGCCGAGGAGTTCGAGCAGGGCGGGGGTGGGTTTGTTGAGGTCGAAGCACTCGGTGAGGGCGCGGCGGAGGGGGAGTTCGCCGGACTTGGTGGGGACGGCCTCCTCGCCGTCGGCGCCGAGGGCGGCGAGGACCTCGGAGACGAGCTCGGGACAGTTTTGCGGGATGACGCCGAGGGCGTCGCCGGCCTCGTAGGAGAGCGCGGCGCCGGCGGAGGAGAGGTCGAACTCGACGTGGTTGACCTCCTTGGCGGAGCCGGGGACGTTGAGGTTCCGGACGGCGAGGACGGGGGCGAGAAACGGGTTGGTCTTGGAGTAGGCGCCGTGGCCGTCGTCGGTGGAGGTGGATGAGACGGTGGACGCGGGCGTGGACGCCGGGGACGGCGTCCCTCCAAGGGAGCCGAAGGCGCCGAGGGCGGCGTGGAGCCAGGTCTCGAAGGGTTTTTCGTAATCAACGTCGCACTCGGCGCGGGGGAGGACGCGCCGGGCGCCGCGTTTTTCGAGGTAGGCGTCGAAGTCTTTTCCGGCCTGGCAGAAAAGGGTGTAGTTGGTGTCGCCGAGGGCGCAGACGGAGAACTTGACCGCGGCGAGCGCGGGGGCGGTTTCGGCGGCGAGGGCGGCATGGAGGGCCTTGGCGCTGTCGGGCGGCTCGCCGTCGCCGTAGGTGCTCGTGATGAAGAGCAGGTTGGAATGCGCCTGTAATGACTCGGCGGATACGGCGCCGGCGTCGAGGACGGCGGGGGCGAACCCTCGTTTTCCGGCCTCTTTGGCGGCCTTCTTGGCGAGCGACTCGGCGGTGCCGGTCTGGCTGGCGTAGAGGATGGTCAGCGGCGTGAGCGCGGGAGCGGACGCGGCGGACGCCGGGGACGGCGTCCCTCCGGAACGGCTGAAGAGGCCGGCGAGGAAACCGTTGAGCCAGGCGCGCTGCTCGGGGCTGAAGGGGGCGGTCTCGGGAAGGGAAGGGACGGCGGACATCGGATTTATGATGTAAGATGGATGATGTATGATGGGAACGGACCGGGGCGGCGCGGGTGGCTTGCGGTGCCGCTTAGCTGAGGAGCTCCTGGAGCTGTTTGACCTCGTGGCGGCGGGTCCACTGGACGAAGGTCTCGCCGCGTCGGCGGTGTTTTTGCCAGGTGCTCAGGACCTTGACGGTGACGTCGAGAATCTCGGACTCGCGGACGCCTTTGAAGATCTCGCGGGCGATGCCCTGTTCCTGATCCATGCCGCCGCCGAGGACCATGTGGTAGCCGGCGCCGCCGTCGGCGAGCTTGGTGGAGATGAATCCGATGTCGCCGGCGTAGTGCTGGGCGCAGGAGTTGGCGCAGCCGGTGACGTGGATGTTGACCGGCTGGTCGAGCTCGACCCGGCCGGGGAGCGATTTGATGAGGGCGAGGGCGGTGGCCTTGGTGTCGGCCGAGGCGTATTTGCAGCCCCAGCTGCCGGTGCAGGCGATGATGCCGCCGGTGGCGAGGTGGGCTTCGTGGTAGAGGCCCATGGCGACGACGGCGCGTTCGACGGTGCCGACGAAGGAGTCGGGGATGTGGGGGATGAGGACGTTTTGCCAGGCGGTGAGGCGGAGTTCGGACTTGCCGTAGTTCGCGGCGAGGTCGGCGAGGCGGTGCATCTGTTTCGGGGTGAGGCGGCCGACGGGGCAGCCGACGCCGACGGAATTGAGTCCGGGCTGGGCCTGGCGGCGGGCGCCGAGCCATCCGTGTTTTTCGGCGGGACGACGGGGTTCGCAGGCCTCGGGCGGGACGCGGAGGACGGGGAAGCTGACGCGTTTGAACGACTCGGTGAGGAACCACTCCACGCCCTTGGCCTCGAGGAGGTATTTGAGGCGGGCTTTTTTGCGGTTGGTGCGATCGCCGTGGTCGATGAAGACGCGCATCATGGCGATGGCGACGGGGACGGCCTGGTCGGGGTGGAGGAGGATGCCGGTGTCTTTGGCGAAGTCCTTGTGGCCGGTGATGCCGCCGAGGTGCAGGCGGAAGTAGACGCCGGGGGCGACGCCGGTGATGGCGGGGGCGGCGGCGAGGGATTTTTCGGTGACGCGGGTGGCGAAGAAGCCGATGTCGTTGGTGTCGGCGGCGACGGAGAGCGAGCCGCCGTTGTCGAAGGCGATGTTGAACTTGCGGGGCAGGTCGAGGAGGTCGCGGTGGTTGAGGACGTAGTGATGGAGGGCGATGGCGTAGGGGCGGACGTCGAGGAGTTCGTCGGCGCCGAAGCCGGAGTCGGGCGAGGCGGTGATGTTGCGCAGGTTGTCGGCGCCGGAACCGCGGGAGCTGAGGCCGAGCTCGGCGAGACGCATGAGGACCTTGACGGTGTCCTTGGGCTTGATCTCGCGGAGCTGGAGATTGCCGCGGGTGGTGACGTGGGCGTAGCCGCCGCAGAGCTCTTTCGCGAGGTCGGCGAGGCCGTGTAGCTGGTGGCTCGTCACGGAGCAGCCCGGCATGCGGAGACGGAGCATGAAGCTCTCCTGGGCGGGGGCGACGTGGAAGAGGCCGTGCCAGCGGAAGCGAAAATTATGCTCGGCGTCGGGGTGTTTGTCGGCGGAGGCGTGGGCGAGGAGACGGTCCCAGCCGTCGAGCGGGTGCTCGGCGTGTTTCCACTTCTCCTGCTGGCAGAGGTCTTCGAGCGGGGTGTTGTGGAACAGGGCGGCGGTGGGCGCGGGGAGCGAGGAGCCGGAGGTGGACGCGGACGCCGGGGACGGCGTCCCTCCGAGGGCGACGGCACCGAGGTGGCCGGTGGTGGAGAGGGCGGCGAAGAAGCCCTGGAGGTATTCCTTCTGGTCGGGGCGGAAAGGCGTGGAGTCGCCGGGAAGGGCGGAGGAAAGGGGGTGGACGGGTGGTTGGGCGGCGCTCACTGGTTAAATATTGTCTGCGCCTCGAATAGCACCGGCGGTGCCACCGCGTGCCGTCCTGCCCATGAATGCACTGAATAAATTTCAGGCCGATCATGAGCCGGATTTGTTGTTTAATCGGTGCGTGACCGGAGCCAGAGCTGGACGAGGTTGAGCAGGAGGAGGACAACGCAGAGCGTCTTGTAGAAACCGAGGGGATTGCGCTCCAGGAACGGGGCGTCGGCGGGATGGAAGGGTTTTACCTCGAGGGGGTTGGCGAGTTCGTGGGCGAACTCGGAGTAGTGGCCGTAGCGCTCCTCGGAGACGGGGGCGAGGCAGCGGAGCAGGACGGAGTCGAGCCAGGCGGGAACGGCGGGGTTGTGCGTCGAAGGGGGCTTGGGCGGGCCGGCGAAGGCGGGGGTTTGGAAGCGCTCGATCTCGCCCTGCGGGAGCTTGCGAGTGAGGCATTCGTAGAGCGTGGCTCCGATGGCATAGATTTCCGTGCGTTCGCTGAGGGGGGCGTTGGCGAAGCGTTCGGGCGCGAGATAGCTGGCGGTGCCGGCGCGGGGCGCGACGGAGTAGAGTTCGGCGGCGATACCGAGGTCGATGAGGCGAAAATCCCAGGGCGCGGTGGCGGGCGCGGCGGGGGAGCGGAGGACGAGGATGTTGTCGGGCTTGATGTCTCCGTGGACGAGATCGAGGCGGGAGAGGTGCTGGGCGGCTTTGGCGAGGAAGGCGCCGAGTTCGAGGGCGCGTTCGACGGGGAGAGGTCCGTCGCGAAGGACGGCGCGGAGCGTGGGCGCGTCGACGTAGTCCTGGACGTAATACCGGAGGACGGGCGTGGTGGGGACGCGGGCGCGGACGAAGCCGGGGAAATCGAGACGCGCGGCCTGCCAGGCCTCGCGGAGAAAGCCGTCGGTGCGGGTATCGTCGTTGGCGGAGTCGAGGGCGGGGAATTTCAGCACCACCTGGCCGGCGGCGGAATCCGCGAGCCAAACGCGTCGCGAGTCGTCCAGTGGTCGGACGAGCGTGCCGTCGGGAAAGACTTCGCCTGTGTTGAGTGACGGAACGATTTCGAGGGTCTGGCCGGGGCTGGCGGAATCGTCGCGGCCGGTGACTTCGAGGACGAGGGCGGTGGCGTCGTCGGGGGCGGAGCGCTCCTTGTTCACCGGGAGCTCGGGGTCCAGGGCGGCGGTGACGATGGCCCGGGCGGCGGCGGCGCGGGAGAGAAGCTGCGCGAGGCGTTCGTCGCCAAGGGGAACGGCGACGCCGTCGGTGCAAAGGAAGAGCGTGTCGCCCGGAGCGAGGTCGAGCTCGTGGAAAAAAGGCGAGGGCTCCGGCATGAGGCCGAGCGCCTGGGTGAGCGCGCCCTCCTGACCGGGCGTGGGCGAGAGATGGAGCTCGGAGAGAAGGCTGAGGCGGCCGGCGCGGTGGAGGTAGACGGGCGAGTCGCCGAGGCAGGCGAGGTAGGCTCGCGAGCCGGCGATGACGACGGCGGTCAAGGTGGTGACGAGTTCGGCTTGTTCGTAGCGGGCCTGGCTCTCGCGCAGGAGCTGGCGGTTGATGCGCGAGACAAACTCGGAGAGCGCGCGGCGCGGGCTCCAGGCCGGGGTGCGCGCGGCGAAGCAGTCGGCCAGCATCTCGACGGCGCGGCGAGAGGCCTCGCCGCCGGCGCGGGCGGAACCGACCCCGTCGGCGACGACGGCGAGCGCGGTGTCGTCGCGGTAGGAGCGAAAAAGGGCGGCGTCTTCGTTGACGCGCTCCGCGTGGCCGGGGGCGGAGTGGGTCGTGGTGCGAAGGTGGAGGCGGGGCATCGGGAAGCGCGGAGTTTTTAGCCAAGGAGGGCACGGAGCTCGGACACAGGGGGCACGGAGGAAGGAGGTTCAGAACGAGGCGGGACGCGGCGGGATGGTGGAGATTGGCCGCAAGGAGGCGCAGAGGGCGCAAAAAAAGGAAGCAGGCCGAAGGGAGATGTTGAAACGAGAACGACCCGGCGGGTGAGGCCGGGTCGGAGGGCGGGGAGTTTTAGCGGGAGGGCGGTGCGATCACGCAAACCGACGGGCGGAGGGCCCCGCCCGTCCACCGGGCGAGAGGGTCAGATCCGGGCGGCGGCGGTGGCGCCCCAGGTGGTGCGCCAGCGTTTCTTGACGAGGCCGAGGCCGAAGAGCGCGACCAGACAGAGGCCGGCGAAGAAGAGGATGCCGAAGGTGTAGCCGCCGGTCTGGGCCTTCGAGGCGCCGAAGAACATGCCGAGGAGGAAGCCGCCGATGCCGCCGCCGCAGCCGACGAGGCCGGTCATGACGGAGATGTCCTTGGCGAAGCGCTGCGGGAGGAGCTGGAAGACCGACCCGTTGCACATGCCGAAGGCGCCGGAAGCGATGAAGAAGGCGCCGCCGCAGATCCAGAGGTTGTCGGCGAGGGCGGCGAGGATCATGGCGCCGGCGGCGATGGAGTAGAAAATCGTGAGGGCGCGGATGCCGCCGAGCTTGTCGGCGAGGGCGCCGCCGCCGGGGCGACCGAGGGCGCCGACGAGCGTGCAGCAGGCGGCCCTTTCCCCGGCATGCACGGGCGAGAGGTGGACCTGGTCCTGGACGTAGATGGCGAAGGCGGTGGCGAG
>CBINJQ010000163.1:0-9216 GCA_966251015.1 uncultured Akkermansia sp. | reverse complement strand
GACCGCGGAACGCCAATCGTCGGGCGTGGTCGTGCCGTCGTCATGCCACTGCACCCAGACAATCCGGACGGCTTCTTCCTGCGAGAGATGCGCGGCGAGGACGCGCAGGCGGGTTGTTTTCCCGGTGCCGTGAGGTCCCACGAGCGCGCCTCGCCGGCCTGCGGAGCGCCAGCGGACGAGGAGGGCCGCGGGACTTTCGCCCGTGCTCCAATGTGGCGGCAGCGCAAGGAGGCGCGAGGTGCGAAAGGGGTTTTCGTGCGCGGGCGTCATGAACCCGGTCGGAACCGCCATTTGCCGGACGATTTCTCCTTGGGCAGGGCGGGGAGCGCCACGATTTCGCCTCGTGGCGCGATCACCAGGGGCACGGCGACCAGCGGCTCGCGTTTGGCGTCGAGCACCTCGAGCCGCCAGGAAACGGAGACGAGCGCGCCCGAGAAGCTCCACGGTGTCGCGGGCAGGCGCACCTCGAAGGGACGGTCGGCGCCCGGCGCGAATGCGGGCAGGCGCTCGCTCCAGACGATGTCGGCGTCGCCGGTGCCTTTGCCTTCGGTGAACCAGCCGAGCTGGACGGTGAGCGGGCCGGCCGGCGCGGTGGAGCCGCTTGAGAGATTGAAGACAAGCGTGTCGCCCGGCGCGAAGCGGTCGACCGTCCAGAGGGTGAGGCCGCCGCCCTCGTGGGCCCGGGGCTCCGGCGCGCCTTCCGCAGGAGCGGGATTGTCCGGGCCACGCACCGGCAACGTGAAACGGTCGTCGACGTCGGCGCGCCAGGGGATCTCGCCGTCGAACACGAGCTCCCAGACCAGCTTGTTGTTTTTCGCGGCGAAGGCCGGGGCGACGGCTTCGGCGGGGAGCACGATTTCCGCGCGGCCTTCGGCGAGGGCGAGGGCGTCGGACGATTCGAAGACGACCTCGCGATAAAAGTCGCTCCGGTCCGTTCTGGTGTTCGTGCCTTGGCGGTAGGTCGCCTCCTCGCGGGCGATGATGCGGATGGTCAGCTTGCGCACGCCGCGGCCGCCGAGGCGCCAGGCCACGGGCACGCGGGCTCCGAGGCGGAGTCGAGAAGGATCGAGCCAGACGTGGACCGCAGGGGCGAAGAGCCGGGAAAAGGCCTGGAAGGCGGCGCCGAGCAAGAGCAGGCCGACGAGGACGAAAGGGATGAGGAAGAGCGGCAGGAACCAGCCGATGAAGCCGCGGCCAAACTCTTTGGCGGCCTGAAGAACGAAGACGCCGACGATGCCGTTCCAGAAAAGGGCGAAGAAGGTGAGACCGATGAAAACACCGATGCGCCCGGAGGCGGGCTTGAGCAGAACTTCGCCCGAAGGGCCGGAGACGGGATCGGTCGCGTCGCCGGCCGGGCTTGGCGCCATGTCACGGATGGCGGAGGTGGTGCCGCGCGAGATACGCGCGTTTTGCGCGGCAGCACGGCGCAGGGGCGAGCCCGCTTCCGCGCGGACCCGACGAGAGCTTCCCCATACGAGGAAGATGATGAGGATGCCGAATCCCGGGAAGAGCAGCAGAAGGCATCCGATCCAGACATTCGCGGGAACGCGGCGGTCGAGAACGGCCGACTCCGGGTGTTCGGGATCGACGTGGCAAAAAGTGTGGCGGCCGGGCGGGTTCTCCCGCACTGCGGCGCGCATCCGGTCCACGCCGACGTTGGTGGAGCCGGTGGAGAAATCGTAGCGGTCGCTTTCGTAGACGTGCGCATGCGCGTCCGAAGATAGGGAGGCGTCGGCGGTTCCGCCCGACTCCACCGCTGGAGAGCGCGGCGGCCATTCGTAGCGAAAGCGGATGGCGACGCGATAGGTGTCGTTTTCGGAACCGTGATGCCGCTCCAGTTCGCTGGAGAGAATCTCGCAGGGTGTGCGGACCCAGTCCATGCTCGCGGCGGAGTGGATCAATGGCCTCAACGTGACGAACCAGAAGCCCAAGAGCCCGATCGCCGCGAAGAGCAGGCCGAAGGGAATCACGCAGCCAAGCCCCGAGCGTGAGGGCTTGGCTTTTTCGAGCGGGGAGGCGGAGGCGGCGCTCATTGTCGCAAGGAATGGCGTCGCGTCGTAACGGACGGGTCAATCCATGTCCGCGTGACGGCTTTCCTTGAGGTATTTGGCGCCGATGGCGGTGGTGAGAAGGGCTATGCCGATGGGGTAGACGAGGCCGGCGTAGGGGTTGTTGAACTTGGCCACGAGGCTGGTGGCGATGAGCGGGGTGAGGCCGCCGAAGATGCCGTTGCCCACGTGATAGGGGAGAGACATCGAGGTGTAGCGGATGTGGGTCGGGAAAATCTCGACGAGGAAGGCCGCGATCGGGCCGTAGGTCATCGCGACGAGCACCACGAGGACCAGCAGCAGGGCGACGATCATCACGGGGTTGAGCGGATTGGCGAAATGCTGGAGGCCGGCGAAGATCGGCAGGTAGAGCAGGGCGGCGAGAAGCATTCCGCCGAGGATCACCGGCTTGCGGCCGATCTTGTCCGAGAGGCTGCCGAAGAGAACGAACGCGGGCGTGCCGAGGACGAGGGCGGCCGCGATGAGCATGAGCGCAGTCTCGTAGGGAACCTTGAGCACGGTTTGCAGGAAATACATCGCGTAGAACTGTCCGGTATACCAGACGACGCCTTGGCCGGCGGTGGCTCCGAAGAGCGAGATGAGGACGAGCCGGCGGTTCTCGGGGTTGAGGAAGCTTTCCTTGATGGGATTTTTCGCGAGTTTGCCGGCGGCCTTGGCTTTCGCGAAGAGAGGCGATTCCTCCATCTTGATGCGGATGTAGTAGGAAAGGCCCACGAGGAAGAGGGAACCGAGGAAGGGCAGGCGCCAGCCCCACTCGTTGAATTTTTCGAGGCCGATGCTCTCGCGCACGGCAAGGATGACCACGATGGCGAGGAGGAGGCCGCCGGTGGCGGTGATCTGGATGAAGCTGGTGTAGAAGCCTCGATGATTCTTGGGCGTGTGCTCGGCGACGTAGGTCGCGGCGCCGCCGTATTCGCCGCCGAGGGCGAGGCCTTGGACGAGACGGAGCAGCACGAGGGCGATGGGGGCGGCGATGCCTATCGTGTCATAGTCGGGGAGGAGGCCGATCGCGAAGGTGGCGCCACCCATCAGGAGCAGGGTGAGAAGAAAGGTGTATTTGCGACCGACGAGGTCGCCGATGTGTCCGAAGATGATCGCGCCGAAGGGACGGACGACGAAACCCGTCGCGAAGGTGGCGAGGGTGAGAAGGAGCGCCGCGGTGGGGTTGTCCTTCGGGAAAAAATGGCCGGCGATGATCGTGGCGAGGGCGCCGTAGACGAAGAAGTCATACCACTCGATCAAAGTGCCGGCCGAGGAGGCGGAGATGACTTTCCAGAGAGTTTTTTTGTCGGGGGTGGCTGGGGAGTGCGACATGCGACGGAGCTTTTGATTAAGGGGCGAAGGGGAGGCGAATAAAAGCCAACAACTAGATACTATGCGGCGCGATGCACCGACAGAGAACGACGTGCGGGAAGCCGCGATTTTCGTCTGCTGAAAAAAGCTTCACGTCACTCGGATTTTCGGGCGCGGGAGAAGCCGGGAATAGCGGCCCTCCCGTCGCCGACGGCCCCGCCGATTTTCGCCTCCACAAAAAAGTATTACAGTTCGAGGGGGCGATCTTCCGGAAGGCGGCGTGCGACCTCCTCAGCGGGATGGCGCGTCCTCGGCCTGTTTTTCGGCGGCGGTCGCGCCGCGCTCGGCGCGTCGGCGTCGGACCTCGTCGGCGACGGCTTGGAGCCGGACGGCGTCGGTCGAGCCGCCACCGGACGAGAGAATGGAGAAGGTGATGGCCGCCTTTTTCCCTTCGCCGACGGCGACGGGCATCGCGCGCATCATGCAACGGATCGTGTCGCCCTCTTTTAGGATCTCGCCGATGGCGGTCGCGGAAGCGACCACCTCGCGACCACGCCAGTCGATGGTGTAGGCCAGATACTCGAAATCCGCTTCGATGAAGTGGTGAACTTTCAGCACCCGGCTGCGGAACACTTCCGAGGTCGTCGTGGTTTCGGGCACATAGGCGGCCTTGGGCTCCTCGGCGTAGGCGCAGGAAGCGAAGATCAACAAGAGAGCGGCTTTCGTGGTTTTCAGGGAATTCATCGTGATTGGGCCCGGGTTGAAGCGGGGTGGCGGGCTCGCGGGCTTGTGGCGGCCCTCCAGGTCCTCGGCGCGGGCATCCGCTCGCTCCACGTGATGACTCGGAGCGGAAGACCGGATACAAGGTGCAAACGCCTTTGGCCGCGGAATATCAGAAACGGCGCAGAGCCGGGGCGGCCCGCGGTGTTGAGGAGCGAGCGAGACGGGGCGGCGGGCCCGCGCGACGTTCACTCGTTGAACTCGTCGCGTTGGCGCAGTCGCTCGGCTTCGATCTCGGCGGCGGCGGCGGGGTCGACCACCGCGAGGCGGCGGCGGAGATCGATCTCGGAGCGGCGAAGGTTTTCCTCGCGTTGTTCGAGCTCGATCTCGTGCTCCTGCTGGGCGGCGACCTTGTCCATGAGGGTCGTCTCCGACTGCTCGATGAAACGTTCCCGCTCCTTGAGGGCGGCGCGGGCCTCCTGCATGGCGGCTTCCTGGGCGTCCAGTTCGGCACGGAGTTTTTCCAGCGCGGTCTTTTCCTCCTCGCTGACCGCGAAAGGAGGCATGGTGGGCGCGCGGCGCTGGGCCATCAGGACTCGTTCACGGGCTTGGAGAAGGTTTTCCAATTCCGCGATCTCCCGCTCGCGTTCGGCGAGGCGGGCTTGGAGCTCCTCCAGGGCTCGTTCGCGGGCGTCGGACTCCTGCTCGCGAAGACGGAGGCCTCGTTCAAGTTCCAGGAGCCGGGCCCGTTCGGCGGCGCTCAGGGTCGAGTTGGGGAAGGGGGAGGCGGACGCGGTGGGGAACGGCGAGCGGCTGTTGATGCGTTGCTCGACCTTGCGCTGCACATCCGGGTGGGCGTCGGCGTAGGCGAGCGAAATGAGACCTCCCGTCGGCGGTCCGCCGCCGCCGTTTCCGGGTGTGCGGCGGGGCAGGCTGAGCGGCTGCGGGCGGCGCGGCGGAGGCAGACCCGAACCCCGGGACGGGAAGGGGAAGGGGGGATTCGGCGGAGGATTGGGAGTGGGAAGATCGGGCATGGCGGGGATGTGCGCGGGCTCAGGCCCGGCCCAGGAGGCGGCTCCAGAAGGAGCGCGGTTTGGGCGGGGCCGGCGGCGGCGGCAGGTGGGGTTGGAGCAGGCCGGCCACGGCGGGCCGCAGCGTCGCGTCGCCGACGGCGGCGACCAGCTGCGAGGTCGGCGTGCCCGCGGCCGAGGACGAGCGAAGCGCGTCGAGCTCCGCCGGGAACCAGGCGACGAGCCGCGAGACGCGCGAGCGGATGGCGGCCGGCGCGGCGAGCGGGTCCGCGGCGACGGCGGCGCGGGAGCTCGCGTCGAGCAGGCGGACCTCGAGGACGAGGCCCTCGAGCAGGTGGAGGCCCTTGGCGCCGGGGCGGAAGGGCAGGAAGCGGGCGAGGGTTTCCTCGTCCTTCTGGGCGAGGGCGTTGAGCAGGGTGCGGAAATCGCCGCCGACGATCACGGACTGGGCGAGGCGCGACGCGAAGGCGACGAACTGGCCGAGTGTATCCACTTTTTCAACACGACAGAGCTCGACGGTGCTCTCGGAGAGGCCCGAGAGGGCGAGGGGGAAGTCGGCCGGCAGATCGAGCTTGGCCATGTTTTTGACGAGAGGGGAGTCGCGGTCGACGTCGCCGGGGGCGTCCGCGTTGAGGTCCATCATGTCGCCGAAGGGTTCGTCGAAGGCGGCGGTCTCGGTCAGGATCGTGATGAGATGGCCGAGCTGGGCGGGCGGCAGGCCGCGCGCGGCGAGCGCGGCGACGACCTGGGAGTAGGGAAGGTAGATGTAGGCGGCCGGAGTCTCGTCGGCGCCGTTGACCGGCCAAGGCGGCACGTCGAGGTCGGCGGCCAGGCTGGCGAGCGGGGTGTCCACCATGATGGACTTGGAGAAGGCGGCGCGGGCTTTGTCCCAGGCGGAGGCGTCGGCGGAGACGGGAGGAGTGGTGGCCATGGTTTGCGAAGTCGATGCGAAGCGGAAGGCGGAGGAAGGAACGAAAAGCGCGAAGAGGACGACGGCGAGCGGGGCGCGGATTTTCGGCGGCGGGTCAGACCGCGACCGGGGCGTTGCGCAGGAGTTCCTCCGCGACGCGTTCGTAGTCGCGGACGACGTTGTCGCCTGCGGCTTCCTGACCGAGCAGATTGACGGGCAGGCCGAGGGCGACGGCGCGGCGGACGACCATGGCGTCGCGGACAAAGGCTTCGAAGATCCGGGCGTCCTTGGACGTGCGTTTGGCGGCCTTGAACTGGTTCAGTCGCAGCTGCATGCGCATCTTGGGGACCTCGATGTCCACACCGGTCTTGATGGCGTTGAAAATGATGCCGTGGACCTGGGCGGCGTGGCCCATGGAAGCCTTGCGAAAGCTGGCGGAGAGTTGATGGAAGCGGCCGAGTTTTTCCACGAGCAGGGTGAAACCGATCAGGGAAAGGGCGTCGGGGTTGGACGGGACGTAGATCTCGTTGGCGGAGAAGATCCCGCATTGGGAGGCGCGGAGGATATTGGGCGGGCAGTCGAAGAGAATGAAATCGTAGTCCTGCTCCACCTCGGCGAGTTGCTCCTGGAAGATGACGTAGGCGGGGCGTTTGGGGTCGCCGGTGTATTCGCTCTCGAGGTCGACCAAGTTGAAGCTGGTGGGAAGGAGATCCAGCCCGGGGAGGGGGTGTCCGCCGGCCTTGTCGGTGACGACGTCCCGGATGATGATGTCGCGCACGCGTTGCTGGGCGGGCTCGAAGATGGAGTAGACGGCGCCTTCGCCGCTGGTGTTGATGGGGTTCCAACGGTCCAGTTTGAGGAGCCAGATGGATGCGTTGGACTGGGTGTCGAAGTCGCAAAGGAGCACGCGCTGCCCGTAGCGGGCGAGGCACGCGGCCGTGTTGACGATCAGCGAGGTCTTACCGACGCCGCCCTTATAGTTAATGAAAGCAAGCTTGCGGGCCATAGGCTGGGATGTGGGTGGTTTTTACAATTTACACGCGCCGGAGCGAGGGGGAAGCGGGGGAGATCGGGACTTTTGACCAGTTTTTGCTATCGCCGCCAAGCCGCGTCGGGGCGTGTTTTGCGACATGACCAAGCCTTCCCTCGACCGTGCGCGCCGCTTGCTATGCGCCTTGCAAGACGAGATCCAGGCGACGCTTATCGCGGCCCGGGCGCGGGAGGGCCGGCGTTTTTCCCGAGTGGCGGCGATCACGGCCGAAGACACGATTTTCCATGTCGATAAGCTCTCCGAGGCCGCGATTCTTGGCTGGATGGAGGCGAGTTGGCCCAAAAACTGGCCTGTTGAGCTCGTGATGGAAGGCTTGGAAGCCGGCACGACTTTTCCGCAGGGGACCCCGGCGGCGCGGACGATGTGGAAACTGATCCTAGATCCGATCGATGGCACGCGTTGCATCATGTATGACAAGCGTTCCGCCTGGGCGCTGGCCGGGCTCGCGCCGCAACGCGGAAAAAAAACAAATCTTCGCGACATCGTCGTGGCGGCCATGACCGAGCTGCCGACGGAGAAGGCGGGCGCGGCGGACCAGTTCAGCGCCGTGCGCGGCGGTCGTCTCTTGGCGGCGCGAAAGGACCTGCGGACGGGCGTGGTAAAAAAATGGACGCCCCGGCCGAGCACCGCGCACGACTGCGACCATGGGTTCGCGTCACTGGTGAAGTTTTTCCCGGAAGCGAAGGCGCTTGCGGCGAGCGCGGAGGAGGCGCTCTGGCGCGAACTCGGCCTGCACCTCAAGGACGGCGGCGCGCGTGTTTTCGACGACCAGTATATCTCCACCGGCGGGCAACTGTATGAACTTCTCGTCGGCCACGACCGCATGATCGCCGACCTGCGTCCGCTCTTGTTGCCCAAGGCCGGCGCGCCTGCGGCCTTGTGTTGCCATCCTTACGACATCTGCGCGGCGCTGCTGCTGGAGGCCGCGGGCGGGGTGGTGGAGGGGATCGATGGCAAACCCCTGAACGCCCCGTTGGACACCACCTCGCCCGTGGCTTGGGTCGGCTATGCGAATCCGACACTGGCGAAGGCGATTCGCCCGGCGCTGCGCAGGGCGATGGGACTTTGAGCGGTCGCGGCGCCTGACCGTTTATGCGTCGCCGCCGTGGCGGCCGCGGGCGCGAAACTCCGAGGGCGACCGGCCGGTGGCGCGGCGGATCTCCCGGCTGAGCTGCGAGACGTGCTCGAAGCCGCAGGCCGCCGCGATCCCCGTTATCGGTTCGGCGCTTTGTCGCAGGAGTTTTTTCGCGCGGGCGAGGCGGGCGAGCCGGAGCTCCGCGGCGGGCGACGCGCGACCCGCCGCCTCGAAACGACGGTAAAGCACGCTGCGCGAGACGTGCAGGCGCCGAAGCAGCGTCGCCACTTTGTAATCCTGCTCCGGCTCCGTCCAAATGAAGCGCAGAGCGCGCGCGATCAACGGATCCGGGACGGCGAACACCTCCGACGAAGCCCGGGCGATGACCTCGCCCGGCTCGACCAGCGTCATCCCGCTTTCCTCTTTTCCGGTGGTCAGCATCCGGTGCAGGACGCGCGCGGCTTCGTAGCCCACCGCTTCCTGATTCAGGGTCGCGCTGCTGATCGGGGGATCGCTGAAAGGGCAAAACCACTCGTCGTTCGAGACGCCCACCACCGCGACGTCGTCGGGCACGCGCAGCCCGGCTCGTTTCGCCGCCTCGATCAGCCGCCAGGCGTGGTTGTCGTCCGTCGCCAGGACGCCGACCGGGCGGGGCAACGTGTTCAGCCAGTCGCAGAGGTCCTCGATCTGGCGCAAGGGCGTCCAGTCCTTTGCCGAACGTTTACCGTGGATGAATCGTTGAACGGCGCCCCCCGCGGCACGCACGGCTTTTTCGAAGGCGCCATGCATCCACCCCGCGCTCACCAGCTCGGGATGGCCGTCCATGAACGAGCCGAAGGAGACGAGCCCGCGATCCAGCAGGTGCTCGGCGACCTTCACGCCGATCCGGGCGTGGTCGGGGATCACGGTGCGGAGCCCGTCGTCCCCGCGGTAGGTGATCGATACACGAGGCAATTTCGCCGAATGCGGCTCCAGCGCCCGCAGTCGCTTCGCCACGCCGATCAGCCCCTGCACGTTCCGGCTCGCGAGCTCCAAGCTGTCCGTGTCCACCATGTTCGTGAAGAGGC
>CBINJQ010000162.1:0-9234 GCA_966251015.1 uncultured Akkermansia sp. | reverse complement strand
CGCCACCACCGCGCGCGCCTGGCGCGAGGATCGCGGCAACGGCACCCCCGACCAGCTAAACGCCTCCGAAGAATTCTTCGTCTCCTCCACGCTTGCCGGTTCCCCGGGCGCCGACTCCGATTCCCCCTCCGCCGTCTCCGCCTGGTCCGTCACGCTCTACGCCCAGGACCAGGACTACCGCAGCACCTTCTCCTCGGTGAACGCCGTCCGCGCCGCCGAGACGCCCGCCAGCGACCAATACTCCGTCCCCGCCACCGCCGCCGGCCTCTCCGCCCAACTCACCTTCGGCGACTCCACCGACACCGACGCCGCCGTCACCACCCTCGGCGTCGACGCCCGCCACGTCGACGGCGAGACGCGCGAATATTTTTTCTACAGCGCCCCCGCCGCCGACTTCCTCCGCGAACGCCGCGCCGGCGGCGCACAAACCGTCGCCGGCCTTTTCTCCACGCACTCCCGCCCGCTCGCACCCGATCTCACGCTCACGCTCGGCGCGCGCTACGACACCACCTGGCGCGCCGACGGCTTCCGCCGCGAAACCACCCGCGCCACCGGCGCCGAAATTCTCGACGAGACCTACGACGACCGCGACGACGAGTCCTTCTCGCCCTCGGCCGGCCTCGCCTGGCGCGCCACCGAGACGCTTACCGCCCGGGCCGCCGCCTACTCCGCCTACCGCACCCCGACGCTCAACGAGCTCTACCGCCCCTTTCGTGTCGGCCCCGTCACCACGCAGGCCAACCCCGAGCTCGATCCCGAGACGCTTGCCGGCGGCGAGCTCGGCCTCGCCTACGCCTCGCACGACGCCCGTCGCGGCCTGCGCGCCACCGTCTTCCAGAACCACCTCTCCGACGCCGTCGCCAACGTCACCACCGGCCCAAACCTCCGCCAGCGCCGCAACCTCGAGTCCGCCCGCATCCGCGGCCTCGAGCTCGGCGGCCACTTTTCCCCCGCCGCCCTTTCCTCGCTCCGCTTCGAGGCCGACTACCTGCTTTCCGACGCCCGCGTTCGCTCCGGCGGCCCGGGCGCCGCCACCCTCGACGGCAAACGCCTCGCCCAAGTCCCCCGCCACACCGTCTCCGCCGGAGCCGTCTGGCAGGCCACGCGCGCCCTCGACCTCGATCTGCGCGGCCGCTGGTTCTCCGCGCAATACGAGGACGACCTCAACACGCTCACGCTCGCCGCCGCCACGCGTCTCGACCTCGCCGCGCACTACACGTTTACCCCGCGCCTCCGCCTCACCCTCGCCGTCGAGAACCTCCTCGACGCCGAGATCGAGACCGGCCGCACCGTCACCGGCGTCGTCAACATCGCCCCGCCCCGCCTCGCCCGCGCCGAGCTCACCTACGCGTGGTGACCGGTTGACTGATCGCGGCGGCAGGCCGGTCTCCGAACGCCGAATCCAGGACGACATCGAGCCGCCACCGCTCCCCGCGATATGCGCTTGGCCGTCGCGCGACGCCCGTGTCCGCTTCGCCCATGCGGGCAGGTTCTCCATTTCTCGCGCTCTGCGCCGTCGCGGCTCTCCTCGCGGCTCCCTCACGGGCGGACGCCCTGCGGCTGAACCAGGTCCAGGTGATCGGCAGCCACAACTCCTACCACCGGAGCCCGCCCGCCTCCGTGCTCGCGACGATAAAAAAATTCCGCGCGGACGCCGTCGAAGCGTGGAACTACACCCACCCGCCCCTCCGCCACCAGCTCGAGAAGGACGGACTGCGGCAATTCGAACTCGACGTCTACGCCGACCCCGACGGCGGGCTCTTCGCCGATCCGCTGGGGCCGAAGCTCGCCCTTCTCTCCGGCGCCACGCCCCCGTCCTTCGACCCTTCGGGCGAGCTCAAAAAACCAGGCTTCAAAATCCTCCACGTTCCCGACCTCGACTGCTGGAGCAACCACCCGACGCTCGACTCCGCGCTCGGCGAGTTCCGCGCCTGGTCCGACGCGCACCCCCGCCACCTGCCGGTCATGATCCTGATCGAGTGCAAGGACGCCGCCCATCCGCCGCTTCCCACGCAGCCCGTCCCCTTCACCCGCGAACGCCTGCTCGAGCTCGAGACCGCCATCCTCGCCGTGCTCCCGCGGGAAAAGCTCCTCCGCCCGGACGACATCCGCCAAGACTCGCCGACGCTGCGCGAGGCCGTGACCGCGCGCGGCTGGCCGGCCCTGGACGAGTGCCGGGGAAAATTCATCTTCGCCCTCGATAACGCCGGCGCCATCCGCGACCGCTATCTGGAGGGAAATCCATCGCTGGAGGGTCGCGTCCTCTTCGTCAGCGCGCCCGACGAGACCCATCCGGCCGCCGCCTGGTTCAAGCGCAACGACCCCGTGCGCGAATTCGAGAGTATCCGAAGTTTGGTTACGCGCGGCTTCCTCGTCCGCACCCGCTCCGACGGCGGCCGGCCCGACGCCGCCGCGCGCGAGCGCGCCTTCGAAAGCGGGGCGCAATGGATCAGCACCGACCTGTTCTCCGACGAACTCCCGGCCGACACGCGAGTCGAGTTCCCCGACGGCGGAAGAGTCCGCGCCAATCCCGTCAACGGCGGACAAACGCGAACGATCACCCCTTGAGCGAAGAATCGCCACCGCCGCTGCGGATCATCATCCACGCCCTCGGCAGCGCCGGCGACGTGCATCCGTTCGTCGGCGTGGGGCGTGCCCTCGTGGAACGCGGACACGAGGTGTTTGTCGCCACGAATCCGGTCTTTCGCGACACCGTGATCGACGGCGGGCTCGGCTTTCGCGCGCTGGGCACCGAGGAGCAATTCCGGCAAACCCGGGACGACCCCGATCTCTGGCATCCCCTCCGGGCCATGCGCGCGGTGGCGCGCCACGCCATCGATCCATGCCACGCGCCGATCCTCGCCGTCTCGCGCGAACTCCACCTGCCGGGCCGGACCGTCCTGGTCGCCAGTTCGCTCGCCCTGGCCGCCCGCACCGCCCGCGATCTGCTGGGCGCGCCCCTGGCCTCCGTGCATCTCGCCCCGGCCGTGTTCCGCACCGAGTTCCGCCAGCCCGACATCCACGGCATGCCCTTCGGAACCCGCGCCCCGCGATTCCTGAAACGACTGCAATGGCTCGTCGCCGGCAATGAGGTGGACCGCCTCGTTCTGCCGGCGCTGAACCGCTTCCGCCGCGACCACGGACTGGCTCCGGCGAAGAACGTGCTCGCGGATTGGTGGCACTCGCCAGACCGGGTGATCGCGCTGTTTCCCGACTGGTTCGCCCCCGCCCAGCCGGACTGGCCGGGGCAAACGCGCCAGACCGGCTTTCCGCTCTTCGACGAAAAAGGCGTCCGCGCGTCGCCGCCCGGGCTCGCGGAGTTTCTCGACGCCGGCGCGCCTCCCGTGGTGTTCACGCCCGGCAGCGCGATGTCCCGGGGCGACGCGTTTTTCCGCGAGGCGGCGGAGGCCCTGCGGCTGAGCGGACGACGCGGCGTGTTCCTCACCCGTTTCCCGGAGTGCATCCCGCGCGACCTGCCGGCGGGCGTGAGACATTTTTCCTACGCGCCGTTCAGCGAAGTCCTGCCCCGGGCCGCCGCGCTCGTGCATCACGGCGGGGTCGGCACCTGCGCCCAGGCGCTTCAGGCCGGCGTTCCGCAGTTGATCCAGCCGATGGCGCACGACCAGCTCGACACCCTCTCGCGCGTCCGCGACCTCGGTGTCGGCGCGGGGCTCCGACCCGAAAAATTCCTGCGGCACAACATCGCCGAAGCCCTTGATCGTCTGCTCGACGATCCTGAAGTCCGACGACGCGGCACCGCCGTCGCGTCCCGTTTTCAGCCGAAAGTTTGGATGACGCACACCTGCCGGCTCGTCGAAGCGCTCGCGCCCGCAAGCCACCCCCGGCCCGCCGCTCCGCCCCCGCCCAGGGCCGTGTCGTAAACGGAATCGGGATCCGCCTCGCTTACCCGCGGCGTCGGGACGGCGCCTACTTTATTTTAGGTAAGCGCTTGATTCGAAATCGAAACGACTTCGACGAGACCTCCCAAATGCGCTCTTTCACGTCGGCCGTTCCCGTCGACTTTATCCAAGTCGCCCGCTCCGGCTTCCGCGCGTCCACGCGGACTACACCTTGGGCCGCCTCGACCTAATAACCTGAACCCCCACCCCAAAGACGCTCGTAAGCTCCCGCGCCGACCCGCCTAAATCGAGTCGCCCACCCCAAGGCGCCTCGGCTTCTCGCCCGGGAGTTCATCTTCCTATTCAGCCATGTCCCGCTTCCCTTCGCGCAAAGCGCTGACCGCGTTTTGCTTTTTCGCGGCCCTCGCCGGTCTTGGGTGGTTCGCATTCGTTCGCCCGGAACGGGCATCCCCTTCCGCTTCCGCGCCCGCTCCCGCGCTCGCTCGCGCGACGGACGGCGTATCGACGTCGTCCTCGACAACGTCTCCCGCTTCCGTCGCCGCGGCCTCCTCCATCGCGCCCGGCCATCCGGCTGCGGCGCGCCCGGCCACGTCTCACGCACGGCTTCTCGCGCTCGACCCCGACGCCGGGGCATCCGCCGCCGCCTCGGCCGTCGCCGACCGCTGGCCTCGGGCGCAGACGCTCCTGCGCGACGAGTTCCCTTCCCCCGCCGACGCCTCCCTACGCCACCGCGTCCGCATCGTCCGCACCGATTTCAAGTATCCGCTCCTCCGCATCGAGGAGCTCTGGAAAACCGACGCCGCCACCGGCGCCGGTCGTCTCGTCGAGCAAATCGCAATGGTCGCGGACCACCTCGTCGCCAAGCCCGCCGCCGGCGTCGACGACGCCGCCTTCCGCGCCGCCGTCGCCTCCGCGGGCGGCTCCATCCGCGCCCGCAAACCCGCCTCCGGCATCTATCTCGTCTCCTTCCCCGCCGACGCCCTCGACTCCCTGCCCGCCGCCATCGCCGACCTGCGCGCCATCCCCGGCCTCCTCCGTGTCGCCGAGCCCGACTACATCGTCCATGCCGCGCTGACCCCGACCGACCCGGACTACTCCCAGCTCTGGGGCCTGCACAACACCGGCCAAACCGGCGGTGTCGCCGACGCCGACATCGACGCCCCCGAGGCCTGGGAGCGCTCCATCGGTTCCCGTTCCGTCCTCGTCGGCGTGATCGATTTCGGCATCGACCACACGCATCCCGACCTCGCCGCCAACATCTGGACCAACCCCCGCGAAATCGCCGGCAACGGCGTCGACGACGACGCCAACGGCTACGTCGACGACACCCGCGGCTGGGACTTTCTCGACAACGACAACAATCCCTCCGCCGACGGCAGCCACCATGGCACCCATGTCGCCGGCACCATCGGCGCGACCGGCGGCAACGGTATCGGCGTCGTCGGCGTCGCCCACGAGGTCTCCCTCGTTCCGCTCAAGACCCTGGGGGCAAACGGCGGCGCAACCTCCGATTCCATCGAAGCCATCGCCTACGCCACCGCCATCGGCATCGACCTGACCTCGAACTCCTGGACCGGAAGCGGTAATTCCCAGGCCCTCTCCGACGCCATCGCCGCCGCCGGCTCGGCCGGAAAACTCTTCGTCGCGGCCGCCGGCAACGATTCGCGCAACACCGACCTCTCCCCCGACTACCCCGCCGGCTTTCCGCTCGCCAACATCGTCTCCGTCGCCGCCACCGACCACGCCGACGCCCTCGCGAGCTTTTCCAACTACGGCGCCACCTCCGTCGATCTCGGCGCCCCCGGCGTGAATATCCACAGCACCTCGCCGAGAAGCGCCTACCGCGCCCTCAGCGGCACCTCCATGGCGGCGCCGCATGTCGCCGGAGCCGCCGCCGTCCTCCTCGCCCACGCCGGCCCTCGCTCCCCCGCCGATCTGAAGGCACTGCTCCTCGACCACGGCGACAGCGTCCCCTCCCTCGCCGGCCGCACCGTCACCGGCAAACGCCTCAACCTCGCCGCCTCGCTCGCCGCCATCGGCCCCTCCGATCCGCTCTCCATCGTCGGCGTCGGCGCCACCGCTTTTTCCGCCGCGCTCGGCGGCCCTCCCGCCCCCGCGTCCGTGGCCTTCAGGCTGACCAACACCGGCCCCGCCCCGCTGTTCTGGAGCGCCGCGCAAGACGCCGCCTGGCTCTCGCTCAGCCCCGCCTCCGGCACGCTCGCCACCGGCGCGTCCGCGGAGGTCGTCGTCACGCCCACCGTCTTGACCGCGACGCTTCCCGTCGGACACCACGCCGCGGCGCTCGCCTTCACCAACCGCGCGACCGGCGTCACGCGCGCCCGCTCCGTCGCCATCGAGGTCCGCCCGCTCTCCGAGGTCGTTTTCGCCGACGATTTCGAAAGCGGCGCCCTCGCCCCGGCCCGTTGGACGGTCACCGGCAGCGGGGCCTACCGCGCCCGCGTCACCACGCTCCACGCTCCGCGCTCCGGCTCCCATCACCTCACGCTCGACACCGCCGACACCAGCCTCGACTACGCCCGCAACGAGGCCACGCTCACGCTCGATCTCTCCGGCCGCTCCGGCCTCACGCTTTCTTTCTGGGCCCGTATCTACGGCGACGAGCCCGAGTCCCCGCCCTCCAATCCATTCATGGGAGGCGCGGATTTCGACGGACTCGCCGTCAGCGTCGACGGCGCCACCTGGCACGAGATCCAGCCCCTGCGCAGCCCGGTGTCGGACGAGGTCTGGCAAAAATTCACCCTCGATCTCGACGCCGCCTTCGCCGCGCGCGGCCTGGTCTACGGCCCCGCCGTGCGGCTCCGCTTCAACCAATACGACAACTACCAGATGCCCTCCGACGGCATCGCCATCGACGACATCGTCCTCGAACGCGTCCACTCGCGTTCCCTCGCCCTGAGCGCGCCCGCCGCCCTCGCGGAAAACGCATCCCCCGCCACCGCCACGCTCACCGCCACCCCGGCCCCCGCCGCGGGCCTGGTCGTTTCCCTCGCCTCCTCCGTCTCCGCGGCCCTCTCCGCCCCCGCCACCGTCACGATTCCCGCCGGCCAGAGCTCGGTCGCCTTTCCCCTCACGCCCGGCGACGACGCCTTGCTCAACGGCTCACGCCCCGTCGCGTTGACCGCCTCCGCCGCCGGCTGGGGCGGCGGGGCCGCCATCGTCCGCGTCGACGACAACGAATCCGCCACGCTCTCCCTCTCGCTCCCCGCATCCGCCCGCGAAGGCGACTCTCCGTTCGTCGCCACCCTGAACATCGGCGCCGCCCCCGCCGCCGACGTCGTCGTCTCGCTCGCCCTCGATTCGCCCGCCGACGCCTTTGTCCCGCCCTCCGTCGTGCTGCCCGCCGGCCAGCCTTCCGTCACCTTCCCGGTCAGCATCACCGACGACAATCGCGTCGACGGCCCGGTCACCGTCATCCTCACCGCCTCGGTCCCCGTCTGGAACTCCGGCCAAGCCAGTTTCACCGCCGACGACAACGAGGGCGCCGCCCTCTCCCTGTCCGCTCCATCCGATCTCCGCGAAGGCCAGGCCGCGTCGCCCGTTTTCATTAGCGTTCCCGGCACCCTCGTCGCGCCGCTGACCGTCGCGCTCAGCCTCGACGACGCCACCGAGCTCTCCCTGCCCGTCGCCGTCACCATCCCGGCGGGCCAAAGTCGCGTCGCCATTCCCGTGACCGTCCTCGACGACATCGAGACCGACGGACCGCGGACCGTCCGCCTCCACGCCACGGCGCCCGGCTTTTCCGCCGCCTCGGTCGATCTCGTCGTCGCCGACAACGATCCCCACCACCTCGCCCTCGCCCCCGTCGCGTCTCCGCAGATTCGCGGCGCGGTCTTCCCCGTCTCCCTTTCCGTCCACGACATCTCGGGAGCCGTCATCCCCGGCCACGTCGGCGCCGTCGCGCTCTCCGCGACCGATTCGACCGGCGCGTCCGTGCCGGTATCCGCGGCCTCCGGCGCGGGCTTCGTTCAAGGCCTTTGGTCCGGCCCCGTCACCATTTCCGCGTTTGCCACCGGAGTCAGGCTCACGTTCACCGACGCAGGCGGACGCGCGGTGACCAGCAACGTCTTCGACGTCGGCACCGGCCCGTTCCACCACCTCGCCTGGGACCCGGTCGCCTCGCCGCAAAAAATCGACACGCCGTTCACCGCCACCGTCCGCGCCGTCGACGTCGCCGGCAACCCCGTGACCGGTGTCTCCGGCGCCCTCGCGCTGGCCTGCAAAAGCGGAACCGATATCGTCGAGATCCTCTCCTGGACGCGTTACGTCGAACCCGGCGCCAATACCGAATACCCTAACACGAAGGCCGCGATCGCCTCCCGCTTCACCGCCTTTCGCGAGACCGCGACCAACGCCACCTCCGCCGCGGCGTTGGAAGCCGAGCTCGCGGGCAAACACGTGTTCCTCATCCCCGAGCAGGAAATCGCCACCTCCGGCATACTGGAGCCCCAGGGCGCGATCTTCGCGCCCGTCCTCCAATCCTTCGTCGCCCGCGGCGGCATCGTGATCGCCTGCTCCTACGCGACCGAGGAAAACCTTCTTCTCTCCGCCGCCGGACTTCTTTCCGCGAACCGCTCCGGCTTCTCCGCCGCGGGCATGTTGACCAGATCGGTCGACACCCCGCTCAACGCCGGCGTGGCCACGCCTTTCAACGGCGCCTACATCGCCGGCTACACCGCGCCCGCCGACGCCGTCGTCTCCCTGCGTCTCGCTCCGGACGGCGCGCCGGTCGTGCTCTCCCGCTCCGTCGGACCCGGCCGCGTCATCCTGATCGGCACCGATTTCAACACGCTCGGCACGGGCATGGACCGCGTGATCGCCAACGCCGTGGCGTCCGCGGTCGGCGCCGGCGGCGCCCCGCTTCCGGTCCGCTCCGCCCCGGCCGCCCTGGTCAATGGAGTGTGGACCGGCCCCATCGCCATCCCCTTCGAAGCCGGCTCCGCCAGCCTCGTCGCCACCGCCGCCTCCGGGGAGACGGGCGCCGGCTCGCCCTTCGGCGTCGTCGTCGCCGCTCCGCCCGCCGGCAACGCCTCCGGCGCCGCCCTCGCCCTTTCCCTGCCCGCGCAGATCGCGGAAGGCGCCTCCGGCCTTTCCGGCTCCGTCTCCGTCCCCGTCGCGCCGTCGAGCGATCTCTCCGTCACCCTCGCCGCCCACCCCTCGGCCAAGATCGCGCTCCCCGTCTCCGTGGTCATCCCCGCCGGACAAAGCTCCGTCGCCTTCCCGTTCTCCTGCCCCGACGACGCCCTGCTCGACGGCCCGCGCGCCATCGCCGTCATCGCCTCCGCCCCGGGTCGCGCCGACGCGCGAGACGATCTTCTCCTCACCGACAACGACACCACCACGCTCGTCCTCTCCG
>CBINJQ010000161.1:0-9268 GCA_966251015.1 uncultured Akkermansia sp. | reverse complement strand
GACGTTGCCGACGTTGTGGAGGACGCCGGTGGCGACCTCGGCCATGCCGGCCTGGTGGGAGGTGCGGAGGAGCTGTTTGTGGACGTCCTCGAGCTCGGCCTCGGCTTTTTTGCGTTCGGTGATGTCGACGATGGTGGCGAGCTCCTGGGCGCCGTCGCCGCCGAGATCGCGGACGGTGCGGACGTTGAGCGAGGCCCAGCAGACGGTGCCGTCGGGGTGGACGTAGCGTTTCTCGAGGGAGAACTGGTCGATCTCGCCGTCGGTCAGCTTTTTCCTGAGCTCGAGCTGGGCGGCCCGGTCGTCGGGATGGGTGCGCTCCATGTAGCGATGGAGCTCGTGGCATAGTTCGGCGGGGACGCCGGTGACGCGGACGAAGGACGGGTTGACGACCCGGGTTTCGGGCCGGTCCCTGATCATCCAGGCGACGCCGACGGGGAGCGCGTCGAAGATGAATTTGAAGCGGGCGCGTTCGCGGGTGATCTCCTCCTGGGCCCGCTTCAGGTCGGTGATGTCGACGAGGGTGGTGACGGACTGGGTGTTGCCCGTCTCGGGGTCGGTGGAGACGCGGCTCATCATCACGGCCCAGACGATCCGGCCGTCGGGGTGGATGTAGCGCTTTTCGACCACGAACTGGTCGATCTCGCGGCGTTTCATGCGCTCGGCGAGTTCCACCTGCCGTTGCGCGTCCTCCGGGTGGGTGGCGCGCGCGAAGGCGCCGGGATCGGCGGCGGCGAGTTCGGCGGAGACGCCGGTGATCTTTTCGTGGGCGGGGTTGAGGAGCAGCGTTTCCGGGCCGAGGAGGCGCCAGGACACGCCGACGGGGAGGGAATCGAAGATGAACTTGAAGCGGGCCTGTTCGCGGGCGGCCTCCTCCTGGGCGCGTTTGAGGGCGGTGATGTCGGTGACGGTGCCGAGGATCTCGACGCGGCCGTCGGGGTAGACCATGCGCTGGGCGGAGACGGTCACCCAGACCATGCTTCCGTCGGCGCGGAGGTAGCGCTTGTCGATCGAGAAGCCGGGGATGCGGCCGGCGTCGAGCGCCTCGTTGAGCGGGGTCTGGCGGGCGGCGTCGTCGGGGTGGGTGATCCGGCCGAAGGCTTCCGTGGTGTCGATCTCGTCGCGGCGGAGATCGCAGATCCTCAGGTGCGCGTCGTTGATGAGGAGCGTGTCCAACGAGCCGTCCGGCCGTCGCGATTCGAGGGAGATGCCGACGGGGACGTAGTCGAAGATGAACTTGAGGCGGGCCTGCTCGCGGGCGGCCTCCTCCTGGGCGAGCTTGAGGCCGGTGATGTCGACGACGGTGCCGAGGGTTTCGATCCGTCCGTCGGGGTAGTGGATGCGCTGGGCGGAGAAGGTGGCCCAGACGACGCGGCCGTCGGGGCGGATGTAGCGTTTCTCGATGGTGTAGCGCGGGAGCTCGCCCGCGTTCAGGGCGAGGTTGAGGGGGGCCTGGCGGGCGCGGTCCTCGGGGTGGGTGATCTGGTTGAAGATGTTCGCGTTTTCGGCGAGCTGTTCGCGGGTGACGCCGCAGATGTCGAGGTGGGCGTCGTTGATGAGGGCGGAGCCGCGGTGGTTGTCCTTGGTGCCCGAATACAGGGAGATGCCGACGGGGACGGAGTCGAAGATGAACTTGAGGCGGGCCTGTTCGCGGGCGGCCTCCTCCTGGGCGAGCTTGAGGTCGGTGATGTCGACGACGGTGCCGAGGGTCTCGATGCGGCCGTCGGGGTAGGTGATGCGCTGGGCCGAGAACGTGACCCAGACCGTGCGGCCGTCGGGGCGGATGTAGCGTTTCTCGATGGTGTAGCGGGGGAGCTCGCCGGCGTTCACCGCCTCGGTGAGGGGGCGCTGTCGCGCGGCGTCGTCGGGGTGGGTCAGCCGGCCGAAGACGCCCTCGTCCGCGGCCACCTGCGCGCGGGTGACGCCGCAGATGTCGAGGTGGGCGTCGTTGATGAGGAAGGAGGCGCGGATGTTCTCCTTGGTGCCCGAATACAGGGAGATGCCGACGGGGACGGAGTCGAAGATGAACTTGAGGCGGGCCTGTTCGCGGGCGGCCTCCTCCTGGGCGTGTTTGAGGCCGGTGATGTCGACGACGACGCTGAGGGTCTCGACGCGGCCGTTCGGATAGTTCTTCCGCTGGGTGTAGAAGGAGACCCAGACGGTGCGGCCGTCGGGCCGGACGTAGCGCTTTTCCAGCGTGTAGCGGTCGATCTCCTGGGCCTTGAGCTTTTGGCGGAGGGGCAGCTGGCGCTCAAAGTCGTCCGGATGGGTAAGGCGGTTGAATATGCCGAGGTCGACCATGACCTCGTCGCGGGACACGCCGATGATTTCGAGCTGGGCGTCGTTGATCAGGAAGGAGTAGCCGCCGTCCTGGGGAAGCTGCGAATAGAGGGAGACGCCGACGGGAAGGGAATCGAAGATGAACTTGAAACGTTCGCGCTGCTGGGCGGTTTCGAGTTCGGCCTCCTTGAGCGCGGTGATGTCGCTGATGGTGGACATCGTCTCGATTCGGCCGTCGGGGAAGTCGATGCGCTGGGTGGTGAAGGCGACCCAGACGGTTTTTCCGTCCGGGCGAAGGTAGCGCTTTTCCAGGGAGAAGCTGGCGAGCTCGCCCCGCTCCATTTTTTCCTGGAGGGGAAGCTGGCGCGCGAGGTCGTCGGGGTGGGTGATCCTGCGGAAGACGCTGTAGTCCTCCATGACGTGGGCGCGGGTGAGCCCGCAGATGCCGAGATGGGAATCGTTGATCATCCGGTTCCAGGTCTTCCCGTCGGGAGTAGAGTGGAGGCTGATGCCGACCGGGGCGTGGTCGAAGATGAACTGGAACCGGGCCTTCTCCACGAGAAGTTCCTGCCGGGCGGTCTCGAGCGAGCGGGTGCGTTCCTCGACGCGGCGTTCGAGGTCCCGGTGGGTCGCCTTGAGCTCGGCGTCGCGGATCTCGATCTGCGCGAGCATGTCGTTGAAGCCGTCGATGAGCCGCCCGATCTCGTCGTCGCCGAGTTTCTTCGCGCGGATCGAGTAGGCTTTCTCCTTGCCGACGCGCGCGGCGATGGAGGCGAGTTCGGCGACGGGTTCGGAGATGAGGCGCTGAAGGCGCGAGGCGATCAGCCAGGTGAGCAGGATGGCGGCGAGAAAGACGGTGGCGCCAATGCCCAGGTAGTGCCGTCGGCGCGCGGCCAGTTCGTCGAGGTCGGACTCGAGGTAGATGGTGCCGATCGGGTCTCCGCCGAGGCGGACGGTTTGGAAGAGGTCGAGCGAGTCGGAATTGAGATAGACGGTGTCTCCTTGCGGCTTGGGCCACGAGGAGGCGGCCCACGGGTCGCGCTGGTAGGTGGCGAAGACCTGTCCGGCGCCGTCATACAGGCAGGCGCGCACGATGCGGGGCTGCTGTTCCAGGCTCTTGAGGGTGAGGGCGGCGGAGTCGGTGTCGTCGAAAGACAGCGAGGAGGCGCTGTTCGCGCCGATGATGTGGGCGGCGATCTCGAGCTCGCGGGCTTGTTCGCCGCGGAAGGACACCTGCTCATAGGTGATGAACGCGGCGCAGGCCAGGAGCAGGGCGACGCCGCTGGTCAACAGGCTGATGGCGGTCAGCTTGCGCTTGAGGGGCAGATTGTGGAAGAAGCGCATGGCGATGGGGTCGGGTTCAGCGCTCGCGATAACGGTCGGAGGCGAGCTTCAGGAGCTGGCCGCTGAGCTTGAGGCCGGCCTTTTCGGCCCCGTCCTGGTTGATTTCAAAGCGAACCTTTTCGTTGATGACATAAAAGGCGACGAGCCCGCCCCGGGCGGTGAAGGAGGTGCTCTCGCCGACGGTCAGGACGCCGGGCAGGGCGCCGAGGAAGTCGACGAGAAGCGGTTCGGCGTCCCGGGCGACAAAGACGATGTGGGCCGCGGAGATCTCGGCGGCGGTCTTGATCCGGCGGACGACGACGGGGCGGCCGTCGACGACGCGGTCTTTCACGACCTTGTCCAGCTCTTCTCCGAAGGGATCGGTGCCGAGCACGGCGATGACGATGGCGCTGTCCGCCTTGGCGAAGCGGGCGGCCGGCCACTCGACGAATTTGGAGAAGTTGTAGAGGAATCCCGCCTTGAGCTGGTATTCCTTCGACACGGGGGCGACCGGGGCCGAGGCGCCAAGCGAGAGGCCGAGCAGCGCGAAGGAGCAGAGCAGCCGGATCAGCCGGTTGCGCCGGGGGGCGCGTGGGGAGGAGGAGGGAGGGGCCATGCCGGTGCGGTGTGTTTAGTAGCTCCAGGTGAGCTTGCCGTGGAAACTTCGCGGAACCTCGGCGACGGTGGTGTAGGAGGAGAACCCCTGCTCCAGGTGCTGGTCGTCAAGGAGGTTCCTGCCGACGAGCGCGAGCTCGAGCCGTTCGTTCACCCGGTAGGCGATGCGGAGGTCGGCGGTCACGT
Organism: uncultured Akkermansia sp.; assembly: GCA_966251015.1. GTDB lineage: Bacteria > Verrucomicrobiota > Verrucomicrobiia > Opitutales > Opitutaceae > IMCC26134_A. The sequence goes on along the minus strand of CBINJQ010000161.1, from coordinate 4,867 downwards.
AGGACGAGACGGAGCGGATGGCGTCGACGTAGCGCAACTGGCCGTCGACGCTAAGGCGACGGGTGAGATCGTGGGACGAGCGGAGCGCGGCCTGATGGCGGGGGGCGCTGTGCTCGAGGGCGTCGGGCTCGGCGGAGACGGGGCCGTCGACGTCGGCCAGCAGCAGGGAGCAGCTTCCGGTGAGGCGCCAGGCGTCGGCGGGCGAGACCGTCACCGCGAGCTCGGCTCCGTAGGTTTGCGCCGACATCAGATTGGCGAACGGGATCTCGGCGGAGCCGAGGGGGACGCCGGGAACGAAGCGGGTGATCCGGCTGGCCGAGACGAGATCGTCGTAGACGTTGTAGAAAAGGGCGAGGTCCACGCTGAGGCGCGACGACGGTTGGACGCGATAGCCGCATTCGTAGGCCCAAAGTTCCTCGGAGGCGAGGTCCTCGTTGCCGATGCCCCGGGGAAGGTAAAGTCCGCCGCCCGGGCCGACGAAAGGCGCGCGGGTGGCGACGGCGATGATGTCGTCGCCCTCGAGGCTGCCGGGGGTGCGCACGGCGCGGGAGACCGCGGTCCAGACGGTGTGGTTCTGCGCGGGTTTGAAGGCGAGGCGGGCGCTCGGCTGGACCTCCAGGCCGGTGTAGTCGTTGTGCTCGAGTTTAACGCCGCCGGTGAGCGTGAGTTTTTCGGGCAGCACGTGGAGCGCGTCCTGGAGGAAAAAGCTGTAGAGATCGGTGCGGACCTCGTCGTCGCGGACCTCGAGCATGGGCGAGGTCTGGTCGAACTCGGATGCGATGGCGCGGTAGCCGAGGCCCCAGATGATGTCGTTTCGTTCGCCGACGCCGAAGGTGTGCTGGGCGGACAGATCGGCCACGTCGGAGCGGAGGCGGGCGCGTTGCGGTTCGTTGCGCGCGGTGTGGTCGAAGTAGGTCTGGATCTCGAGGCCGGAGCGGTCGGACCAGCGCCGGGTGATCCGGCCGAGGGTGTTCGCGTTGTAGTCCTCGAAGGCGTCGTCGTCCGTGTCGAAGGCGGTGCCGCCCGCCTGCCAGGTCAGCCGGGTGTCTTCGGAGGCGTGGTGGTCGAGGCGCATGCCGCCCTGCTGCCCTTGCCAGCCGTCTCCGGCCGGACGGCCGTTCGGTCGCGGGTAATCGTCCACGGAGCGGAAGCCGGCGTGGACGCGATAGTAGGTGCGTTCGCCGATCCGGCCGCCGTAGCGCACGCCGCTGTCGGTTTCGAGGACGTCGCCGGCGGAGCCGTAGACGAGGGCGCCCTGCGTGTCGCGCGCGTCGCGGCTCACGATGTTGACGACCCCGTTCACGGCGTTGGCGCCCCACACGGTGGCGCCGGGACCGCGTATCACCTCGATGCGGTCGACGTCCTCGAGCATGTGCTGCTGGACGTCCCAGTAGACGCCGCCGAAGTCGGGGGAGTAGACCGCCCGGCCGTCGACGAGGACGAGGAGCTTGTTCGCGAAGATGTTGCTGAACCCGCGGGAGGAAACGGAGAACTGGCTGGCGTTGACGGAGGCGACGGTCATGCCCGGCACGAGGCGAAGGGCGTCGGGAATGTTGTCGACGCCGGAGCGGCGGAGGTCGTCGTTGGTGAGCACGGTGACCGCGGTGGCGGCGTCCGCGCGTTTTTGCTCCCGCTTGGAAACGGAGGTCACCGTCTCGCCCATCAGCTCCTCGAGACTCAGGTCCCCGTAGTTCGGGACCGTCTGGGCCCGGGCGGACATGAGCCCCGCGGCGAGGGCGGACATGAGCAAGGCGAGTCGAAGGACGGGGCGCGAGGGGGAAGGGGCGGCGGGGAACATGGGGCGGGGCCGGCGGGACGAAAAGGGGCGGGGGCGGGGGGCGGGGGGAGCAAGGCGCAGTCGAGGCACGCGCTCCCGGGTGGCGTGAGGGGTTGTCTTGCGGAGGGCTTCGCGACGACGCGGACGCCGCCCATGGCGTCGGCGCGGTCGTGCAAGGCGTCGCCGGGAACCCCGCTGGTGCAGAGGACGGGGAGCGCGGACCGCTCCGCCCGAAGCCGGCGGGCCAGCTCGAGGCCGTCGAAGTCGTCGGGAAGGACCAAGTCCGTAACCAGGAGATGGATACGATCCGCGTGCCATTTCCAGGTTTCGAGGGCGCCGCGGCCGTCGGCGGCCTGGAGCACGCGGTAACCCTGGCTTTGGAGGACGGCGCGGGCGAACTCGCGGACAGGGGCCTCGTCCTCCACCAGGAGGATCGTTTCGCCGCCGCGGACGGCGCCCGTCGCGGCGCGGGGCCCGGAGCCCGGCTCGACCGGATCGGGGAGCGCGCCGTCCCGCGCGGGAAGAAAAACGTGAAGGCGGGCGCCCGGGCCGGCGGGGGCGTTCTCGGCCTCGGCCCAGCCGCGGTGCGCGGCGGCGACGCCGCCGACGACCGCGAGACAAAGGCCGAGCCCGTCGCCCGGCGAGCGCCGCGGAATCGCGAAGGGTTCGAACACCCGGGGCAGATTTTCCGCGGCGAAGGCGGCGCCGTCGTGTTCGAGGCTCAGGCGGGCGTAACGGCCCGGCCGGCGGGGCGCGGCGGGGCATTGGTCCGGGGCCAGCTCGCAAAGCCGGGTGCGGACCAGCAGCCTGCCGCGGGCGTGCATCGCGTCGCGAACATGGTGGGCGAGGTTGGTGAGAATATTCTCGAGCAGACCCGCGTCCCCGGCGACCGGGGGTAGGTCGGCGGCCAGTTCAAAATCGAGCGCGATGTCCCGCCCGAGCAAGGCGGCGAGGGCGCCGGCCGAGGCGCGGACGCCGGCGTTCAGGTCGACGAGGCGATCGGGCGTGGCTTCGGCCCGCCCCAGCAAGAGCAGGCGGCGCGACATCGACGCGGCTCGTTCGCCCGCGGCGTAGATCTGTTGCAACGCGGCGCGGGCGCCCTCGGGCATTTCCGGCTGGGCGATGAGAAGACCGGCGTAGCCGTTGATCACGGTCAGCGCGTTGTTGAAATCCTGGGCGGTTCCGATCGCGAAACGTCGAAGCGACTCGGGATGGAGCGACGAAGACGTCCCTGCCTTTTCTCCACTATCCATCTGTTGCGGCGGGGATGACACGGTGGATTTTCGGAGTTCCGGCGAGACGGGGGTTGGGGGCGGGGAGCGAGGCTGCTCGCAAGCGAACAAAAGGTCTTAAAAAATACGCGAAAGTCAGGGTGAAATTGCTGTCCTAGGGATGCTTCCCTAAGTTGAAGACAATCGCGGATAACGCAGCAAGATTGCTGTTTACGCGAGCGGGGGGCATGGCGCGATTGGAAGTCGTGCGCGTGGCAGCCGTTGCGTGTGTTTGGGGCTGGAAAAACACCCGCGTCGGCATCCAGCTTTTCGCCGTAGTCCTGCGTATCAACTTCTTCGCCCGTATATGTCCTCATCCTACGAAAACCCGTTCGTGACGGCGGCGGACGCCGATGCGGATGAACGCCAGACCTTCATCCGGCGCACCTATCTTCACCTCGCGATGGCGATCCTTTCGTTCGTCGTGATCGAGGCGGTGCTCCTGAAAATGCCGGGCGTCGAACGCCTGGTGGACACGATGATCGACAGCTGGCTGTTCGTGCTGGGCGCGTTCATGGCGGTGTCGTGGGTGGCCGATCGCTGGGCGCGCGCCGACGTGGGGCGGGGCATGCAGTATGTCGGGCTGGGGCTCTATGTCGTGGCGGAGGCGGTGATCTTCGTCCCTCTGCTGCACGTCGCCATGTATCGCGTGGGCGATCCCGCGATCATCCCGATGGCGGGAATCATCACCGGGCTGTTGTTCGTGGGGCTGACGGCGACGGCGTTCATGACGGGCGTGAATTTTTCGTTCCTGCGCGGCGCGTTGGCGATCGGCGGGATGGTGGCGCTGGGCGTGATCGTGTGCAGCCTGCTGTTCGGCTTTTCGCTCGGGATCGTGTTTTCGGCGGCGATGATCCTCTTCGCGGGCGGATCGATCCTCTACACGACCTCGAACATCATCCACGAGTATCGGACGGATCAATACGTGGCGGCGTCGCTCGCGCTGTTTTCGGGCGTGATGCTGCTGCTCTGGTATGTGATCCGCGTCCTGATGGCGGCGCGGAAGGACTGAGCGTCGACGCTTTGAGGAGGCTCGCGGCCCATGAAGGATGACAAACGGCAGGCCCTCTTGGCGAAAATCAAGGCGAGCATCGACGCCCGCGGCTACCATGTCCGGATCGTGGATGGCGGCCCCTTGCCCCGCTTTTGCTACACCATCGGGCTCCATCCGAAGGTCGGCTTTGAAATCATCTTTGCGGGAGGGCTGTTCTTCACTTTCGACGAGGCGCTGGAAGTAATGAACCAGGCGGCCTCGGGCGTTCTCGCGGGTGGGCGCCCCGAGAAGGGATGTCTCGAGGTGGTCGGGGTGGGTGGCTTTATGCTTGCCGAGGCGGATGGCTCCTGGGTCTCCAGAATGCTTCTGGGGGCGACGGATTACTTTGGCGGCGGTCAGCTGAAAGCGTTTCAGGTCGTGCCTGATCGCGGGCACCGAACCGTGGACGTGCCCGATCTGAGGGCGACTTGGAATGCGGCGAACCAGCCGATGTGGCAGTGGTTCGATATCGAATGGCCCTATGCGGTTTCCTCAAAATCGAAGGTCGCCACGAATCTTGATGCGCTCAGGGGGCGTCCAATAACCGAGGCGATGCGCTGGGAAGAAAGCGAATGGGAGATGTTCTCCGGCGCGGGTCCCGACGTGGACCCTGGCGATATCAGACAGATTCCGCTCGGAGTCTTGCTAGCTCTTGATCCAACGTTGAAGCCGGTCGTCGATTTGAAGCCGGGTTATGGTCTTTGGAGAGACGACCAAGGTGGAGAATGGCATGCCTGGGGCAAAGGTGAAGACGCCGGTTAGGAGCGTCTCGAATAAAGCAAGCTG
>CBINJQ010000160.1:0-9271 GCA_966251015.1 uncultured Akkermansia sp. | reverse complement strand
CGGGCGAGGTGGCCGGCAGCGGTTCCAGCAATCCGCTTGATCGTATCGAGCAGCTGCTAAAGGCGACCGGAGACAAGCGCATCGCCCACTGGGTTTGCGCGCAGGCGGGCGGCTTTTTCATCGAGAACCCGCCGGTCAAGGCTTCGGGCAGCGCGCTGGTCCCCGCGACCAACGAGATCGTCCGCGACTTCGCCGAGCTGCTGGGCGTGATCACCGCGGCGAGCGCCGACCAGCAGGTCTCGGCGGCGGAGGCCAAGACGATCCGCGCGCGTTGGGAGGAGTTGAAGAGCGTGACCGAGGGCTTCGTGCAGGCGGCGGAAAAAGGGGCCTTCCGCCAGTCGGACGCGCCGGGCGGCGTGGCGGTGGACGCGAAACGCGGACCGGGATCGGGCGCCCGCTGACCGCGCGGCCGAAGCGTCGGCGCGGTCGACCGGAGTCACGGGCGCGGAGAACGCGAGGCGCTTGCGGCCGGCGTCGTGCGCGGCTTCGTTCCCGGCATGAAAACAGGACGACTTTCGTTTTGGCGGCCGGTGGCGCCGGCCGTTTTGTGCGCGGCGTTCCTGGCGTCGTGCGCGACCCCGGCGGCGCGGATAAAACGCAACCAGGCGCTTTTCGACACGCTGCCGGCGGCGGAGCAGACCTTGATCCGCGAGGGCAAGGTCGGCGTCGGCTTCACGCCCGACATGGTGCTGCTCGCGGTGGGCGATCCGGACCAGCGGTGGACAAGGACGGACGCGCAGGGCAAGTCGGAGATATGGAGCTACACGACCTACGACAGCCTCGACGGCGCGCCGCTTTACCGCGGGCATTACCACCATTATTCAGGCGGGTATCCGTTTTTCTATGACGATTATCGCCGCGAATCGGCCCGCCCTCGGGAGTATTTCAAGGTGACGTTTTCGGGCGGCAAGGTCTCCGAGGTGCGGCAGGAGACGCGCTGAGCCGGCGTCGCTCCGGAGAAGGGCTTGCGTGAGACGGGGCCGCCCGCACTCTGCCGCGCATGTTGCGCGCATGGTTTTCGGGCAATTGGGATTATCTCGTCTTCGCGTCGGTCGCGGCGGGACTTTTCGCCGGGCTCGCCTGGGGCCTGAAACGCTGGCGTCGTCCGCCGGCGGCCTTGCCGCGCGTCTTCTGGCTCGGGCTCGTCGCGCTGGTGCTGGCGGGTTTTTTTTTCGTGGAGGAGGCGGGCAGGCGACCGCAACGGCGCGTGATGGCCTTGCTCGAGAGCATCGCGCCGACCTACGCGGCGGAGCTCGAGAAGATGGGGCATGCCCTCCTGCGCACGGAGGAAGCCGGGGAGGACCCTCGCTATCTGGCGATGATCGAGCTGCAGAAGCGCTGGGTGGAGCTGAACCCGCTCGTGAGCGACATCTACACCTACCGCCTTTCCCCCGACGGCGGGGTCGTCTTGTTCGTCGACGCCGAGACGGACTACGACAAGGACGGCCGCCACGACGGCGAACGCGAGTCGCGCACGCGGCCCGGCGAGTTGTATCCGCAGGCCGGTGACGAGATTCGCCGGGCCTTCGAAGGCGAGATCACCGCGCTGACCCATCCGGTGACGGATCGGTGGGGCACCTGGGTGAGCGTGCATGTGCCGATGCGCGACGCGCGCGGACGCGTCGAGGCGGTGCTGGGCGTGGATTACTCGGCGGATCTGTGGAAGGCGGAACTTTTCGAGCGGCGACGCGTGGCGCTTCTCTATCTCGGCGTGATGGTGGTCGTTCTCGCCGGCAGCGGCGCGGTGGTGGCGGTCAACCGGGCCGAGCTCGCGGCGCGTTCGGCGGCCGAGGCGCGGCTGCGCACGAGCGACGCGCGTCTGCGGGCGATGCTCGACCATCTGCCTTTCGCGCTCTGGTTGCTCGACGCCGACGGGCTGTGTCGCGCGCATAACGCCCGGGCGGCGGCCATGCGCGGGGCGGGGGAGGGGCGGACGCTGGAGGAGTTCGTGTTTTTGGAAACCGAGCGCATCGAGTTCGACGAGGATTGCCGCCGCGCCCGCGCCGGGTCCGTGGTCACGCGCGAGGTGGAGGGGCGCCGGGACGGGCGGCCCTGGCATGTGTTTCGGTTGCTCGCCCCCGTGATCGAGGGCCCGCATCGAACCGGGCTGGTGGCGGTGGAGCTGGATGTCACGGACCGGGTCGAGGCCGAGCACGCGAGGCGCCGGTCGGAGCAGCGCCTCGCGCTTCATGTGCAGCAGACCCCGTTGGCCTACGTCGAGTGGGGGACGGATCGCCGGGTGCTGCGCTGGAATCCCGCCGCGGAGCGGATCTTCGGCTACACCGAGGCGGAGGCGGTGGGCCGCCGCTTCGACGAGCTGATCGTGCCGGACAACGTCGCGGCGGAGGTCGAGGGCGTCTGCGACGAGCTGCTCGCCTGCAAGGGCGGGGCGCAACACATCAACGAGAACCGCACGAAGGACGGCCGCGTCATCACCTGCGAGTGGACCAACACGCCGCTTGTCGACGCCGACGGCCGGGTGATCGCAATCGCGTCGCACGCGCACGACATCACGGAGCGACTGGCGCTCGAGCAACGGTTGCGGCAGACCCAGCGGATGGAGTCGATCGGCCAGCTGGCGGGCGGCGTGGCGCACGAGTTCAACAATCTGCTCACGCCCATGCTCATGCAGGTCGGCCAGATCGCGATCGAGCGCGCCGGGGACGAACGTTTGATCGCGAAACTGCGTCCGGTGGAGGATTCGATTTTGCAGGCCGCGCAACTGAACCAACGCATCCTGGCCGTCGGGCGCCGCGCTTCCGACGTTCCGGCCCTTCTCAATCTCAACCCGCTGGTGGAGGCCGCGGTCGATCTGCTACGGCACACGCTCGACCGCCGCATCGAGCTTCGCACCGAGCTGGCCGCGGGTTTGCCGCCCGCGTTGCTCACCAAGGGCGCGCTTACGCAGATCATCATGAATCTCGCGCTCAACGCCCGCGACACCGTTCTCGCGCGCCTGGAGCGCGGCGCGCCGCCGGCGGACTGGCTGCCGCTGATCGTCATCTCCACGAGCATGACGAAGCACGCGCCGGCCAGCGCGCCGGAAACCCTGCGACGAGCTCCGGGCTGTTTGGTCCTGACCGTGTCCGACAACGGGGAGGGGATGAACGCGGAGGTGCGCCGTCGCGCCTTCGAGCCTTTTTTCACGACCAAGGCTCCGGGCCACGGAACCGGTCTCGGCCTCGCGGTGGTGTGGAATGTGGTGGAGGGCCTGGGCGGTGTGATCGATCTGCGCACCGCCCCGGGCGAGGGGACGACTTTCAGCGTCCATCTGCCCGTGGCGCGGCGCGAGGACGTGCCGGCCTTGGCGGACGCTCCCGACGCGTCGCGCGCCGAGCCGCCGCAGGTCGCGCCGCTTCGCCTGTTGCTGGTCGAGGACAACGAACTGGTTCGCAACACCTTTTGCGAGGTGTTGACGCAGGCCGGCCACTCGGTCGATTGCGCCAACGAAGGAGAGTCGGGGTTGCGCCGTTTGGAGGAGGCCGCTGCGACCCCGTATGACGTTCTCCTGGCCGATTTGAACATGCCACGCCTTTCCGGGAAGGCGATGATCGAGCGGATCCAAGGCCGGGGGCTGGCGCGGGGTGTGATCGTGGTGAGCGGTCTCGTCGATCCGGGTCTGGGCGAGGAGCTGCGCCGGTTAGGCGTGGACCGCGTGCTGCGCAAGCCCGTCGGCATGGGCGAGTTGCTTGCCGCGGTTTCGGAGGTCGGGCGTCGGGCGACCACGGTCGCGGTCTGAGCCGGGCCGGGCAATGCTGAGGCTTTTTTCAGAAACGCCGCTCTCGTGATTGCGGGGGCGGCGGGGCATGGGATTGGGGTTTCACATCCCCCATGTCTTCCCGCCTAAACGCCTTCTTGCTCGAAAACAACTTGCGCATCGCAGCCAACCCCTGCGTGAGCCCGGACTTCTGTCTCGATTGGCCCGCGCTTCGCGCCGCCCACGCGGCGGGCAAAACGAAGAGTTTTGCGAAAAGCGGCTTCGCCACCGCGGGCGGGGAGTGGTCCTTGTTTGAAGACGCGTCGACCGGCGACCACGGCTGGCGTTTTTCGGCGAAGGCCGGAGCCGCCGCGCCCGCGCTGGAGGGCGCCGAACGCGCCGCCGACGGAGCCACGATTTTCCCGGCCACCTGGGCCAATCTTCTGCGCCTCAAAAACCTCGTCCAGGAGCACGACGCGGGCGCCACGATCTTCCCGACCGCCGGAGGCGATCTCGGTCGCGGCACGCTCGGTATCGGCGCGCGGTTCACCACGCTGCACTGGCCCGCGGTCGAGTGGGCGATGGCCAACCTCGGCCTCGGGCTCACGGCCAACCAAAATTCCATCCCGCGCGAACTCGTTTACGACGTCGACGCGATGATGGACGGCCGCCTCGACACCGTGCCGTTTCCCTTCATCGGCGCCAACGTGCCCGAGGGCCACCAGGGCCAGAGCGTCGAGGGCATGAGCCACGGCTGTGTGCTCTCGAAGTTGAAGCACGGCTTTCATCGCCGTCGCATCGCCTGGAGCTTCAACGCCGACCACCAGCCCATCGGTGGAAAATTCGACGTGCGCGAGGACGCGCTCGTGCGCGGTTGTTTGCTCGCGAGCTACATCACCTTCGACCTTTCGCCCGAGCTCGCCGCGGGCACCCGGGCGAAGATCGAGGACATCGATCCGGCGCTCGTCGCCAAGGTTCGCGCCCGCGTGGCGCAGGCCGGCCTGACGCTCGACGAGAAAGCCTTTGGCGAGCTGCTTTCCACCGTCTGGCCCTCGATGGCCAAGATGAAGCGCCGCGACGAGAAATACGCCGCCGCGCGCGCCGCCGCGTTCACGACCGAGGCGGGCCGTTCCTATCTGCGCGAGCTCTCCATCGACGAACTGCCCGGCCTCACCACCGCCGAGACGACCGCCGTGATGCTCGCGCTATGCGAGGCGCTCGGCATGCGGATCGATTTCGTCGCGCCGGCCTTCGGCTTCCAGAAGAACATGCCCTATCCCGACAACGCCGCCCTGCGCGGCCTGATCGAGAAACAGTGGGCGGTGTGCAAGGCCTTCGGCTCCGGCATCGGTTTCCACTCCGGCTCGGGCAAGTCCGCCGAAAACTACCAGGTGATGGGCGAGGTCACGGGCTCTCGCCTCGAGATCAAGACCAGCGGCCGCTACACCTACGAGATGGGACGCGCGCTCTTCGCCTCGAAGGACGCGGGCGACCAGGCGCTGTGGGGCGACTGGTATAAGTTCACCGTCGAGCTCGCCCTCGCCGGCGCCTTCGCGTCCGACGCGACCGAGCGCAAGATGGCGCGCAGTTTCATCGTCGACGCGCTGGTCAAGGCCGGCGCGGCCGAGGACGCCGCCGCGGCCGAGGCCGTCTTTGGCGACGCGGCCTCGGCGCGCCGAGCGGTGGAGGCGCTCACGCCGAGCCCCGAGCACATGTTCTGGTTCGAGTATAACTTCCTCCACGTGCTCGCCGCCGACGGTCGGGCGGAGAAGTCGGCGCTCGGCGACCACACCGCGGCGGGCTACAGGCAGCGCGCGCGGTTCTACGCGATCAGCGCGGAGGGGCGCCTGGGCTTCGCGAAGAACGTTGCGAGCTACATTCTGTTCCTTGCGGAAAACACCGGACTGGCGACGGCGGCTCGGTGCGCCGAGGCGAAGGCCAAGCTCGCCGCCGCGAAGTCGCTCGACGAGTTGCTCGACGGCATCGCCGGCTGAGCAGTCGGCGGAGACGGCGATCGTCGCAGGTGGACGCGCCCGTCCACCAGCTCCAGGATCGGCGAGCCGCCACTATCACGCCCCGAGGTGCGCGCGACGGAGGTCGAGCGTGTGCCGGCTCTCCGGCGCGAAGTCGACGCGCGGCACGAAGCGCGACTGGCCGACGGTTTGCGGCCAGGGTTCCCAGCGCTCGGCGCGCCGGGTCGCGGCCTCGGCCTCGTCGGCGGGGCGCGAGGCGTAGGCAAGGCCGCGAGGATTCCAGACGTGCCAGCGGGCGGCGGCGACGACGGTGAGCGTGGTTTTGTCGATCCACTCGAGGAGGAGCGGAGCGTCGACCTGACGGTGCGGTTGCAGCGCCGGGTAGAGATAAAACGCCCTATAACGGATGCCCGCCGCGGCGCCGCCGTCGGCGGGACTGAACGCGCAGGGAAAGCCGTTGACGAGGAGCAGGCCGTGATCGAGCGCGGAGGCGTCGGAGACGAAAGCCTCCAGCCGGTCCATGCTGGCGTCGACCGTGCGCGCGACTCCGCCGGCGTTGGGCGATTCGCCGAGCAGCGGCCAGGCTTCGAGCGCCTGGCGGAAAATCACGGCGGCAGGCGCTCGTTCCTTGTCGTGCGCCGGTGCGATCTCGAGCCGGCCTGCGACGGGGAAACGCCAGTCGATCAGCGGCCGCAGCCACCCGGCTTCGAACGGGATGCCATGCGCGCGCAGGTCGGCGCAGACCGCGGCGAGATCGTCCCAGACGAAGGCGGGCAGGAAAAATTTATCATGCAACTGGCCTCCCCAGCGGACGAAGCCGTCGGTGATCGGCGCGGCGGCGCAGCGGGCGAGGATGGCGCGCACGAGAAGCGCCGCGAGCGACTGCGCGGCGGCCTCGGGATGCGTTTCGAAGGCGCGGAACTCGACGAGGCCGAGACGGCCGTTTCCGGCGAACGGGTTCCAGAGCTTGTCGACGCTGATCTCGGCGCGGTGGGTGTTGCCCGAGCGATCCATGAGGAGATCGCGGAAGAGCAGATCGTAGAGCGGGAGGTTCCACGGCGAGCCGAGGCGGGCGGCGCCGTCGCAGGCGATCTCCAGTTCGTAGAGCGCCTCGTAGGTGCTCTCGTCGATGCGCGGCGCCTGCGAGCTCGGGCCCATGTAGAGGCCGGTGAAGGCGTAGCTCAGCGCGGGGTGGTGCTGGAAATATTTGATGACCGAGGGCAGCAGCGCGGGATGGAGAAAGAAGGGGGACTTCTCGGGCTCGGGTCCGCCGAAGACGAGATGTGCGCCGCCGCCGGTGCCGACCTCGCGGCCGTTGAACTGGAATTTGCGGGCGCAGAGGCCGGCGCCGGCCGCGGCGGCGTAGAGTTCGTGCAACTGGCGGTCGTAGTCGGTCCAGTTTGCGCAAGGGGCGAGGTTGACCTCGACGACGCCGGGGTCGGACGCGAAGCCGATGGTGGGGAGGCGCGCCGCATCGTAGGGCGGCGCGTAGCCGGCGAGCACGATGCGGCGCAGCGAGCAGCGCTCGACCGCGTCCTCGATGGCGCGCACGAGCGAGACATAGCCGTCGAGGAGGAAGGGCGGGACGAAGACGGTGAGCGATCCTTCGCGAAGCTCGACGGTGAGGGCGCGGCGCAGGCGTTTTTCCGGGAGTCTGGCGAGCGGGAGCCGGAGGCCGGCGAGGCTGTCTCCGGGCAAAAGCTCGAGAGGTTCGTGGCCGAGCTCGGCGGCCCAGTCGTCGCTGGTCCACGGCGAGGCGTCGTCGTCCGTGAAATCGAGGGGCACCACCCATCCGCTCGCGCCGGAGCGGGCGGCGGCGGACGGGTCCGCGAAGGCGAGGCAGGCGGTGGCGGGAAGGCCCAGGCGCGCGAGCAGGGCGTCGACGAAGCGCGTGGTGTCGGCGAGATTGTGCTCGCCGGGCGCGCCGTCGCTTTTGAGTCGTCGCGGGTCTCGCCAGAGCGCGGGCTGCGGGCGGCCGTCGGCGTCTTTCTCCGGCAGCCACTGGAGGAGCAGCGCCCAGCGGGGAAGCGGCTCGCCGGGGTAGTGTTTGCCGGAGGTTTGGAGAAGAACCGCTCCGGGCCGGGAGCGGGCGATGAGCGCCTGGGCGAAATGGCGCGCGTAGCCGAGCTTGGTCGGACCGAGCGCGGCGGTGGCCCATTCGGCGCCGTCCGGATGGTGCGGGACGAACGTGGGTTCGCCGCCCATCGTGAGGACAACGTCGTGGCGGGCGAGCAGCGCTTCGGTGGACGCGGAGACGGAGGCGAGCTGGTCGGCGGAGGGAAGACTGGGGCGGGTCATTTGGGAGCGGGAAAGATCAGTCGATTCGTTCCACGCGCACGTCGACGTGGAGGCGGGCTAGGGCGGGGCCGGCGGTGAATAGCGCGCCTTGGACGGGGCTCACGAACCGGGGGCGGGAGGAGTGGGCCACGGCGACGAAGTTGTCGTCGCACCAGATGCCGTGGGTGGGGTCCAGTCCGCGCCAGCCGGCGCCGGGCAGATAGATCTCGGCCCAGGCGTGCATCGCGCCGGCCGTGCGGCGGTCTTCTTCGGGGGCGTGGAGGTAGCCGCTGACAAAGCGGGCGGCGAAGCCGAGGCCGCGGGCGAGGGCGACGAAGAGCCACGCGTAGTCGCGGCACGCGCCGGAGCCCAGGTCGAGGGTGACTCGGGGGGGCTGGACCGCGCCCTCCTCGCGGCGGATGTAGTCGAGTTGCCGATACAGCAGAAGATTCAGCGCGGTGAGGAAGGGGACGGTGCCGGAGGGACGGTCGACGAAATGCTCGTCGAGCCACGCGCGCAGGCGGAGCGTGTCGTCGTTCGCGTCTTCGGCCGGGGCGAGGCAGGGGGCGAGCACGGGCAGAAGGACGTCGTCGTAGCGGAAAGGCGCGGCGAGCGCGGACGGTTCGAGGAGAAAGTCGAAGGGGTTCGGGAACTGGCGCTCGACCTCGAAATCGGAGCGGATGTTGAGGGCGGAGGCGCGCTCCCAGAAATGCGCCTGCACGAAACCGTTGTCCTGCGCGTCGCGCAGCGGGATGAGCCGGGCGTCGGGTTGCACGGTCAGCCGATGAGACAGGATGCGTTGATCGAAGGACTCGCGCGGCCGGAGATAGAGGATGTGCGGCCCGAAGCCGACTTCGCGGTCGTATTCGTAGCGGGTCAGATGCGAGACGCGGAGTTTCATGGAGCGAAAGTGTCTAGCAGGCACCTTGCCATATCGAGGCCTTAGCGAGCGGGCCGGTGAATTTTAACCCGTATGGGCCGTTAAGGCTTTCGTGTGGCGATATGCGCAGGCGAATGGGTGTTGGCAGTCGCCGGCCGGGAGCTTTGTCTCGCCGCGCGATGCAGCCGAACGACGTCAATCTCTACCTGGTCGGGTTCATGGGCACGGGGAAAACCACCGTGTCGCGCATCGTCGCGGCCCGCCTCGGGCATCGTTGGTTGGACAGCGACCACGAGATCGAGCGGCTCCAGGGACGGCCGATCGCGGAGATTTTTGCGAACGAAGGCGAACCCGCGTTTCGCAAAATGGAGCGGGACTTCATCGAGAAGGGGCATCCGGCGGATCGCACCGTCGTGGCCTGCGGCGGCGGGCTCGTGGTCCAGG
>CBINJQ010000159.1:0-9296 GCA_966251015.1 uncultured Akkermansia sp. | reverse complement strand
CCTGGATGTAGTCGTTGGCGCCGTCGAGGTTGATGGCCTGGCCGGACTGGCCGGTGGTGAAGGCGCGCGCGCCGGCCTGGAGACCGTGGTGGCCGTTGCCGGAGCCGTCCTGCGCGTTGCCCTCGAAGGCGTAGAGCGCGGTGGCGGTGGTGCCGGCGTCGGGCACTTCCTGGCGGTGCGAGAGCGGGGAGATCTTGTCGCGGTAGCTGGTGCCGGCGGCGGTCAGCGAACCGTCATCCCAGGAAACGCGACGCGCGTCCTCGACCCAGTTGTAGATCGCGTAGCGCTCCACGAAGTAGGCGTTGTCGAGCATGGTCAGCATGGCGGCGACGGTGGCCTGTTGTTGCGCGGCGGTGGGGTCGGCGCAGCTCGTCCAGTTGGCGCCGTTGTTCCACTCGGTGATCCAGATCGGCTTCCGGTGGGTGTCGTAGACGCCCTTGAGGAAGTTGTAGAACTGGTTCGCGGCGCCGGTCGGATCGGCGGCGTTGCCATAGCAGCGGTAGTAATGCACGGCGACGAAATCGACGCGTTTGTTCTCCGCCGCGGCCTGCGTCATGAAGGAGTTGAGCCAGCCGAGGCCGCCGTCGGTCGGCGCGGGCGAACCGAGGCGCAGGCCGGTGCCGAGGAGATCGGGCCAGGACCAGACGGCGTCTCCGTAGGCGATGTTGGACTGGTCGGCGGAGTCGGGCTCGTTGTAGCCGAGCAGGGTGTTGATGCCGCGCGCCTTCCAGTCCTGGCCGAGGCCGGGCCACCAGCGGGTCTGGCGGATCGCGACGTATTCCTTGTCGAGGGACGAGTTCTTGCTGATGTTCCAGTTGTAGTCCCACTGGTTGGCGAGCTGGCTGCCGGGATCGCCGGCGAGGCCCTTTTTGGTCGTCCAGCGCCACGGGAACACGCGCACGAACTTGATCGCGTTGTCCAGGCCGGAGGGGAGCAGCGGGATGTCGATGTCGCCGTCCTGCGCGACGTAGTTTCGGCTGACGCCGGTGCCGTTCTCCTCGACGGCGACGGTGGCGACGTAGCCGCGCTTCAAGCGCATCGAGCTGATGGCGTTGGAAAGCGTGCCCAGCGCGGCGGCGTTGTAGGCGGTGTATTGGGAAAGCTGCGACGACGATCCGCCGAAATTGGCGCCGTCGTAGACGGTGAGGGGGGCGAAGGTCGGGGAGTGCGGGATCACGACGGTCCCCTGGCCGTATTGCACCACGCGCACGTTGGAATCGAGGACGGCGTTGGCGCCGTTGACCCGGATCCGCGACAGATAGGTCGAGGCGACCGTGGACGGCGCGATGTTGTCCAGGAAGAACCAGGCGTCGGCCGTATTCAGGTTAATGATACTTCCGGAGAAGGGGTCGCCGGTGCCGGTGACATGGAGCTCGGACACGCCGGTGAGGGTGGCGGTGGTCGAGGCGAGGGTCGCGACGCGATGGATGTCGTCGCTGAGGTTCAGGGTCTGGCCGAAGGCGGCGGTCGAGGACAGAGCCAGGGCGCAGGCGAGCACGGCTCCGCGCCGTGTTGAACGGGTGGACATGAGGTAGGGTCGGGGTTGGGGGTGGGCGGACGGAGGGTGAGCTCCGAGGGGGGTTCCGCTGATTCGCCGCGGACCCTGCCGCGCTCCCGCGCGCTCCACAAGAGACCGGGAGGTTTTGCGTATATCTCAACCTTTTTACGCACGCGGCGGCGCGGGTCCCGGCCGACACAACCAACCGCCATGCCACTTGAACGAAATGGCCGCGTCATCGGGATCGACCGCAAGCTCCGGCGAATGGATGTCGGCGGGCTAGGCGCGGATGATATCCTTCGCGTTTTGGGCCGTGATATACGACACAGGCGAAGCCTCTTGACCATCCCAGCCCAGGGCGGAATGCCGGGCCTTGAGCGCATCAAGATCATCCAACAGGCTCATGGGCTTGGCTACGGGATCACGCGCGGAACCTTTTCGGGATCGAAGCCCGATGGCGGCGCGTGAACCTCCAACGCGCAATTGACCCGTTTGCACATACCGTCGGAGAGTTTGTTTTCTACTTCCGCATGCGCGTCGTTCCAAGGTTCCGGCTTGGCGACGACGGTGATATTCACCGGATGCGGCTTCTCGTTTGCTGTGTGGCCACGCCCGATTTCCCGCAGCATGCCCACTCTGATGGTGCCAATACGCTCAAGGCGTAGTCCTGGTAATTTTTGAACAGTGGAAGCCAGGCGATGCCACTGGCCGGAAAGCGGGAGTATGGACAGACGGCTTACGGAGGTGTGCGGCCCCTTGAACAGACTCGTGGATACGCGTCCCGTCGCGGAGTCGAATTTGTCGGAGCAGATCGCGCGGGCGATATCCTCCTCATCGCTCAGAATCATGCCCAAGTGCGATTGAGCCGCTGAGCGAGCGCCTCGATGTCCTCGGTCGAATCTTCCGCACCTTCGCCCTCAATGAAAAAGTCTGCGCCAGCAGTATGCACGGTCGCGCTGACAGTCGTGCCATCGCGGGCTTCCCACTGAAGGGCGAGAAAACCTTCATCGGTCACGAACAGGCTTGGCGGCGTGCGGCCGGTCGGGATGCGAAGAGCGCCAATCAAACGCTCGAAATTCACATAGGTGCCCCAAGCGATGGCTTTGCTGTGCGGACCAGCCCAGCCGTCGGGCCATTTGCTGAAGTCGCGAAAACGCTGCCAAGCCGCGTCGCCAAGTTTGTTGAAAACCAAACCGGAAAGCGCAGGGGGTATGCCAAGATTGTCAGTCCACGCGGTTACTTGTGGCACAAGCTGGAATGACACCGATTGGAGACGTCGTGCAAAATCGCTCAAATAGCTAGGAACAGAAGCATCAGCGAGTGGCGGCATACAGCGAATGAGATCAGTATTCGGGATTCAAAGTTGCAAGGAAACTTGCCTTTAGCAACTCGCCGAAAAAGAGCCGTTTTTGAACTTTGTGGGCGTGGTCGAATGCGGCAACGGTCGCTTCCCAGAACTTGTCCGTGGGGACCGTGAAACCCATATCAACGTCCAACAAAGTGCCCTGCTGGCTGTTCTTTTCGGCATCCTTGATCGCGGGATGCGTGATCTGCACGCGACATTGCAGCCGCTCGCGAGGGAGGGTGCTCACGATTTGAAGGGGCTGATCCGTTTCGCTTTTTCCGCCCACCGCGAGGTCCACCTGCAGGCATTGCGAAAGGGGATAAGGGAAGAAATCGGTGTAGCGCAGTCCTAGTCGCTCGGGATTGGTGACAATAGAAAGAGGACGAATCCGCTCCAAGACCCAGGCCAAGGCTTCGCGGTAGGCACTCCAGCCCGGATATTCGGCGCCTGTCGCCATACCCAGGAAAAAGCTGCGCGGGCCGACGTGAAGCGCCAGTTGTTCCCCCTGCATCACGACCACCGGGTTATAGCGAAGTTCGGGAAACAGATTTTCCGCGTCAGGGAAGGGGTGCGGCAACTCGGTGCGTTTCGGGAAGCGCTCTTGCACGGCGCTGTAGATCATGCCGGGAACGAAGGAGGCGCTCACCTCGGTTTGAAACCGTATCTCCACCACCGCGTTGATGATCGAGCAAGGGGTGATGCGCGTAGGCAGGCGCGGAGAAATAGGCGGCGTGGAATCAGGCATGGCGGGAGATCTTAAAGGGCGGTGAGGAGTTGGCCGAGGTGCTGGGTGAGGGTCCACTTGCGGGTCGTGTCGAGCGCCAGTTCCAGACAGACGAAACGTTGGTCGGGTTTCCGCTTCTGCAAGGCGTCGACCGTCTCGGGGGCGAGCTGGGCGTCGAGGCAGACCAGCGCGCCGCGCTCGCCGTCGCGCACCTGGTAAACCGTGTTCTTCGGGAACTCGGTTTCGAGCCGCTCCACCGTGCGGGCGAAACCGAAACCCTGCTTGAGGAGCACTTCCTCGAGGAGCAGGTCGGCGTCGAACTGCATGGTGAGGCTGGCCTCCTTGGCCGCGAGCGTGGCGTCGAGCGCGGCGAGGTTTTCCGCCTCGGTCTTGGCGGGATCGGGCGCCCACTCGCAGCGCGGGAAGTAGGACGGGCGCAGGCGATAGGCGCGGAAACCGGCGTCGAGCGATGATAGACTTTCCCCTGCGTATTTTGCCTGATCTTCGGCGACCATCAGGGTTCCTTGGTCGGTTTCCTCAGTGCAGACTTGCTTTGGCTTTCGCTCAATGACCCTACGAACGCGATCTATGGTAATGTCGCTGACGCGTGGATAGCCAGCCGCCCACGCTACATCCCCCTTTTCGGTAAGTTCAGGGATTTGAACTAGAATAAATGAACGCGTGCCTCCGTCAGTAGCGTTTAATTCCAAAACTGCCTGCGCGGTTGTTCCGCTTCCCCCAAAGAAATCCAACACGATGGAATCATCTTGGGCACCGAAAGCTAACAAGTGCTTTATCAGATCAACGGGCTTCGGAAATTGAAACAAAACCTGATCGTCGAATATTGACCGGATGTTTTCGGTGCCGAGCTGCGTATAGAATTTGTCGATAATCGAAAAGGGTTTTGCCCCTCGCTTTTCTCCGTCCTCTTTTATGAGATACTGCTTATAAGAAACTGAATATCCGGTTTCCGACTTCGTGAATACCAGGCCGTTTTCAGCCTGGACGCGCTCTACGCGGTCTCGGCTCCACCACCACTGCCGTTTTGGAAAAATGTCGGTTCCATCGGGGGCCTTTACGGGAAAACGCAGGTTTTCGCGTTCATCCATGCTCTTAGTGGCCTCCAGTGGCTTGATGCGATATGGACCACGTGTCGAAAAATGCTCGTCTCGATACTTATAATATCTGGCCTCGATGTCGTCACTGGGTGGTAGCCAAAGATCCGGCAAACTATCCAATGATCTAGCATATAGAACGCAGTGCTCGTGCTGGCGCACGGCATATCGCTCCTTGGCGCCACCTCCGTAGGATTTTTTCCATATGAAGTCCTCCACAAAATTTTCTTCCCCGAAGACCTCATCCATAAGTCTCCGCAGGTTGCAGACCTCGTTTTCGTCGATGTGGACGAAAATCACCCCGTCCTCGGTGAGGAACTGCCGCGCGAGAAGGAGGCGGCTGTGCATCATCGACAGCCAATCGGAGTGGAAACGACCGGAGGTGTCGGTGTTCGTGTCCACCTTCACGCCCTGCTCGGTGACGCCGGTCTCCTCCCAGTATTCCTGGCGGTCGCGGGCGTAGTTGTCGCGGTAAACGAAGTCCTTGCCGGTGTTGTAGGGCGGGTCGATGAGGATGCACTTCACCCGGCCGCGGTAGGCGGGGAGGAGAAGTTTCAGCACCTCGAGGTTCTCGCCCTCGATGATGGCGTTGCCGCCGGCTTTTTCGGGGCGGCAGGAGCGCCGGGCGTCGTAGGCGAGGGCGGCGAGCGAGGGCGTGAAGGCGTGGCGCTTGGAGCGCTGTTTGCCATACCACTTGAATTCGTAGCGCTCGGCGTCGGCCGTGCCCTGGGCCTCGGCAAGGCGGCGGAGCTCGTCGGGGTTGAGGCGGCCCTCGGCGGTGAAGAGGTCGGGCAGCAGGCGCTTGAGCGCGGCGAGGCGCTCGGCGTTGAGGTCGGGCGTGGCGACGCGGGCGAGGGGCGCGGGCAGCGGATCGGGGAAGGACGGGCGGGGGTCGCTCATGAGAGGCCGGTTTTGTCGAGAAATGAGCGCCAGGATTTCACGGGCGCGATGAAGGCGGCTTCGACGCCGAGGGCGGCGAAGTGTTTTTTGGCGCAGCGGATCTTGAACTGCTCGTCGCCGGTGAGCGCCTTGGCGTCCTCGAGCAGGTCGGTGCCCTTGGTCTCGACGACGAACTGAAAGCGCTCGGTTTCGCCCTCGGCGAGGGAGGTCTGCTCGAGGACGACGCCCCAGTCGGGCCGGTAGCCCTCGGCATGGCCGGGGATGGGGATGACGTAGTCGTCGGGGAGCTTGAGGAAACACACGACGCGGCAGCCGCCGAAGTGGTCGGCGTCGGCCGAGGTGGCGAAGTCGGCCTCGATGTCGCTGTCGGTCGGCACGTGGTCGTAGAGGCCGCGCTTGGGCGTGGGCGTGAGGGGGCGGAAGGTCTCGAAGGATTCCAGCAGGACGGAGAGCGGCACGATCTCGGCCGTGGGCGTGTAGGTGAGGGCGCGCAGCATCTCCTCGCGCTCGATGCGCTGGAGGGCGGCGACGGCGTGCTGGAGCCAGACCGGTGGATTCTGGAGGAGCTGGCGACGCGCGGCGGGCGCGAGGGCGCGGAGGATCTTAAGGGCGGTGGGGCGGGCGAGCGCGGTGCGGTCGCTCAGTTGCTCCAGAAGGTCGGTCGGGGAAAAGACGGCGGAGAGCTTGGCGGTGTCGCTGCCGAGGTGGGCGTGGGCGAAACCGCCGTCGGCGGCCATGTGGTCGATGCGATTGAGCGAAATCTCGGCGCGGTAGGCCGACACGGTGATGGCGTCGAGCGCCTCGATGCCGCGCCGGATGAGCTGGGCCTCATCAAAGGCGACGGTGTAGCGGGTGCGACGGGCGAGTTTTTCCCAGAAGGCGCGGAAGGCGGGGCTGGCGTAAACCTCCTCGCGGCGGCGCACGGTTTTCTTGTTCGCGCGGCCCTTCTCGTTTTTGCGCAGCGGCGAGCCGGCGGCGGTGCTGCCGTAGGCCTCCTTGATCTGCTCCTGATATTGGAGGGCGAAGGTCTCGTAGGTCTCGTTGGGGATGACGGTGAGGAGGTTGATCTCGCGGCCCTCGGGGGTGTCGGCGGCGTCGTGGACGCGCGCGCCGTGGCGGTCGCGGCAGAGGCGGAGCCCGCGGCCGATCTCCTGGCGCTTCTTGGTGTCGCTGTAGGAGAGGTTGAGCGTGGCGATGTTGAAGATGTTGGGGTTGTCCCAGCCGACGCCGAGGGCGGAGTGGGAGAAGATGAACTCGATGGGCTCCTCGGGATCGAGGAGGGCGGTGCGGGAGCGGATGATTTTGTCGAAGGCGGCCTTGTTTTTCTGCATCGCCGCCTCGCTGTCGGTGAACTCGCCGCCGCCGGTGCGGGCGAAGTAACCGTCGTGCATGGTGGCCAGCTCGGCGTCGGTCGGCGTGCGGCCGAGGTAGCGGGGCGCGAGGGCGCGCAGCTCTTCGAGAAAGAGGCGGCGGATCAGGCCGTCGGGCTCGACGTAGGAGGCGACGCGGTCGATGAAGACGAGCGAGAGGGGCTTGATGCCGCGCGAGGCGAGGCCGTCGGGCGCGCCGGGGCGGACGGGCGGGAGCGGCTGGTCGTGTTCGTCGAGGCCGAGCTTTTTCTGGTAGTGACGGCGGATAAGGTGGTGGAGCTGGAGGCGGAAGAGCCCCTCGCGGTCGCCGGAGCGCTCGCCCTGGACGAGCTCGGTGCCGTTGGTGAACTTCACCCGCCAGCGGCCGTCCGAAAGGGATTTTTGGATACGCTCGATGTGGTAGTCGCGGTAGGAGGGGTTGCCGGTCTTGGCCTCGATGGAGTCGCCGGGGCGGCGGCCCTCGGGGCCCTTGAGCCAGGCGGTGTCCTTCCACTCGTGGTCGCCGGCGGCGCGGAGTTTCCACGCCTTCAGCTTCACCTTGGGCGCGCCGGAGCCGGTCTGGATGTCGGCGATCTCGAGCTTGAGCGTGGCCTCGTCACTTTTCTCGGCGACGGTGAGAACCTCGATTTTTTTGACGAGGCGCTGGTTGTAGGCCTCGCGCGGGAGGAGGCGGTAAACGAGGTTGCGCGTCTCGGCGGGCTTGTGGGTGGCGGAGTAGCGGAGGCGGACGAGGGGATTGAGCGTCGGCGTGGGGTCGGTGTCGCCGGGGGCGCGCACGCGGAGGCGGCGCTTGGCGTTGTCGGTGTCCATGCCCTCCTGCGGCTCGTCCATGATGACGATGGGGCGGGTGCGGCCGATGGCGTCGAGGTAGGAGAGGCCGAGCACGGAGTCGTCGCGGCCGGGGCGGTTGACCACGGCGTCGTCGGAGGTGAACGACTGGATGGTCATCACCATGATCTGCGGGAGCGGGTTGCTCAGGTAGTCGCGGACGGATGGGAGGTCGCGGCTGTCGTATTCGAAGAAGCCGAGCCGGGTGGCATAGAGCGACTCGAGCTGGGGGCCGAAGGTCTTGAGCGTGGACATCACGCCCTCGCGAATGGCGACGGAGGGGACGAGGATGATGAACTTGGTAAAGCCGTGCTCCTTGTGCAGCTCGAACGCGGTGCGGATATAGACGAGCGTCTTGCCGGTGCCGGTCTCCATCTCGACGCAGATGTCGGGATCTGCGGGCGAGAGGTGGGCATCCTCGGGGGCGATGCCGTTGGCGGCCGAGGCGGCGGCGAGGTTTTGGGCGAACTGGTCCGGCGACAAGTCGGAGACGTTGGCCTGAATCTCCGTGAAGTAGGAATTGTCGAACGTGTTGGGCGACTGCCCCTCGAAGGCTTTCACCACGGCGTCGATGGCGTGGCGTTGGTAGTCGAGTTGTTCGAGTTGGAGAGTGGTCACGGGCGCCGGTTAGAATTGGGGACCCCGTCCAGCAGAAACAAGCGCGTTGCGCGCCTATTTCCAAGCCCGCTCACCCCTCCGCTCGCAGCACCTCGAGCGGCGGCCGGTTTAGCAAGCCTCGCTGGGTCAGCATCCCTACAGCCACCGTCAACACCGTCACGGCCGCCGTCGTCACGAACACCGGCGTCCAGGGCAGCACCGGCGTCACGTCGAAGACGAACTTCGCCACCGCGGCGCCGCCGCCCAGCGCGAGCAGGGCCCCGGTCGCGCCCGCCATCAGGCCGAGCGCCGAGAGCTCCGCCAAAAGCGCGGCCCGCACCTGCCCGCCGCTCGCGCCGAGCGTCCTCAACAGCACCGCCTCGCGCACGCGTTGCTCGCGGCCTGCCGCCAGCGCACCGGCCAGCACGACCACGCCGGTCGCCAGCGTGAAGAGCGCGATAAAACGCACCGCGAGCTCCGCCTTCTCGAACACGGCGTCGAGCGATTCGATCACCAGGCCCAGGTCGAGAATCGAGACGTTCGGGTAGGCGTTCGTGACCGCTCGCTGAACGGCGGCGTTGAGCGACTTCTCCTCCGCCCGCGCCGCCAGCACGTGGAACTTCGGGGCCGCGTCCAACACGCCCGCCGGAAAGAGCACGAAAAAATTGGGCGACATGCGCCGCCACTCCACCTCGCGCAGGCTGGCCACGCGGGCTCGCACCGGCACGCCTTGCACATCCCACTCCAACTCGTCGCCGAGGCCGATGCGAAGGTCCTTCGCGAGCCCTTGCTCGACCGAAATGGGAATGACCTCGTCGGCCTCCCCCTTCGACTCGACGCGCGCCACCCACTCGCCCGAGACCACTTTCTCCGTCTCGGCGGGTTTCTCGCGGTAGCTTGATCGATACTCGCGCCGCAG
>CBINJQ010000158.1:0-9307 GCA_966251015.1 uncultured Akkermansia sp. | reverse complement strand
GATGTATTCGAGTTTGTATTTAGCCATGGATGTGGAGGTTGGAGAAAGTGGGCTTCTGGGCGGCGACCACATCCGCAAACGAGCCGATGCGTCACCGGGCAAAACCCGAGAGTCACCGTTTCAGCACTCGGTGTGCCAGCAATGAAAAAAATTCCTGCGGGAACCAAACCGGATGCGAAACCTTTGTTATCGCCAACGCCCTGCCCTAGCGCCGGTCAAAAATGTCCACTTTAGGCGCGCCGGGAACTTGCGACGCGTCAGCGCCCGTCGATGCTGGCTATTTTCGACCATGGAGCAGATGAAGGACACTCGACGGGCGCTCGTGAGAATCGGCTACGACGGCCGCGTGCATAAAACTTTCCGCGGTCATCAGGCCGCCCAGCGCTTTGAAAACGAAATCCGCGTGCTGCGCTATCTCGAGTCGAAGGGCTGCGACTATGTCCCGCGCGTGCTCGAAGCCCATCCCGAGGAACTGCGCATGGTCACCACCAGCTGCGGCCAGCGGGTGGAACACATCAACGCGGAGAAGGTGCGCGAAATCTTCTCCGATCTGGAACGTCATTTCCGCGTGCGCCACGAGGACGCCTATGCGCGAAACATCACCTATTCGCCGCAGGCCGGCCGCTTCTGCGTGATCGATTTCGAGTTCGCCACCATCCTCGACCCGTCGGCGCCGGCCGGGCCCGCGCTCGATCTGCCCATGCCGGACGGTCCCCGGGGCGATTGAGGCCGCCCCGCATCCAATTGATCGAAGCCCGTCGCTTGCAAAGCCCGGCGTCAGCGTCCACCCACCACCCTCTTTCCCGTCCATGTCCGAAACCGCCGCCCCCGCCGCCCTCCACTGGTCCGGTCTCACCCATCGAGGAAAAGTCCGCCCCAACAACGAGGACAGCTTCCTCGCTTTGAACTTCGACGGCCACGAGGTCCGTTACCTCGGCAAGATCGGCGAAGCGGACCTCGGCTCGGGAGACTTCGTCTTCGCGGTGAGCGACGGCATGGGCGGCGCCCACGCGGGCGAGTTCGCCAGCCGTATCGCGGTGCAAAAGATCACGCGCCTGCTTCCGCGCGCCTATCGCCTGTCCGCCGCCGGTCTCGAGGCCGGGTTCAGCGACGTGCTCCGCGAGCTCTTCGACGCCATCCACCTGGAGCTGCTCCAGCTCGGACGCAGCTACGCGGAATGCGCCGGCATGGGCGCCACGCTCACGCTCGCCTGGTTTACCCCGCAATGGGTCTACTTCGGACACCTCGGCGACAGCCGGCTCTATTACCTGCCGCGCGAAGGCGGCATGCGCCAGCTCAGCCACGACCACAGCTACGTCGGCTGGCTGCGCCGCCAGGGCAAGATCAACGAACGCGAGGCGCGGGAGCACCCGGGCCGCAACGCCCTTCAGCAGGCGCTCGGCGCGGGCCACCAGTTCATCGATCCGCAGGTCGGCGCCATCGCCCACCGGCCCGGGGACCGCTTCCTGCTTTGCTCGGACGGCGTGAACGACGGACTCTGGGACCACAAACTCGAGGATCTTGTGCGCACGCCGCCCGCCGCGCGTCTGCACCAGCCCGCCGCGGTGCGTCTGGTCGAGGAGGCCCTGGACAACTCCGGCCGCGACAATCTCACCGCGCTCGTGATCGAGGTCGCGGCGCAAGACCCCTCGCCCCGGCGCCCGATCACCGCCCCGGTCGTCGACACCGAGGGGCCATGAACGAGACCGCGTCCGCGCCGGCGTCCGCCGCCGTGCTCTTCGTCTACGGCACCCTCAAGCGAGGCGGCTCCAACCACGGCTGGCTGGCGGACCAGACCTTCCTCGGGCCGGCCCGCACCGCGCCGGGCTTCACCTTGTATTCGCTTGGCGAATACCCCGGCCTGGTCGTCGACGCCGCGGACCGCGAGGGGGTCGTGGGCGAGCTCTGGGCGGTCGACGCCGGCTGTCTCGCCAGGCTCGACGCCTTCGAGGGCGTGTCCGAGGGGCTCTACGCCCGCGAACCCGCGCGTCTCGCGGCCCTGCCCCCCGGCCTGTCCGCCAAGGACGCGGCGCGAGCGCAGCTGTATCGCTACCTGCGCAAGGTCGATCCGCGCGCCCGCATCGGATCGACGTGGACGATCTGAGGCCGGCGGTCG
The DNA here is from genome assembly GCA_966251015.1 of uncultured Akkermansia sp. GTDB lineage: Bacteria > Verrucomicrobiota > Verrucomicrobiia > Opitutales > Opitutaceae > IMCC26134_A. The sequence continues at coordinate 7,191 of CBINJQ010000158.1, read as the reverse complement.
CCTACTTTTTATACCAGCCGCCGTCCTCGCGCTGCACCCAGACGCCGGGCTTGCTGGCCTTGGCGAGCTGACGCGCGAACTCCTTGCCCGCCGATTCGGGCGTCCCCCCGGTTTTCTTCGCGAGCTCGGCAAACAGCACGGCGCGGTCGGCGTTCTCCGCCGCCGCGATTTTCTCGGCCTCTTCGCCGGGCGCGCGCACCGCGAGCTGGCCGGTGTTGGCCTCGCCGACGGCGCCGGCGGCCTTGAGCTTGTCGATGGCGGGCACGCGCTCGCGCATGCCGGCCTTGGCCTGGTCGAGCGAGGCCGCCGGCGCGACCACGGCGGTGGCGCAGAGGGCGGCGAGGAGCAGGAGACGGGAATCGGAGTTCATGATTGCGAGCGGAGGGTTCAGGGAGCGGCGGCGCCCGCGGGGGCGGGAAGAGCGTCGGTGTTCACGGTGGCGGAGTCGCCGTAGATGTCGGCGAGCACATCCGTGACGGCCTTCTCCATCTTCACGTTCACGTCGACCACGGCATGCACCTGGATCGGGTCCATCGTGACATGAATGCAGCCGGCAAAAGCCAAAGGCAGGAGGCAGAGCGGGAGCGGACGCAACATGGGAGGAAGGTTCGGAATTCGACCCCGACTGGCAACCAATGTTTCCCCCGCTATTCGAAACGGAAAGAAAACCCGGAAAGATCCTGGCTCAGGCCAAAAGCCAGGAACTCGCTCCATGGCCCGTGGAAGTTGATGTCCAGCTTCACTTCCTTCACCAGCTTCCCGCTGGTCGGCTTTCCGACGATATGAATCGAGGCCGTGCGCCCCCGACCCGCCCCGTCCGGCCAGAAATCCACCCGGAACGTTTCGATCCGGAGCCCCGCCCTGCCCAGTTCGATCTCCCTCAACGGCTCCCAAGCCGGGTTTTTCACCGTGATCCATTTTCCCAAAAGAGGATAACGTTTCGGCAGACCGGCCGTGAGCAGTCCCGGCGACGGCGCCAGCCGAAAAGCCGCGTCGTCCGACTTCACGATCGCCAGTCCGCCATCTTTGACGCGAAGGCCCCCCTGCCCGCTCCAGCCCATCTCCACGCGCCCGCGCAGAAAACCCTGCGCCGACTGGACAAGCCACGGCATGAGCCGCGCCGCCTCGTCGAGCCGCAAGGCGCTCAAATCCGCGGCGGCGTCCAGCGCCGGCTTGTCGAGTGGCACGCTGAAGGGAGGCAGCTTCACGCTGCCGCCCAAAACGTCCGCCTCCACCGCCGAGACCCTCAGGACGCGCGCGGCGTCCAGGCCGAACCCCACCTTCAACGCGGTGACCTCCGCCCCCGCCGCGGCGATTTTCGCCACACGCAAAGTCTGCCCCTCCTCCAAAGAGCCTCCCGTCAAGTCGCGGGTCGCCGCGTCCAGCTCCAAGCCGCTCAACTCGACATCCAGTTCATCCGACCTCGCCCAACCCTCGCGCAAAGCGAGTCTCAACTCTCCGACGGGACCGGACTCCGTCGACAGGGCGCCCTCCCCGGCGAGCTCGACGCGGCCGCTCGCGGACCAGCCCGCGGCGCTCGCGCCAAATTTCTCGCGCAACAGCGGCCACAGCTCCGCCAAATCCAGTCGCGCGCGCTTGATCGACCATCTCCACGCGCCGCCGTCCGTCGCTTGCAACTCCACCACGACGTCCACCCCGGCGCGTTTCGTGGACAACAGCAGCCCGTCCGCCCCCGCCGACACGCGCCAGTCCAGACCCAACTCGGGGAGCGCGTCGATTTTCACGCCGCCGGAAAGGTCCCCGTAAACGTGGAGTCCGCCAACCTCCGCCGGGCGCGCCGAACTCGCGGCGGCGAAAACCGCCAGCGCAGCCAGCCCGAGCCGGATATCTCGGAAAATTCGCGTCACACCGCATCCATCGCCGTCCGCCGGGCCGAGGGCGAGCGCGGAAACGCTCCGGGGCGACGTCCCGCGCGCTTGCGATCCGCGGCTCGCCCCGGGCTCCGTCGCCGCGGATCGGCATGTCCGAATGGAGAGTCGGCCCGTGTCGGACAAATCCATGCCGAGGCCGCCGCCCCTCCGGTCATTTGGTTCCGCGGAACACGAACAGGAATCACTCCACGTTCGCGATCTGCTCCTTGATGCGCTCGAGCTCGTTCTTCAACTCGATCACGCGGCGCGCGATCTCGTAGTCGTTCGCCTTCGCGCCGGTCGTGTTCACCTCGCGGCCCATCTCTTGAAGAATAAACTCGGCCTTGCGGCCGATTTCGCCGCCGCCGGCGAAAAGCTTTTTCAGCTGCGCGTGGTGGCTGCGGAAGCGGGTGAGCTCCTCGGCGATGTCGCACCGGTCGGCGAAAAGCGCGACCTCCTTCAGCACGCGCTCGTCGTCCACCCGCAGGTCCAGCCCGGCTTCGCGCAGGCGCTTCAACAAGGCCTCGCGCGCCGCCGTCACGACCTGCGGGGCACGCGCCCCGATCTCCTCGACCAGCGACGACAACAACGCCAGCCGCGCCTCGAGATCGACCCGCAGCGCGGCGCCTTCCGTCGCGCGCATGGCGGCGAAGCCCGCCAGCGCCTGCTCCAGCGCGGCGAGCACCGGCGCTCGCGCGTCCGCCACCGGCGGCGGCTCCGCCTTGCGGCGAAACTGCATCGCCGACTGCATGAGCGCGTCGGTCGTGGGGCTGAAGATCACGTCGCGTTTGGCGGCGAAAGCCGCCACCCGCTCCAACCACACGCCGGCCGCCACCTCGTCGAAATCCGCGAGCGCTCCGCCGCCCGCCGCGATTTCGAGCTCGATGCGCACCTGCACCGTGCCGCGAAGCGCGATTTTTTTGACCGCCTCGACGATGGCCGGCTCGAGTTCGTCCCATGCGGAGGGTTGGGCGACCTTCACCTCGAGCGCCTTGCGATTCACGGCGCTCACCTGGACGGAAAAACTTTGCGCGCCCGCGGAGCCCGAGGCGCGGCCGTAGCCGGTCATGCTGTTCATGCCGCCAAAGTGAGCGGCCGCGCCCCTCCCCGACAAATCCCAAATGCCCCGGCTCCGGCCCCGGAGCTTTTCCGGCTACAGCTTGCGCAAATGCGCGATGATGCTCGGGATCGCCTCGACCAGTTCGTCACGACAGGCCTCGTATTCGGCAAGCGGGCCGCCGTAAGGGTCGCCGATCTCCCGGCTCGATCCCCTCGGCATGAATTCCCGCCAGAGGTGGACGTTCTTCGGAGCCGGATCGAGCGCCAGGCCGATCACCGCGCGATGGCTCTCCGTCATGCACAAAATCAAATCGGCCTGCGCCGCCAGTTCCGGCGTGAGCGGGCGGCTCCGGTGGTCCGAGATGCGCAGGCCGACTTTGGCCAGGGCGTCGACGGAGTTGGGCGAAACTTTTTCCCCGCCCCGCGCGGCCACGCCGGCCGAGACGACCTTGCACGAACGGAGCGGCTCCGGTTCGGCGGCGAGCGCGTGGCGCAAAAGCGCCTCGGCCATCGGACTGCGGCAGATGTTGGCGGTGCAGACGGTGACGATGAGCTTGGGCGCGGCCATTGGACGGTGGCGGACCATCACGACGCTTCCGGCGGAGGTCAAACGCTCACACGGCCGACAGGCGGTTCGGGCAGGCCCAGCGCCTGCGCCAGCACGGCCGCCAGACCTTGCACCGAAAACGGCTTGGCCAGGTGATGATGCACGCCCGATTCGCGCATCGGCTCGATGTCGGCGGACCGGAGATGTCCGGTCATGATCACGACGGGGAGATCCGGACGAAACGCGCGCACGGACCGCGCCAACGTGATCCCGTCCAGCCCCGGCATCGTGAGATCGCACAACATGGCGGTGAACAAATCCGGCGCCGTGGCGAAGGACGCGAGGGCGACGTGGGCGTCGTTGAACGCCCGCGTCTGATAGCCGAGATGTCGCAGGATGGGCTCGACCAGCTCGGTGATCGAGGGCTCGTCGTCGACGACGAGAATCGTCTGGCCCTCGCCCGGCGTGACGGCGTCCGCCTCGTCCTCGACGAGAGCCACGCCTCCGGCGCTCACGTGGCCGGGCAGGAAAACGTGAAACGCCGCGCCCCGTCCCGAAACGCTTTCCACCACCACCACGCCGCCATGGTTTTCCGCGATGCCATGCACCATCGCGAGACCGAGCCCGGATCCCTCGCCCACGGGCTTCGTGGTGAAAAACGGCTCGAAGATGCGATCCAGCATCGCGGGCGGGATGCCCGGGCCGGTGTCGCGGACCGTGAGCCGCACCCGCAGTTCGGCGCGCACCTGCGGATGCCGACGATGCCACTCGTCGCGGGCTTCGCTGGGCGCGAGCTCGACCGTGAGCGTGCCGCCCGTCGGACGCATCGCCTGGGCGGCGTTGGTCCCGAGATTGAGGAGGATCTGGTGGACCTGCCCGGCGTCGACCAGCACATGCAAATCCTCCGGGGCGAAACGGGTGACGATGGCGACCGACGAGGGCAGCGAGGCGCGCAGGAGCTCGAGCGCCTCCTCGACGATCGGCCGCAAAGGGGCCACCGTCCGCGGCTGCTCCGCCTGGCGGCTGAACGTCAGGATACGCCTCACCAGATCACGCGCGCGAAGACAGCCCTGATAAGCGTTGTCGAGGAAGCGCCGGGTGGGGACTCCCTCCTTGACATCCAACATCGCGAGCTGGGTGTTGCCCATGATGCCCGCGAGGATGAGGTTGAAATCGTGGGCGATGCCGCCGGCGAGCGTGCCTATCGCCTCCATTTTCTGCGCGCGTCGCAGCTGCGCCTCCAGCCGAAGACGCTGCTCGTGCGCCTCCTCCTGGTCCGTCACGTCCTGCACCGCGCCGCAAAGCCGCGCCACCCGGCCGTCCACGAGCATGGCGCGCCCCAGGGAACGCACGTGAACCAGTCGCCCGGAGGCGACACGCGTCGTCGCCACGAACTCGAAATCGCCTCCGTTGCGGGCGGCGTGATCGATCGCGGCGCGCACCGCCGGCCGGCACTCTTCCGTGTAAAGTTCGATCACGGCGTCCACCGTCGGCGCGAACCGCGCGGGGTCTTGTTCAAAAATCCGGAAGGTGCCCGGCGTCCAAAGGATCGCGCCCGTGGCGCAATCCAACTCCCAGCCGCCGAGACGCGCGATGTGTTCGGATTCGGCGAATATCCGCCGCTGCCGCCACAGATCGGTGAGATCGGTGGCGATCCCCATGATCCGGGCGATCCGGCCTTCCGCGTCGCGCGCGGGGATCAGGGCGATGCGACAGGCGCGCGCGCCGACCGTGGTCAGCGCAAACTCCCGCTCCAAGGCGACCGGCCCGCCCGCGCGAACGCAGGCCGCGAGATCGGCGCACATGCGCTCGGCCGCGGCGGGCTCGAATATCTCTCCGGGAGAGAGCCCGACGAACCGCTCCGCGGGCATTCCGAGCAGTTTCGCGTGCCGGCTGTTCACCCGTTCGTAAACGAAGCGCGGCCCTCCCTCGACCCGGAGGAGAAACACCGCGTCCTCGGTGTGCTCGAGAACCTCCGTGAAACGCGTTTCCTGCGCGACCAGCGCCGCCTCGACCTCGAGACGACGCCGCTCGGCCGCGAAACGCTCCCGCTCCGCGCGCAGGCGCATCAGCTCGCCCACGGCGCGCAGGGCGAAAACCCGGATCAAGGTCGCGGCGAATTCCCGATCCGGCGAGTCCTCGCCGAACGCGACGAGGATCACGCCCAACGGGCGCCTCTCGGTGTCGTCCAGGCGCAGTCCCAGCGCCGAATCAACCCGCCAGCGGGCGAAAAATTCCCGCTGCGTCGGAAAAACCTCCGCCAGGTTTTTCCAAAGCGAAACCTCCCCGTGTCGCCAGATCTCCGCCACGATGGTCCCGTCCGGACGGTGGATCAGCGACTCCCCTTCGTTCGCCCCGGGCCAGTGGGCGAGCACCTCGAACCAGTCCGCGCGGTCCGGGGCGGGCACGCTTACATGGGCGCGACGAGCGTGCAGCGCGGTGCCGAGGTGATCGATCATCGCGACAAGCGCGTCGCGGCCCGTGCGGGCCGCGGTGAGCAGCAGCGAACGCACGAGCGCGTCGTAGTGAGCGCCTGGGGCGGGAGACACCGGCTCGTTCGGGTCCATGGCAAAGGCCAAGCTGCGCGGCGCGATACAGGCAAGCAATCGCTGGCTAGGTGGCCGCCAGGACAAATAAGCGCGAAGCAAAGCCCCTTAAGCCGGACCCGGGGTGGCGCCGGCAAGGCCCCGGGGCGGCGCCCGTCGCCGCTCCGCGAAGCCCGTTTTCAAGCCGTTGCGAGCAGGCTCGATATCTCGGCCAAAGCGCGCTCGCGCGTCGCGGGCGACACCGCCGCCACCCGCCAGCCGGCCGAGGCCAGACGCGCCAGCTCGGCGCGCGTAAAACCTCCTTCAATCGCAAGGACCCGATACTCGTCGTGCAGCGTGTTGCCGAAAACAAGCGGGTCGTCGGTGCTCACCGTGCAATTCACGCCGGCGCGCATCAGCTCGCGCAACGAATGCGCCGCCACCGAGGGAAACACGCCGAGTTTCACGTTGCTGATCGGGCAGACGTCGAAGGTCGCCCCGCGCTCGGCGGCGAGGGCGACGACGGCCCGGTCCTCGATCGCACGCACTCCGTGCTGCACACGGGTGACGCCCAGCCGCTCGATCGCCTCGCGCACGCGGGCGGCGCCGTCGAACTCGCCGGCGTGGCATTTCGTGATTTTGCCCGCGGCACGGAGCCGCGCCCAACACGGCGCGGTCCAGGCCTCGGTGGGCGTGGACTCGTGGCCGTGGAGATCGACGCCCGCGAGTTCGTCCCAGTTTTCCAAGTCGTCGATCACCGCCCGCATCGGCCCGGCGTGGTCGGTGCGCAGCATGCCGGCGAAGACCCTCACCTCGAGGCCGGCCGGAGCGGCGGAGCGGATCGCCGCGACGATCTCGCGCGCCGGCACGCCGATGAAGCCCGAGACCGGCAGGTGGAACGAGGTCTCGACGTAGCGGACGTTTTGCGCGACGTGCCGCGCGAACACCGCCTTGGCCGCCTCGTGGTAGCGCTCCGCGGAGACGAACCAGGGGAGCGCGTGCCCGAGCAGGACCTCGTCGAACTTGGAAAAACTCGGGAAGCGATAGTCCGCCGCGTGCGAGAACAAGGTCGGCGGATAGGTCTCCGGCCGCCACGCGTGCAGCAACTCGTAGGGCAGCGCCCCCTCGATGTGAAGGTGGGTCTCGGTTTTCGGCAGCGCCTGGATGAAGGCGTCGAGCGAGGCGGAAG
>CBINJQ010000157.1:0-9361 GCA_966251015.1 uncultured Akkermansia sp. | reverse complement strand
CCGAGAACCTCGCCCTCGGCATCGATGAGATACCACTTGGGCTGAACGGTCTCCTGCTTGGCGAGGAACGTTTTCATGAGAAAAGAGGTGGAAGGCATAGTCCGTGACGGGACCTGTCAACCGTTCATTTACGAGGAAAAGGAAAAACCCGCCCCCGCGTGAGCGGGGACGGGTCTCGAATGAATGGAAGCGGTTCCTTCGGACCAAGCTCGCGAGGCGAGATTAGAAGCCGATGGAGATGCCGGCCTTGCCGACGATGCCGTCTTCGTCGCCGTCGATGAGGTTGTCGCCGTCGTTGACAACGTAGTCGACGCCCACGGTGAGGGTGGCGGTGTCGCTGAGCTTGAAGGGAACGGCGGCGCCGCCGACGTAGTAGGTGCGGTCGTCGCCGGGGGCGCCAACATGGCCGACCTTGGCCGAGAGATCGAGGGAGGCCTTGATGGCGTCGATCGGGAAGCTATGGCCGATGGAGCCTTCGATGGTGTAGGTCTCGTAGTCGAAGTCGTAGTAGTAGTAGGCGCTCGGGCTGAGGAGCACGTCGGCGGAAACACCGACATAGACCTCGGTGGAGTCGAGATCGCTGCCGCCGTCGTAGGTGTAGCGGGTGACGCCGGCATCGAGGCTGAAGGTCTCGTTGATGGCGAAGCCGTAGCCGGCATAGAGGTCGGTCTCGGTCGCGCCATCGCTGTGGCTCACTTCGCTGGAGTGCCAGGCGCCGGCGTAGAAGTCGCCGTAGGCGGCCTCGACGGAGGGCTGCACGGAAGCATCACCGAGCTTGGCGCCGCGGAAGAGGTAGTCGGAAACGTAGGTGACGTCGACAGTGACGGAGAGGTCGGACTTGGCGTCTTGGGCCTGAGCGGAAACGCCGGCCACGAGGGCGGCGAGAGCAAGGGAGGTCTTCTTGATCATGGTGGTTTGGTTGGTTTGGTTGGTGTCGCTGGTTAGACGACGGTTCGCAGGAGAACGAAGGACTTGTAAATGGCAAGTCCTGTCTTCCCCGCAAAACCGTCGCAAAACCCTCTCACGAGTCCCTCTTCCGAATTCAAAAGTTCCATGCCGCAACCCAACATCTTGAATTTCTTCAGCGCCTGCAACGGCTTCGTCGCCGTGCTGTTGGGCGCGCTTGGAGCCCACGCCCTCAAAGCCCGCCTGACCGCCGGCGGAACACTCTCCGCATGGGAAACCGCCAGCTCCTACCAACTTGCGCACGCGGTCGCCTGCGTGGCCATCTTGGCGTGGGCGTCCGCCCGGGACGAACGTCGAGCGGCCCTGAGCCGCGTGGCGCTGAGCTGGCTCGTCGGCTCCGTTCTCTTCTCGGGTTCGATCTACGTCCTCGCGCTCGGAGGCCCGCGGTGGCTCGGCCCGGTCACCCCCTTGGGCGGTCTCGCGTTTCTCGCCGGCTGGGCTCTTTTGGCCGCCGAAGGCCTGCGTCGCCCCGCCTCCCCTTCCTCGCCTTGAACCTCCCCCCCGAACTTCTCCCCGTTCTTGCCGCCCTCCGCTCCGTCGGCCGGCCACGCATTGTCGGCGGCGCGGTTCGCGACTGGCTGCTGGCCCTGGACCCCAAGGATCTGGACATCGAGGTCGGCGGCGCCTCCTTCGACGACCTGCTCCGCGTGCTCGGCCCGATGGGCTCCACCGACGTCGTCGGCCGCAGCTTCGGCGTCATCAAGCTCCGGCTCCACTCCGGCACCGAATACGACATCGCGCTCCCCCGCCGCGAATCCAAGACCGGCGCGGGCCATCGCGGCTTCAAGGTCGAGCCCGACCCCTTGCTCAGCGACGCCGAAGCCGCCGCCCGACGCGATTTCACGATCAACGCCATCGCGTGGGACCCGTTGGAACGACGCCTCGTCGATCCGCACGGCGGCGAAGCCGATCTCCGCGCCCGTCGCCTTCGCCACACCAGCCCGGCCTTTGTCGAGGACCCCCTCCGCGTCCTCCGAGGCATGCAACTGGCCGCCCGTTTCAACCTCTGCCTCGACCCCGGCACCGCAGCCCTGTGCCGCTCGATCTCCGCGACCTTCGCCGAACTGCCGGTGGAGCGCGTCTGGCACGAATGGGAAAAATGGGCGGAGAAATCCGCCACCCCCTCCCGCGGCCTGCGGGTGCTCGCAGAAACCGGCTGGCTCGCGCACTTCCCCGAACTCGCCGCCCTCGCCGGCTGCCCCCAGGACCCGGACTGGCACCCCGAGGGCGACGTGTTCACCCACACCGCCCACTGTTGCGACGCCCTCGCCCGCGACCCCGAATGGCAGGCCGCCCCGCCCCGCCGCCGCCGGCTGCTCATGTTGGCCGTCCTCCTCCACGATGTCGGCAAACCCGCCTGCACCCGCCAGGAGGAGAAAAACGGCCGCCTCCGATGGACCAGCCCCGGCCACGAACCGGCCGGCCTGCCCTTCGCCGAGTCCTTCCTCCGGCGCATCGGCGCGCCCCACGACCACGCGCCCGCGATCACGCCGCTCGTGGCCAACCACATGGTCCACCACCACGGCGGACCCGACGGCCTGGGCGCCAACGCCATCCGCCGCCTCGCCCGTCGCCTCGCCCCCGCCACGCTCGCCGACCTCGCCGCCGTGATGCGGGCCGACGCGACCGGACGTCCCCCGCTCACCGGAGCCGACAGCCTGCCGCTCATCGGACGCCTCCTCCACCGCGCCTCCGACCTCGACCTCGCCGACGGCGCGCCCCGCCCGATCTTGCTCGGCCGCCACCTCATCGCCGCCGGCCTCAAGCCCGGCCCCGACTTCAAGCGCCTGCTCGACGCCGCCTTCGAGGCCCAGCTCGACGGAGCGTTTTCGGACGAATCAACCGCGCTCATCTGGTTGAGAAATAATTTGCCGAAGACTCCGCCCCCGCAGGCGTGACAAGCCGCGCCTTCGCGCGCTGTGCTAGTCGCTTTCGTGCTAAAACCTCGCCACCCCCGCCTCGACGCCCCGGCGCCGAGGCCTACGGTGCGCGGTGACTATCTTCCCTTTCCATCCATGGCCACCCAACTCGACCAACTCAAAGCCCTGACCACCGTGGTCGCCGACACCGGCGACTTCCAAAGCATGAAGGTGTTCGCCCCCCGCGACGCGACCACCAACCCCTCGCTCATCCTGAAGGCCGCCGCCATGCCCGAGTATGCGGCCCTCCTCGACAAGGCCATCGCCGACTCCCCCAAGACCGCCTCCCTCGACCAGATCATCGACCGCCTCCTCGTCGTCTTCGGCCTCGAGATCCTCAAGATCGTCCCCGGCCGCGTCTCCTCCGAGGTCGACGCCCGCCTCTCCTTCGACACCGAAGGCACGCTCAAGAAGGCCCGCGAGATCATCGCCCTCTACGAAAAGGCCGGCATCTCCAAGGACCGCGTCCTCATCAAGATCGCCTCCACCTGGGAAGGCATCAAGGCCGCCGAGATCCTCGAGAAGGAGGGTATCCATTGCAACCTTACGCTCCTCTTCTCCTTCGCCCAGGCCGTCGCCTGCGCCGAGGCCGGCATCCAGCTCATCTCGCCCTTCGTGGGCCGCATCCTGGACTGGCACAAGGCCAAGAACCCGACGGGCGACTTCGCCGGAGCCAAGGATCCCGGCGTCATCTCCGTCACCCAGATCTACACCTACTACAAGAAATTCGGCTACAAGACCGAGGTCATGGGCGCCTCCTTCCGCAACACCGGCGAAATCCTCGAACTCGCCGGCTGCGACCTCCTCACCATCGCCCCGACGCTTCTCGCCGAGCTCGCCAAGAGCGAGGCCCCCGTGGTCAAGAAGCTCGACGCCGCCGCGGCGCAGAACGCCGATCTCAAGAAGGTCAGCTTCGACGAGAAGTCCTTCCGCTTCGCGATGAACGAGGACGCCCTCGCCACCGAGAAGACCGCCGAAGGCATCCGCCTCTTCAGCGCCGACATCGTCAAGCTCGAGCAGCTCATCGCCCAAAAGCGCGGCTGAGCCCCGCGCTCAAATGTAGGCCCGACCGCCGGTCGGGCGGCCAGACCAACGGTCTGGCCTACAAGACCCGGCCGCCTCGCGCGCCCGGGCCTTTTTGTTTTTGCCCGCCGTCCTCACGGAGGCGAAAAAGGCGGCCCGCCGATGCTTTTCCTCGACCACATCGCCAAGTGGTTCTTCAGCGCGATCGCCGCGCTCATGCTGACGCTCTTTTTCGGCGGCATACTGGGCACGATTTCCGCCGAGTTCGTGGCGCCCCCACGCCTCCAAACCGCCGCCCGTAGCATCGCATCCAGCAATCTTCGCCAGATCGCCCAAGCCAGCCTCATCTACGCGGTGGATCACGAAGGTCGATTGCCCGATGCCACGGACCTGCCGGACTATGCTCGCCTCTTGGCTCTCCACGTAGGGTTGAACGACGCCAGCTGTTGGGTCGCGAGCGAAGACCGCTCCGCTATTCCACCCGACCTCAAAACGGTGTTGGCCTCCACGCCCGATGGTTCACGCGCGCTCGACCCGCGTTTTGCGCAGTTGCCCCACCTGTTCGCCGTGGTCCTCGGTGGCCTGACGGACAAACACCCCGGAACCACGCCAATCGCCTGGACACGCGGCCTCGATCCCGAAACCGGACGGTGGCACAAAAACAGCCCCTACGGCGGGGAAGGCGGTCACATCGTTTTCCTTGGCGGCGACTGCCGTTTCTATCGCAAGCTCACCGATTCCGCGGGGGGTGCGCTCATCTCTCGCGACGGCCGCCCCACGCACCGCATCCTCGATACCCTTCCTGCGGGCGCCCGCATCTCGGACAACGCCGCGGCGCCCACCACGTCGCCATCTTGGACCGACCGTATCCGCGAGTCGGCCGCTCGAACAGCCAACGGCGTCCGCACCTCCATCCTGCTGGCGTGGCCGCTCTGGATGCTCGTCCTATTCGTGAAACTCACCCTCGGCTTCGCCCGCACCTGGGGCGTTCCTGTTGCCCGGCTTCGCATCGAGCCCCGCTCGCGCTGGATCGTCCTCACACCCGCCGTCCTTCTGCTCTTGAGCGTGGTCTTTCAGGTCTGACACCAGCTCCCTGGCCAACCATCCCGGGCCATTTCGTTCCCGCGGCTCGACATTGGTCATTGGACATTGGTCCTTGGTCATTTCGCATCCCGACCATGCTCCGCGCCTTCCAGTGGGACCTCGCCCGCCAAGTCGAACGTCTCGACCACCTCCTCGACCTCCTGCCCCGCTACGCGGACTGGGGCTACGAACGGCTGTATCTGCATCTCGAGGACGCGGTCGATTACCCCTCGCTCCCCGGCGTCGCCCGCCCCGACGCCTACACGTGGCGCGACTTCGAAAAACTCGTTTCCGCCGCCGCCGCGCGCGGCATCCGCGTCGTCCCTATCGGCAACCTTCTCGGCCACACCCAATACCTCATAAAAACCGAGGCGTGGCGCGATCTGAACGAGCTCCGCGACCCCGCCACCGGCGCCGCCCTGCCCGTCGGCCAGATCTGCCCGCTCCACCCGCGCATGCCCGAGCTCGCGGGAAAACTCATCGGCGACCTCGCCCCGCTCTGCACCGCCGGCGAGATCCACGTCGGCCTCGACGAGAGTTTCCACCTCGGCAAACACCCGCTCTCCCGTGACGAGATAGCCGAGGCCGGCCTCGCCGGCCACTTCGCCCGACACGTCGCGCGGCTCCACGGCATCGCCTCCGCTCGCGGCCTCCGCATGGGCCTCTGGGCCGACATGCTCGCCCTCCTCCCCGAGGCGATTCCGCTGATTGCTCCGCTCTCGAACAAGCTCCCCGCTCCCCGCTCCTCGCTCCCTGCTCTCTCCGCCTACGACTGGTATTACCACCCCTTCGCGCAGCGACCGCGGATGGAGCTGTATAATTTTTCCGAATACGAACTCGTCCCCGCCCTTCGCGCCGCGGGGGTCGCCTACTGGGCCTGCCCGATGAACGGCGCCTTCCGCCACGAGGTCGCGCCGGTCTGGGGCGAGCGTCTGCAAAACCTCGCCGCATGGTGGCGCCGCGCCCGGGCCGTCCGCGCCGACGGGTATCTTGTCACAAGCTGGGAGCCTTACCGCCTCGCGCTCGGCACGACCACGCTCATGGACGCCGCCGCGGCCGCGCTCTGGCTGGAGCCTCAACGTGGCGACGATCCCGCCACGCTCCTCGCCTCCGGCCTCCGCCGCCACGCGGCCGGTCTCGGGGCGACCTCCGCGCGCACGCTCGCGCGAGGCCTGCTCGCCACGGATGCCCTGGCTTTCGCCGGCAACTCGCGCTGGGAGATCAACACGCGCTGGGACTCCGTCGGCCCGCGCCGCGAAAGCCCGCGGTCGCATGCCGCCGCCGCTCGCCGCCTCGCCCGCCTCGCACGGAACTCCGCCCTGAGCACGCCCCCGCTCGCCTGCCTCGCCGCCACCCTTCGATTTCAAAGCCACCTGGCCGCGCGCGACGCCTTCGTGCGCCAGGCCGCGAGCCACGCCGCAAGACTCCGCCGCCTCGCATCCCGTGTAGCCACGCCCGTCCCGGGCGTGCCCGAAAAGCCAAAACACGGCCGAGACGGCCGTGGCCGCACGGACTTCGCCAAGGCCCTCGCCGCCGCGCAGGAAGCCGCGGCCGCCTTCGCGCTCCGCCTCCGCGCCGCGCGCAAGGACGCCCGCGAGATGTGGACCTGGTCGCGCCCCGCCGAATCCTTCGCCACCAGCCAAAACGCGGGCGTGCTCGTCGGCGACGCGCTGCGCCTCCGCGCTTGGCAAGCATGGCTGCGCGCCGTTTCCCGCCGCCCCGCGCACGCGCGCCGAGCCGCGCCGGTGCTCGGCCGCTGGACGCTGCGCTTCACCGTCCACCACTTCGCGCCGGCTTGGCAGAAGGTCGTGGTCGAGCAGCAGCAACCCGACGGCTCGTGGCGCGAACTCCACGGCCGCGTGACGATCGAGTTTCGCGCCCGCGCCGCGCGCCCGCGCCCGACGCAACTTCGCCTGGAGTTTGCCTGCCCGGTCGATGCCCCCGACGCGCCGCTTCGCATCGCCACCCGCTGCGTCGGCCAGGTCGCGATCAGCCACATCGAGCTCACGGACGGCGTGGTCACGCACGAACATCGTCCGCTGCGCACGCGCCACATCCTCGGAGAACCCGCGCCGAAGAGCGGCTGGCCGAAAGTCGACTGGGCGCGGAACACCGGCGAACTGCCGCTGCGTTGGTCTCGTTGATCCAGGCGAGGGGCGCCGGTGGGACTTCGCCCCATGGCAATTCCGCGCAATTTCTGCGTGTTTCTCCGTCGGAGGTTGGCAAACAGCGCGTCAATCACGCCCGCTCCCGCAGCGGCGGCGTGCAATCGGTCCCCGGGCTCAGCATGGGGGAAACCATGATACCGCACATCCGCGTTCGTCCCCCCCTCCTCACGGCCCTTCTTCTCTCCCTCGCGTCGACCCTGCCCGCGGCGACCTTGCGCGTGCTGCCCGTTCCGGACGCCGACTTCTTCGGCTACGGTCTCGGCCTCTCCAGCACGGGCGCGGTGGCCGGATGTATCGCCGATTTCGAGACAGCGACTCCGGCTCTCTGGACAAAAACCACGGCGGGATATGGCGCCCACGTCGCCCTCCCGCTCCTCGCCGGAGGGCTGGGCGGCGAAGCGCGCTGGCTCTCGCCCGACGGCGCGCTCGCCGTCGGCTACGTCGCGCTGCCCGTGTCCGGCGACGAGTTCTCGTTCAACTACGCGCCCACGCTCTGGACCCGCTCCTCCACCGGCGCCTACGCCGTCTCCCCGCTTCCGCGTCTCGCCGGTTCGCCTGCGGAAGGCCTGGTCGTCTCCGCCTCCGCCAACGGCTCCCGCCTGGTCGGCGTCGACGGCGCGAACGGCGCCGCCACCGTCTGGCGCGGCACGCCGACCTCCAGCTACTACGCGCAAGCCCTGCCGCTCCCCAGCGGCATGATCCATCCCAGTTTCGCCACCGCCGCCTCCGCCGACGGCACGCGCCTCGCCGGACGAGTCACGAGCGGCGCCGAGGCGCAACGCGCCGTCGTCTGGAGCGAGACGAGCGGCGCCTATTCCGCCCTCGCCCTCCAAGCCCCCTCCGGCGCCGCGCAAACCTTCGCCGAAACGATCTCCGCCGACGGCTTGCTCGCCGCGGGCACCAGCGAAAACGCCGGCCTTTACACGGCGACGAAATGGGACGCCCGCACGGGCCAGCCCACCGTGCTCGAGGCCCGAGCCGGCGCCGACACGACCGCGCTCAGCATCTCTTCCGACAAACAGTGGATCGGCGGCTACGCCATCCATCGCGACGAGTTCACCCAGACCGCCGTGCTGTGGAACGACGAGGGCAAGGTTTTCACCCTCGCCTCGCTCGCCGCCGACGTGAACTTCGGCGCCTTCGTCCCGGGCGACGTCTCCGCCATCACCGTCGTCTCGCCGGGCGTCTACACCGTGGCCGGCACCGGCTTCACGCTCGAGACCGGCCAGACCCAGGCGTTCGTGATCGAGAACCTCGCGCTCCCCGGCGGAAGCACGACCACCACGCCCCCGCCGACCACCACAACTCCGCCGCCGACCACGACCACGCCTCCGCCGACCAACTCAATCGTGTCGGCGACGCCGAATTTCGATCCGGCCGCGACCGACGCACGCGTCTTGGCGGGCGACACGTTCGCCGCGATTTTTGATCCGGCCCGCTCGACGCAGTGGCGCTTCGCCACCGACCAGGCTTCGCTGCGCCCCCTCCGCGCCGCCTTCCCCGGAACGGGCCGCGACGCGCTCGCCTTCGACGGCACCCGCATGCTGCCCGGTCCTCGCGCGCAGGATTTGTTCGCGCCCGGCGTCGCCCAGGACATGGCCTTTGTCGGCGCGGTCGCCATCCCCGCCACCGGCGGCGGCGGCAAGGCGATCCTTTTCACGGTAAACCACTCCGCCACCGAACCGGCCATCGCGCTCGGCTACGACTACGGCCTCGGCCGCTTCTACGCGGTGTATCTCCAGGCCTTCAACGGGGCGCCCTCCGAAATCGCGGGCGCGGCCTCTCCGCGAGGCGCCTCCCATCTGGTGCGCCTCCAGAAAACCGGCGGTGTCGTGAGCCTCTATGTGAACGGCGTGCTCATGGCGCAGACCAACTCGGCGCGCCCCGCCATCCTCAACGCCGGCCAAGGCGCGCCCCTCGGCCTGGGCGGCATCCGCGCGCTCAACCCGCAGTTCGTCGGACAGCTCGGCCGCTTCCACCTGCGCAACACCGCGCTGACCGCCACGGAGGCCGCCACGCTCGAAACCGACATCCGCAACAACTGGCTGGCGGGCGGCGCCACCACGCCTCCCCCGACCACCACCACGCCTCCGCCGACGACCACCCCGCCGCCCACCACCACGCCCCCGCCGACCACGACGGGGCCGGGAGTCTCCGCGCTCGCGGCCATTTTCGACCCCGCCTCGTCCGGCGCCGTCACCC
>CBINJQ010000156.1:0-9382 GCA_966251015.1 uncultured Akkermansia sp. | reverse complement strand
CGGGATCTACAAAAAGCTCCACGTCCAATCCGGACGCGAAGCGGTCGCGAAATTCGTGAAGGGCTGACCGCCGCCCGGCCCATAGCCGGTTCTCCGGGGTAGGGCCGGACCGGCGGTCCCGCCCTGCCTCACGGTCCGCTCTCTCTTCAGGGCGCCGAGAGGGAAACCCGCAGGCGCAGGAAGCGGCGCGCGGCGGCGGGGAGAGGCGCGTCGTCGGCCACCGTGACGACGCCGTCGACGTTGTCCGCGCCGCTGCTCGACCAGACGACATCCCACGTCACGAGATCGGATGTCGCCTGCACCTCATACAGCAGCCCCGGATCCGCGATCCGCGAGAAAACCAGCCGAAGGACGCCCTCCAACACCTGAGGTTGATACGGCGCCCCCGAGGCCGCTCCCGGATCGGCGCCGAGCGCATACTCGAGAAGGTTCACGACGCCGTCCCCGTCGGGATCGGCGGAGTCGGCGCCCGGCCCCTCGTTCGAGGCGGAGCCAAAATGGGTGAGGCGCCAGCTCTCGACGGGGGCGAGCGCGGGCACGGGCGTCGCGAAGACCTCGGACGAATCGCCGCCCTCCGCGATACCCTTGAGCGCGGAGACCACGTAATAGCAGGTCGTGCCGTTGGCCAGTCCGGCGTCGGTGAAGGCGGTCCCCGGGTTGTTGCTCGCGACGACGCTGTAAGGACCTCCGGATACAAACGAGCGCTTCACCGAGTAACCCGTGGCGCCGGCGACCGCGTTCCAGCCCAGCACGACCCGTCCGTCGTCCGCGACGGCGCCGAGGCCGGAGGGCGCGGCGGGGGGAGCGGCGAGCTCGGAGATTTGCGCGGTGCCCAGCGCGACCGTCATGACGCGAAAATCGTCGAGCGCGCCGTCGAAGTAGGGATCGGCGGCGAACATCGACTTGCCCAGGTAACCCTGCGTCACGGCGCCCAGGCTGGACGGGGTCAAGGTCATCGCGGTGTTCGAGCCGACGAGAACGCCGTTCAGGTAAAGGCGGCCGGTGGAGCCGCTCAACGTCACGGCCACGTGGGTCCAGGTGTTGAGCGGCAAGGCGGCGGACGCGGTGATCGTCTGCTCCGTCGTCACCGAGGGGGTGCGGACGGCGAAGCGCATCCGGCGCGGCGCGGCGCTTCCGTCATACTGGGCGGCGAGGAACAGGTAGTTGGTCGTTCCGGTGCCGAAGTCGAATATCCGGGCCCAGTTGGAAAACGAGTTCACCCGCACCCAGGTGGAGATCGTGCAGTCCGTGAGACCGTCGACGACGCCGGTCGGAAAGCTCGCGTATTGGGACGAGGCGGAACCGAGCCGGAGCGCGTTGTTCACCCGGCCCGTCTCCCAAGCGGGGCCGTTCACCGCGGTGGCGGCGCGGCCGCGGCCGCTCGCATCGGCGGCGATGTTGCCCGAGGTCTCGTCCAGTTTCAGATGAACCCGCAGGGTCGTCGGCGTCGCGGCGGCCACGGGGGAGGTCCCCGCGCTCGGCCCCCGGCTGCTGCCGCCCCTGACGACATAATAATACGTCGTTCCGTTGTTGAGCGAAGCGTCGGTGTAGGCCGGGGCGACCAAGCCGGCGGCGATCCCGACATAGGGCCCCTCGACGGCGGCGGCGCGAAGGACGTCGTAGAAAGTCGCGCCATCGGCGAGCGGCCAGGCGAGCGCCACGCTTCCGTCGCCGGGAACGGCCGTGAGCGTCTCGGGCGCCTCGGCGACGGGATTGGCGAGCGCGGTGAGTTCGCCGGCGGAAAGCGCTCGGACATAGACGCGGAAATCGTCCACGGCGCCGTTGAAATACGGGTCGGCGAACTGGGATCGTCCGAGGTAGTTTTGCGTCGTGATACCGAGGTGCGAGGGCCGCAGCGTCATCGCGGTGTTCGTGCCGACGAGGGCGCCGTTCAGATACATCCGTCCGGTGGTGCCGGCGAGCGTCACGGCGACATGCGTCCAGGTGTCGAGCGGAAGCGCGGTCGAGCTCGTGATGGTCTGCTCGCCGGTCGATGGTGTGCGGATCGCGAAGCGCATTTTGGCGGCGTTGGCTCCGGTGGCATATTGCGGCGCGAGGAACATGTAGTTGGTCGTGCCGGTGCCGAAGTCGAACAAGCGCGCCCAGGTGTCGAACGACGAAACCCGCACCCACGTCGAGAAGGTGAAATCGTTGAGCTCGCTCACCACGCCCGGCGGAAGGGTCGCGTGCTGCGACGAGGCGCCCGCGAGCGTGAGCGCGTTCTTGAGCACGCCCGGCGCGAAGGCCGGTCCGTTGACGAGGGCGGCGTGGCGGTTGTTGCCGCTGGAATCGGCCGCGGTGTTTCCGGAGCTCTCGTTGAAAGCCAGACGCACCACGAGATCTGAGGTCGTCACCGCCGCCTCGTTGGAGTCGACGCTCGTTCCCTGCGGGTTGCTCGCCGCGACGACGTAGTAGTAGGTCGCGCCGCTGGAGAGCCCGGTGTCGGTGAACGCGTTGTTGGTCAGGCCGGTCGCGACGGTCGCGTAGGGTCCGCCGCCGACGGAAGAGCGTTTCACGGTGTAGGAGATGGCGTTCACCGTCCGCGTCCAGGTCAAACCCACCCGGGTGCCGAAGCCGCCGGCCACGAGGTCGAAGGGCGGCACGGGCGAAGAAGCCGTCACCAGGGCCATGACCTCGGAGGGAACCAGGCCTCGCGCGTAGAGGCGAAAGTCGTCGAGACGCCCCTTGAGCAGCGGGTCGGAAAACTGGCTCTTGCCGAGGAAGCTTTGCGCAAGACCGCCGAGCTGGGCGGGATTGTTTGCGAACAACATCTTTCCGCGCGCGGCGCCGTCGACGTAGAGCGTGGCCCAGTTTCCCGACAGGGTCACCGCGACATGCGCCCACCGGTCGCGCGGGGGAGCCGGCGTCTCGAATCCCTGCGACGTGCCGTTGTGCAAGAGCGTGAAACGGAGCGCGCCGTTGACCAGCGCCAGCGCGAGGTAGCCGGACGTGCCGCTTCCAAAGTCGAAGACGCGTTGCCAGTTCGCGTCCGAGCTTTGCCAGAGCCAGGCGGCCGCCGTGAAATCGCGCAGGCCCGCGCCCGAGAGCGGCTGAAGGGTGGCGAAATTCGTCGCCCCGTCGAAGCCGAGCGCCTGGCCGGACAGGCCGACGGGGTAACTCGGGGCGCCCGTGATCGCGACCGCCGGGCCGCCTCCGCCCTCGGCCCCGGAACCGTCGAAGGGGTAATGCAGCTGCAAGGCGTCGCCGAGGGCGACGACCGGGAACGCCCGGCCGACGGTCGAAACCGAAACGGGCGCCGAAGCCGCGCCCGGCCCGCCCGCGTTCACCGCCTTGACGGTGTAGTAGCAGGTGGCGTTGCCGGCGAGATTGCGGTCCTCGAAGCTCGTCGTCTCGCGATAGGCGATGGTGCGGTAGGCGCCGTCGACCGCGTCGGCGCGCTGGAGGAGATAGTGGGTGGCTCCGCTCACCGCCGGCCACGAGACGACCACGCCGGTGTCGCCGACGACGGCCGTGACACCGCCCGGCGCGGCGGGCGGCGGGACGGCGCCCGCGCCGACGTCGCGCGCGAGGATCCAGCTGTTGACGCTCGTGTAGTGGTTGAGCCCCGCGCCGTTGTAGGAGCCGCTGTTCACACCGACGCCGTCGCTGTTCTGGAGCAGGATCGCGTGCGAGGTGCAGTCGCGGATGTAGACCTCCTCGACCACGATGTTCTTGGCGCCGGTGACCGTGAAGAAGCCGCGTCCGCACTCGACGGCGCGAAGCGACTTCACCCAGACGTTCGCGCAGTCGTTGGCGAAGCGCAGACCGGCGTAGCCGCCGCCGTTCGAGCAACGGTAGGCGTCGACCGTGCCGATGGTGCCGTTGTAGCCCTTGTTGATCAGCACGCCGCACTCGCCGAGGTTGCGGGCGACGATGTTGTCGATGGTGAAGCCGTCGATGCCGTAGGTCTCGAGTCCATGGGAGCCGAGGTTCTCGAAACGGCAGTTCAGGACCTTGAGGTTGTAGACCCAGCGTCCGGCCTCGTAGGGACGGCTCGGATGGCTGTCGACCCGGATGCCGATGCCGCCGGAGGTGATGTTGATCCCTTGGAAAACAAGGTTGCTGGCGCGGCTCGTATGGATGCCCCAGCCGCCGCCGCTGACGAGGCTCATGTCGTAGATGTGGATGTCGCCCCCGCCCTCGTGGTGAAAACCCGTGCCGCCGTGCGAGCGGGTGAAGCTCACGCCGTGGCAATACAGCCGCAGCCCCGACTGCATCGAGATCGTCGAAGCGAGATCGCCGCCGACCAGCACATGGACCTCGCGAACTCCCGAGGCGCCCCAGATGCAGTTGCTGATCGCCGTGGCCAGGTCCGCGCTCGAGCCGGCCTCGGCGTTGTTGATTTTCCAACGGTAGGTGCCGCCGCTCTCGTAGACCTCGTTTGGATACGCATGCGCGGCGATCAGGCCGGCGCTCAAAAACACCGCGACCGCGAGCAAGGCCCGCAGGCGGAACCTCGCCACGAGCGCGCGCCGGGACGAAAGACAAAATCCGACGGCGCGTTGCGCCGCGAACGAGGGGCGGATGGTGAACATGGAGGAGACTGAAAGCGCGGACAACAAAAGGGGGGAACGACGCCCAGTCTCACATTTCACGAAATGAGCGGAAAGCAGGGAAACGCGGCTCGAAGAGAGTGATTCTACGCCCTGCGGCGACGCGTGCGCAATGGACCCGGTCGGGTCTATGGCGGAGGGCGCCCCGGCGGGATAAGATCCCGACACCCCACCCCCACCTCCCGCTCTGCGGGCCCGGCTTGGCCCTCGTCCGATCTCGCGCTCATCGGGCGCGGACGCGCCGCGAAGCAGAGCCGCCTTTCTCCCCGCATTCCACGCGGCTCCCCCCTCCCCTCCGCCGCGCGCGAATCCCCCTGCTTTCTCCGGCATCCCGCCGGGGTTGACCCAAAAATGAAACAAGCACACGCACCCCACACTCGCGTCGACGCGCTTCCCGCGCCGACGCCGGGCAGATTCATGCCGTTCCTTCTCGGCGTTCTGACCTTCTTCGTCGCAGGACTAAACCTCGCGCACGCCTACACGAACGAGGTCTACCTCACGTCCGGCACCTATCGCTGGAAGATCAACAACGCCGAGGTCGGCTCGACCCCGGACCTCGCCACGGCGATCAACAACTGCATCGCGCAGACCTCCGGCGTCCGCGACATCCACGTCCTGGTCGGCGGCACGCTCTCCTCCACCATCGGAATGAACCCCGGCCTGCGCCTCTATTGCCACAACGTGAACTTCGCCCGCTCGCACGGCGGCACCGGCTTTCACCACGAAGGCGCCGGCGACATCCGCGTCTACGACATGAACATCACCAGCGGCGGCGGCTGGGGCATCCATACCAGTCGCGCTAGCAATCTCGTTTTCCAAAACGTCAACATCTACTCCGGCGGCATCGGCATCCGCGTCGACAGCCACCCGAGCCGCCCCTACGAGGCCGGACGCTGGGTCTACAACCTCACCGTCTCGAACTGCCGCTTCGAAAACCTCGGCTCGCACGGTCTCGAGACCTACGGCGTCGACGGCTTCACCGTGAACAACATCGTCGCGCGCAACCTCGGCGAGTGCGGCGTGCTGATCAACAAGGGCTACAACGGCACCATCGGCACGGTCGACGCCTACCGCTGCTCCAACGGCGGCGGCTACGCCGGCCTGCGTTTCGCCAACGACTGCTACAACATCACCGCCAGCAACCTCATCGCCAACGAGTGCGGACGCGGCTTCTTCACCGTCAGCACCGTCAAGAACTGCACCCTGCAAAACGCCTACATCCGCGGCAGCACCAGCCATGCGATCCTTCTCCAAGACAGCGACAACGTCGTCGTCGAGGGCGGCACCTTCAGCGGCGACGGGCTCAATCACTACACGAGCGTGAACTGCCAGATCAACGCCGTGCCCGTCGGCCAGCGGAAGATCGTCGGCGTGGCCAGCAACCGCGCGCTCGACGCGCTCGGCAACGCGGACGGCTCGTCCCTCATCGTCTACGACTACTTCGGCAACACGAACCAGAAGTGGGACATCGTCGACGTCGGCGGCGGACGCTTCACGATCCGCTCCATGCAGTCCGGCGGCCGCGGCGTGGACTCGTCGTGGAACCCCGCGAACGGCACCGCCACCTACATCTGGAGCTACCTGAACAACAATCCGCAGAAGTGGCAGATCCAGAGCGTCGGCAACAGCCGCTTCCGCGTGAACTCGCACATCAACCTCTCCCAGTGCCTGGACGTCAACGGCACGGCCAACCTCTCGCCCGTGATCATGTGGTCCTACTGGGGCGGCAGCAACCAGCAGTGGACCATCCAAAACCCCTGACGCCGCCGCGTCTCGTTTGATCGGAAGGCCCGGTCCGGCGCGCGTCGCGCCGGGCCGGGCCTTCCCCCCTCCCGACAAATGAAAACCAAGGCCGTTCTCGTTTCCGCCCTTGTCGCGGCCGGACTTCTCGCGCTGCTCGCGCGCCCTCGCGGCGACATTGCGATGACGACAAGCACGCCGGCCGCGAGCATGGGCGCGAATCCGGATCATTCGCGTCCGGCGCCTCCGGCGACCCGGTTGAGCGATGCCGGCCCCGCCTCGGAACGCGCGGAAGGAAACCGCGCGCGCATCCGACCTGCCGAAGCTTCGGTCGCCGCGAGCGGCGATGGCGACCGCCTCGGCATTCCGACCGCCCGTCTGCAAGAGGCGCGACAGATCGCGGCGGACATGGCCGCGCGCCTGGCCGACAACGAAGCCGCCCTCGAAGACGCCCGTTATCACAACCAGTCTCTCAACGCCGGAAATCCCGCCAAAAAACTCGCTCTTCGCCTGGGCCTCGACGCGGGCTCGGCGCAGAACATCGAAGCCGTTTTCTCCAGCGCCCTCGCCGCCCAGATCAAGGAGCGCATGGAGTCCGAACGCATCCGCCTGCGGAAGGAGGCGGGCCTGCTCGCGGGCAACCCGGACGACTACGTGAGCTACCTCGCCCTCCAAACCATGCACGCGGAGGGCGTCCGCCTTTCGGACGAACAACAAGCCTTTCATGATCGATTCAAGGCCGCGCTGGCGCCCGACGCCTCGACCGCGGCCTCGGCTCGTGTCCTCCCGTGGTATGAAGATCCGAAAATCGTCGCCGCGATGAACCAACAGCTCGCGCCGGCCAAACAGGCCGAGCTCGCCGCCTACGTGGAGGAGCAAAAAGAACGCGACCAGGAAACACGTCACATGCACGCCCGGATGAGGGCGAACCAGCTCTCCGAGCAGCTCGGCCTGGGCCGGGAGGACCACTCCGCCTTGCTCGACTACCTCAAAGAAAACCCGGACGCTCCAAACTCCGAAATCCGCGCCCTGCTGCCGTCGGAGCTGCAGACGCTCCTTCCCGCCGGGAGTTGATCGCGCCGCGTCTCGCCCCCCCGTCGGGCTCCTCCGAAGCTCCCGAGCACACGATGTCCCAACTCCGCTTAATCCCGGGCCTCCGGCTCGCGGCGTTTCTAAACTGCGCGGTCTGGTTATGCGCCCCCGCGGCCGAGCCGGGTTCCTGGCATTCCGATTACGCCCAGGCGTCGGAAACGGCGCGGCAAACCGGCAGGCAGAACCTCGTGCTCTTCACCGGCCTTCGCTGGGAGGAGTGGAGCAAACGCCTGCAAACCGAAGTGCTCGCCGCGCCCGGATTCGCGGACGAGCTCGCGAAGGACTTCGTGCTGACCCATGTCGACCTGCCGGAAACCCCGGGCCCCGAGGAGGAGCTCAGCGCGGCGGATGCGCGCCACCACGCCCTCGCCCGCGACCTCCGCCTGCACGCGCTGCCCTTGTTTTACCTCTGCACGTCCGACGGCCGCCCGTATGGCGTCGTCGGTTATCGCGAAGGCGGCCCGCAGGCGCTGATGCGCGAGATCCAAACGAAGCGCGGCGCCCACGCGACGATGACCGCGAGGATCGCCACGCTCGAAGGCATCGAACGAGCGCGCGAAATCGACACGTGGCTGGAAACCTTGCCGGAGCCGCTGCGACTGCGGCAGTCCCGGGAAATCCAGACGATCATCGACTCCGATCCCGACGACTCCGCCGGCCTGCGCGGAAAATACCGCGTCATGGTGATGCTGCCGGAGGCGCGCCGCCTGCGCTACGAGTCGCGTGTCGACGAGGCGGAAAAGCTCTACCTGGAAATCCTGCGCGAACAGCGCCCGGCCCGCGGACCGGCCCGGCAGGATCTCTATTACGAGCTGGCCGACGTGTATTTTCAGAAGAAGGACTACGACGCGCTTCTGGACACGCTTGATCGCGCGATCACGGCGGCGCCCGACGGACCGCGGATGCCGGTGCTGAACGAGATGATGGACGTGTTCACGCGCCAGTGGATCCACCTCAAATACGATCCGGAAAAAATGAAAGCGGCCGACTACGACACCAAGCGCGTGGAGATCCCGCCCGACGGCATGAAGCGCCTCGCGCAAATCATCGACGAAGCGAAGACGGTATCGCCGGCGAGCACGAGAAACCAAGTGCTGGATCGGATGAGCGCCGAGCTGACGGCCCGGTGAGAGGATTCTGCCGGTAGGGCTGGACCGCCGGGCCCGTCGCGGGCTTCAGAGGGGAGAGCAGTTCAAACGAAGTCGTAGCCGCGTAGGCCGCCCGATTGCGGGCGCTTTCTACGAGAGGCCGTAAGCGAAAGAGCGTCCGCAAGCGGACGGCCTACGCCGAAAATGCGGCTACAACTCTACTATAGCCGCCAATCCGACGCGGCGCGCCCGACGGTCGCGCCCTGCCCCGCTGAGGAACGACCGGCGGTATCCTTACGGCTGCGTCACCTTCACGCGGAGGAAGAGGCGCACGTCGGTCGTGATCGGACGGGTGTGGCGGATCAGTTGATGACCGGCGTGGTCCTCGACGACCGTCTCCGTGCCGGCGGCGGCGCTCCAAGTGGAAAGATCCACGCTTTCCTCGACGGCGAAATCGAGATCGGTGGCGTCCTTGGAACGGCGATAGAGGAACGAGAGCGCGGGCGAAGCGCCGTCGGCATAGGGAAGCAAGGCCGGTTCCGCCGCGAGCGGATCGCCGGCGAAGGCGCGTTCGAGGAGGTTGTTCACGCCGTCGGCGTCGGGATCGGCCGCGTCGTCCGCCTCGGGCAAGGAGGCCCAGCCGGGGCCGAAATGCTCGGCGCGCCACTCCGCCGCGGGCGAGGCCGGCGCGGGGGTGAACGTGAGCGTGACGGAGGTCGAGGTCTGTTGAAGCGCGACCGCGCCGTAGTCGGAGAGCAGGCGCCCGCCGGAGTCGACGGTCACGGTGCCGAGGGTGAAGTCGCCGGTCTTGTTCGAGGCGCTCAACACGGTCCAGCTCCGGGGCTGCGTCCAGAACGCGTCAACGAAGCTGACGGACGAACCGGCCGCGTTGAACACCAGGTCGATCAC
>CBINJQ010000155.1:0-9413 GCA_966251015.1 uncultured Akkermansia sp. | reverse complement strand
GCCGTGGCATCGCCGTCGGCGCGGGCCTCGGCGATCCAGCGCGCGGCCTCGTCGTATCGTTGGAGTTCGTAGGCGAGGAACGCGAGGAAGAGGCGGGCCTCGCCCGGTTTGTCCACTCCGGGCTTGGCCACTCCGGACCGGGCGCGGGAATAGGCTTCCTCGGTCTTGCCGGCGTCATGGAGAAATCGGGCGAGCGACAGCTCGAGCGCCCCGTCTTCGGGGAACTTGGCGATCGCCCGGAGAACGGCGTCGACGGCCCGGTCCTCGCGGGCGGTTTGACGGTAGGCGGACGCGAGCAGATCCCAGTTGCGCTTCGACGATTCCAGCGTGCCGTCGGCGAGCCCGGTTTCGAGCAGCTCGGCGGCGCGTGCGAACTGTCCCAGGTTGAAGAGGATGGCGACGCGCGCGTAGTTGTCTTTTGGCGACACGAGCAGGCCCGCCGCCTGCGCGCGTTCGATGACAAGGAGCGCGCGGATGTTCGCGGCGCGGACGACGGCCGGATCCTTGGCTTCGGCGGCGCCGCCTTGGTAGATGCCCTGCAGCTGCAACCAGACGGAGACGTTTCCGGGATCGGCGGCGGCGAGGACCTCCAGATGCTCGGCGGCCTCGACGTTTTCTCCGGCCTGGCGAAGGCATGCGACAAGGAGCTGTCGCGCCTGCGAGCCGGACTTCACGGCAAGGAGCAGGGCCTCGCGGGCGTGGTCGGCGGCCTCGCCGAGCAGCACCCGGTCGGGGTGTTCGGCGTCGAGGGTGGCGAGATGAAAGAGCAGGGAGCCGGCGAACTGGTGGACGTCGGCGGAGGGCTTCGGTGAGCGCTCGAGCCATCGCCGGATGTAGCCAAGCGCTTTTTCGTGGCCGGCGCGCCGGGCGGCGGGCGTTTTTTGCGCGGCCGCCTCCTGGTAGTGGAGCTGGGCGAGGACGTAGATGCGCTCCAGGTGGGTCGGGGCTTCGAGAAAGCCCGCGTTCCCCTCGGCGAGGGCGTGGGCGCGCTCGAGCGGGGCGATGGCCTCGGCGAGCTTGTTTTGATTGAGAAGGATCTGGGCCTGGAGCTGCGAGAGGAGAAAGGCGTCGTAACTCGACGGCGCGGAGGCGGCGAGGAGCTGATCCACGAGGGCGAGAGCGCCGGGATAGTTTTTCGCCTCGATCAAGGGTTGGAGCTTGGCGAAGCCGGCGGACGCGGCGTCGGAGATCTCTTTTTTCGGAAGCCCGGGAGCCGGGGCTTGGGCGCGGGTCGACGCCGGGAGCATGGCGACGAGACCGCCCCATGCGAGGGCGACAAGGAGGCGGCGGGCGAGGGCGGGCGGGCGCATCGGTGTTTAGTCCCCGTCGAGGGTGAACGGGAAGAGTTGGCTGACGCGGGTGTTTACGGCGACGCCGGCTCTTTTGCCGGGTTTGAACTTCCACTTCAGGACGGCGTCGATCGCCGGTTGTTCAAACGCCGGATGCGTGGATCGGATCACGACGGGGTTTCGCACCTCGCCCTGCGCATCGACGATGAACTCGAGAAGGACTTCCCCCTTTTGCCCTGATCGACGCATCTCGAACGGATAGACGGGCTTTGGGCGGAGGCGGTGCTCGACCCTTTGATCCAGGTCGCCCAAGTTGAAGACCGTTCCGAATCCGGTGCCGCTTCCGGTTCGCGGAGGCCCGGCGGGAATGGGGATCGGGGTGTCGGATCGACGGACAAGCCCGGGCGGCGGCGGGGCCTGGGGCGGCTGAAGAAAAGGGGAGTCGATGTGGGCCGACGGCACATCGTTCAGCATCGGCGGCGCGAGATCGGCGGTCTGCGCGGGCGCTTCGGACAAAGTGTTCTCCACCACCTCCGGCTCCTCGGGTTCCGGCGGAGGGGGGAGATCGAGGGCGATGGTCGGAATCTCCGGCTCGGCGGCGGGAGAAGCCGCCTCCTCCTTGAAAAACAGGCCGCTGAAGGCGACCCCCGCGTGGAGGGCGAGGGAGACGAGGGCGGCGGCGAGAAGGGACCGGCTCATGGCGGGCGTAGCAGGGTGGCGGATACGGCGGGTCAGCGACCGGGGCCGCGGTAGGCGGTCTCGATGGTGACGGTGGCGATGCCCGCGAGGCGCACCTCGTCGAGGACCTTGACGACGTTGCCGTAGCGGGCGCGGTCGTCGCCGGTGACGAGGACCTTGGGCGCGGCGGTGTTGGCCTTGTAGTGGGCCAGTCGCGGGGCGACTTCGGAGAGCGAGATCGGTTCCTTGTTCCAGAAGGCGGCCTCGCCTTCGGAGAGCTGGATGACGACGGACGTGGCGTCGTCGGCTTTCGATGCATGGGCGCTCGCCTGCGGCAGATCCACCGGGACGGCCTGGATCTTGTTGAGTGAAAGGGTGAAGAGGACGAAGGTGGCGAGCAGGAAGAAGATCACGTCGATCAACGGAATGATCTCGATGCGCGCCTTCTTGGCCGGGGCGAGCTGGATGGAGTCGCTGAAGAGGGAAGGCATCGGAGGAGGCGCGAGACGCGGGATCGGCGGGAGCGGTTTATTCGACGGGCCGGATGCGCGTCTCGATCAGCACCTTGCGGATGCCGGCCTTGCGAACTTCGTCCACGACGTAGCGCACCTGTTGAAAGAGCGCGTTCTCGTCGCCGTTGATGAGGATTTTTCCGTCGGGCTGGGTTTGTTTGTAGGCTTGGAGGCGGACCAGAAACTGGTCGAGGGTGATGAGTTCCTTGTCCCAGCCGAGGGTGCCGTCCTCTCGGATGGAGAGGGTGACGGATTCGCCCGGGTCGCGCGGCTCGCTGGTTTGCGTGGAGGGGAGGGCGAGGGGGAGTCCTCCGCTCTTGTTGAGCGAGAGCGTGAAGAGGACGAAGGTGGCGAGCAGGAAGAAGATCACGTCGATCAAGGGAATGATCTCGATGCGCGCCTTTTTCGGGCCCGAGCCGTTGCGAGTTCCGCCGCCTGCCATGGTGCGAGTGGGTCGAGGTTAAGGAGGCCGTTAGAGAGAAGATCCGGAGCGGGCGCCCTTGGTTTACAGCCGGGCGGCGGCTTCCTTCTTGATGGTGAGCTCGAGGGCGTTGGCGGCGTCGGTGATGTTGTGGCGGGCCTCCTCGACGCGGGCGTTGAGGATGTTGTAGGGGAGCAGGCCGACGATGGCGATCAACAGGCCGAAGGCGGTTGCGATGAGGGCCTCGCCGACGCCGCCGGTGATTTTGCCGGCGTTGGCCGCGATGTCGCCGTCCCCGAGCGCGCCGAAAGTGTTCATCATGCCGAGCACGGTGCCGAGCAGGCCGAGCAGGGGGGATATGGTTATGCACGTATCGAGAACGGCGATACCGCGCTGGAAGCGGTTGAGCTCCTGGTTGGCCGCGCGGGTGAACGCGTTGGGCAGCGAGTGTTCGCGATGCGTAAGCGCGTAGACGAGGACCTGCGCGACGTAATCGGTGGATTTTTGGCCGATGCCGAGGGCGGCCTCGAAATCGCCTTTTTCGACCTTGTCCAGCATCTGCTCGACACGTTCCGGCTGCCGGCGGGCGCTTTCCCGGAAGAGAAAGATGACGCGTTCGACCACGGCGGTCACCGCGACGAGCGAGACGAGCAGGATGGGCCACATGATCCAGCCGCCGTGGATGAAGAGTTCCATCGGCGACAAGCCCATGACGAAGGCGAGAGGGAGGGCGGTTTGCATGGTTACCAGGAGGAGCGAGAGAAGTGGTGTCTGGATCGGCCTTTACCGAGGGAAAATCGCGCCGGAGCGAAGAAATGGAGGCTTATCGTATTGGTCCGGGGAGTGACGGGATGATGGGTTCGCGCAGAGTTAACAACGGCATGAGCCTGAGTCTCAAGTTCATTTAGGGTGTAATTCCGGTAGGTGTATTTCCATAAGTTTTCCCTTGCGGAGTTGGACAAGGTTTTCACTTTCGCCGTCTTCTTTGGTTCCGTCCCTATCGTCTAGTCTGGTTAGGACACTACCCTTTCACGGTAAGAACCGGGGTTCGAATCCCCGTGGGGACGCCATCTTAAAAAATCCCGCCTCTCGAAAGAGACGGGATTTTTAGTTTCCGGAGAAACCGACTCCGGAACGAGGCCATCGATGATTCGATTTTTGGGCCGTGCAGGGACGGACGTCGCGTCCGATGGTGCGCCTCCGGCTTCTGATTTCCGCTGCATGACCGGCCGGCGCTTCGCGTTCGGGGCGGGAAACGTCATCGGTCGGCGCTTCGGGCCTGACCACGCCGATTGGTTGAACGCGTTTGCGCTTCACGATCCGGGTCGGGCGTCCGCAGGACTGCGGGGATTGGCGCGTCAGGCGATGATGAAAACGCTCGGGTGCGTCTTGGCGGGTTGTAAGCGGAACTCGGTCGCATGAGCTTCCCCGCCCCGCCTAATCTCGTAATGCGCGTTCTTTCCCCCGGTCTCCTTGTCGCTTGTTTGTCGTGTTTTTCTTCGTCCGCGCGAGCGGTGCTCGATTCCAACGCCGACCAGACGAGCGACGTCTGGCAGTCGCGTTTCTCGGCGCAGGCGCTTTCCCCGCTCGCGGACACGGACGGGGACGGGTTCACGAACTTGCAGGAAAGCATCCTCGGCACCGATCCGCGCGATCCGGCGTCGCGTCTGACGACGGAGGCGGCCGCGGCGGCGGGCGGAAGCGGACTGACCCTTGATTGGACGGGCTTGCGCGACAAACGCTACCATCTCGAGAGCAGCGCCGATCTGGTTAACTGGTCGCCGCTCAAGTCCGTCGTCGGCGATGGTGGCGCCCGCCGCGAACACGTGGCGGCCGCCGGGCCGCGGCTTTTCGTGCGGGTGCGCGCGGAGGATTTTGACGGCGACGGCGACGGCCTGAGCGACTGGGAGGAGCGCGCGGTCGGCTTCAACCCGCGGCGTGTCTTCAGCGAAGGGCTTGGCAGCAATCCGACGACGCCGACGACGAACAACCCGCGCATCACCGACTTCGAGCGGTTGCGCACCTTGCTCGCGGGCTCGACGCAGACGGTCACGGTCGCGGCGGTCGACTCCGCGATGGCGGAAAACTGGCCCGATCCCGGCGTGGTGGTGGTGCGACGCAGCGGCCGGCTCGATCCGCTGACGGTGAACCTTTCCATCGGCGGAACCGCGACCCCGGGGCTCGACTACGGCTCGCCGGCTTTTCTCTCGGTCACGATTCCCTTCGGCGCGGACGAGGCCCATTTTTCGCTCGTGCCGCTGGCCGACGCGCTGACCGAGGGCGACGAAACGATCACGGTGACCGCCCTGGCCGGCGCGGGCTACACGTTGGGCGCGACGGTTTCCGCCACGCTCACCATCGCCGACGCCGCCGATGGTCGTTTGGCCGAGAAGGACGCCTCGCGCTTTCTCACGCAGGCGACCTTCGGACCCGCGCCGGCCGAGCTCGCGCGCGTGCGCGACCAAGGCGTCGCCGGCTGGCTTGACGCCCAGTTCACGCGACCGGCGAACCTCCACCTGCCGCTTCTCCACGTGTGGCAGACGGAGCTCGGCGGCACGACCAACGCGTCGCGCGTCAACAGCGAGAACCGGATGGAGGTCTGGTGGCGCCAGACGATGCGCACCGACGAGGACTCCGATCCGCTTCGCCAGCGCGTGGCTTTCGCGCTCAGCCAGATTTTTGTGATCTCGGACCGCATGAGCTCGCTCTCCGCCGACCAGCGCGGGATGGCGAGCTACCAGGACACGCTGCTTCAGCACGCGTTCGGCAACTATCGCGACCTGCTCGAGGCGGTCACCCGCCACCCGTGGATGGGCCTCTATCTGAGCGCGCTGCGCAACCGAAAGGCCAATCCCTCGATCAACCGGTTTCCCGACGAGAACTACGCCCGCGAGGTCATGCAGTTGTTCTCGATCGGGCTTTGGCTGCTCAACCCGGACGGCAGCCAGCGGCTTTCGAATGGCGCCGATCTCGGCCCGGACGGGGTGGCGATTCCCGCCGGCCAGCCCATCCCCACCTATGGCGAGACGCAGATCGGCGAGCTCGCGCGCGTGTTCACCGGCCTGAGCTACTCGATGCGTTTCACCTCGAGCACCAATCTCGTCGAGATTCCCACCACCCGCTTCAGCGACAGCGTCAACATCCCCTGGCACCCGATGCGCATGTGGGACGTGGAGCATGACGTCGCGGCCAAGACGCTTTGGTTGCCCGGCAACGCCCCGCTCGATCTGCCCGCGCGCACGGCCAGCGCCTCGCCCGACACCGGAGCGGCCGGCGACGCGGACCTGGACGCGGCGCTGGATTACCTGGGCAACCATCCGAACGTCGGCCCTTTCATCGGTCGTCAGCTCATCCAGCGCCTCGTCACCTCGAATCCCACGCCCGACTACGTCGCGCGCATCTCCGCCGTTTTCGCGAACAACGGATCCGGAGTGCGCGGCGATCTTCGCGCCGTCATCCGCGCCATCCTGCTCGACACCGAGGCTCGCGATCCGGCGCGCATCGCCGAGCCGGCCCACGGGCAGGTGCGCGAGCCTTACACCCGCTTCGTGTCCATCGCCCGCGCGCTCGAGGCCGCGCCCGCCGACGCCTCGGCCGGTGGACGCTACCGCGGCTTTGGCAGCCTCGACGGCGATCTGCTCCAACGCCCGCTCAGCGCGCCGAGCGTGTTCAACTTTTATTCGCCCGACTACCGTCCGCCGGGCGCGATGACCGCCGCCGGACTCGCGTCGCCGGAGCTTCAGATCGTCAACAGCGTCACCGCGATCACGGGGCCCAATCGTTTTTCCAGCGCCCTCGCCGTCACGAGCACGACGAACTTCACGCAGCTCAACCCCTCCGGGCAGGCCGACAACCCCGACACGACCGAAGTGAACGAGTCGCTCTGGAACACCCGCGTGAACGAGTCGGTCTGGTTGCCGCTTACGCACGGCGCGCCCGAGCCCCTCGTGCGTGCGCTCGATCTCGCGCTCTGCCGGGGCACGATGACGCCCGTCACGTTCCGCGCCGTCACCCGGGCCGTGGCGCGGCTGAACGATCCCGCCGCGACCGGCCTCAGCGAGACGGACCGGCTCGGCCGTGAGCGCATGCGCTTCCGCGTCGCCGCCCACCTCGTGGCGATCTCCACCGACGCCGCCGTGCTCAAATGAAAAAGCATGTGAGATGTAAGATGTGAGATGTGGGATGGCTGATGAGTAGATGAAGCCTCCCTCCCGTTTCGCTCCGACATCCCCTCCGCCATCTCCGCGTCTCATCCTCCATCGCACCTCAGCCATCATCCATTTCCATGCCCCGCCCCCTTTCACGTCGTGATTTTCTCGGTCAGGCAAGTTGCGCCGCCGTCGGCTCCCTCGGCCTGCTCTCGACGCTGCTGAACCTCCGCATGGCCAACTCGGCCGCCGCCCAGACTCTCCCCGGCGGCGAGGATTACCGCGCGCTCGTGTGTCTGTTTTTCGCCGGCGGCATGGATTCCTACAACCTCCTCATGCCGGCGCCTTCCTCCGGCGCGCCCTACACGACCTACGCCGCAACGCGCGGCGGCGTTTACGACGCCGAGCTCAACGAGGACGGTCTCGCGTTGCCCTCCGCCTCGATCCTGCCGCTCGCCGCCCACGCCTCCGATCCCTTTGGCTTCGGCGTGCATCCGCGTTGCGCCGACGACGGCGCGCGACCCGGCATGGCCTCGCTCTACGGGCAGGGCGACCTCGCCTTCGTCGCCAACGTCGGGACCCTCGCCGAGCGTCTCACCAAGACCACCTACAACAACTCCACCGGCAAGCGCCCGCGCGGGCTCTACTCGCATTCGGACCAGCAGCAGCAGTGGCACACGTCGTTCGCGACCGAGGCGCGCACCCTCGGCTGGGCGGGCCTCGCGGCCGATCTCCTTCACGCGGGCAACCAGGACGCCCGCGTCTCGATGAACATCTCCCTTTCGGGCAACAACACCTGGCAGACCGGCCGATCCGTTTTTAACTACAACATCAGCTCCACCGGCAGCAGCCTCCCGAGCGAATACAATTCGCCGCTCGCCACGCCGACCGTCAGCTCGAGCAGCCGCACCGCCAACCGCACCGCCGGCATCGACAACCAGCTCCAGCAGGAATACCAGAACCTGCTTGACCGGACTTTTGCGCAGAACCTGCGCGATTCGATCGACGCCAGCGCCGCCTTCAAGGACGCGTTCGACGCCAGCACGTTGACCACGCTGTTCCCCGGAGATCCCGGTTACGTGCCGCCCGCGCCCTACACCGCGCCGGTCTCCGCCTCCAGCCGCGGCAACGATCCCGCGGTGAGCCTCGGGCAGCAGCTCCGCGCCATCCTGCGCACGATGAAAGCGCGCCAGGAGCTCGGACTTCGCCGGCAGACCTTTTTCGTGAACTACGGCGGCTGGGATCATCACGACGAGGTGATCGTGAGCATGGACCGCATGGTGGACGTGGTGAACCGCTGCCTCGCCGCCTGGTGGGAGGGGCTCGGCGAGCTCGGGCTGCGCGACGCCGTCACGCTCTACACCGCCTCCGATTTCGCCCGCACCCTTACGTCGAACGGCGCCGGTTCGGACCACGCCTGGGGCGGAAACGCCTTCGTGCTCGGGGGCTCGGTCAACGGCGGCCGGGTGTATGGCTCGTATCCCGATCTCTCGCTCGCCGGCCCCGATCTCGTCACCTCGCGAGGCTCCGCCATCCCCGGGGTTTCGGTGGACGAGTATTTCGCCGAGCTCGCGCTCTGGCTCGGCGTCGCGCCGGGCAACCTCGCCGACGTGCTGCCGCGTATCGGTAATTTCTATACGCCCGGCGGCGTCGCGCCGGTGGGCTTCATGGGCGCCTGAGCCGCCTCCGGTCCGGAACGCGCGGCATCGTCTTTCTTTCGCGAAAATCCCGTCGCTCTCGCCCGCATGCGCCGAACCTCCGCCGTTGCCGTCGCCGCCGTCTTGGTCGTGTCGGGGCTTGGCGGAGCGGCGGCCTGGATATGGTTGGCGAAGGAATCGATGTCTCCGTCCACCCCGACCCCGCGCGCGGAACCGCCCCGCGTGGCCACGTCGACGATGCCTGGCGACGCCCCGCATGCCTTCGCTCCAGGCGAGCCGCCGCGACTTTTGCCCGCGCGTTCGCCGGATCCGGCGCGTCCTCCGTTGTCATGGGAGCGGCTCCTGGCCGCCGACGGTTCGCCGGCCGAGGACCTGGCGTCTTTGCGAGATATGGCGGAAAATTATCTGCATTCCGGCCTCTCCGGGCGGGGAATCGCATTCAACGAGGACCTGATTCCGGCTCTCACGAATCGCGACGCGTTGGGCGAGGCCGCCCTGCCTCCCGACCATCCCGCGATTCGTGAAGGCCGTTTGATCGACCGCTGGGGCACGCCCTGGCAGGTGCATCCGCTGGCGGGGGATTTGATCCAGTTGCGCAGCGCGGGGCCGGACAGGCGGTTATACACGTCGGATGATCTGGTGGAGCCGGCGGATTCCGGGATCGAACCGTAGGCCGTCCGCTTGCTGACGCCGGGTGGGGCGCATTG